>NZ_NGFN01000074.1 GCF_002148965.1 Streptomyces swartbergensis | reverse complement strand
GTCGGGGAGGTCCAGGAGTTCCCGGCCGCGCTCGTCGCGGAAGGCGACCAGTTCCTCGCGCAGGGCGGAGACCGCGGCCGGCAGTCCCGCCAGGCCGCACCAGGCGCGCAGGTCGGCCGAGGCTGCGGGTCCGAACGCGGCCAGGTAACGCCGTACCAGCGTCTGCCCCACGGGGTCGGCGTCGTCCGGGACCGGCGGGTCGATCTCGCGCCCCAGCCAGGAGGAGACCAGGGCGTAGCGCACCCCCGCCGTCGTGCGCCACAGCCCGCGCGGCGGCAGCTGCACCATGGGGAGCAGGCCGGCGACCAGCATCTCGCCCAGTGGCCGGGTTCCGGCCGCCGGCCAGCGGCCGGCGACGGCTCGCGCGAGGTCGCCCATCGAGCGGGGTTCGCCATCAGCCATGACCTCCCGCCCCGCCGCCGCGAGTTCGCCGAGGTCCACTCCCTCCAGCTCGCGGCGGTACGTCCCGAGCACCCGCTGGCGCAGCATCGCGTCGTGGCGGGCCCGCCAGGCCAATAGGTCGTCGGCGGTCACGAGGTGGACGGTGCGGCGCATGAGATGGGTCCGCACCACACGCCGCCCGGTCAGCAGGTCCGACAGCACCGTCGGTTCGAACGCCCGCAGCCGGGACCAGAGCCCGATGAACGGTTCCTGCGGTTCCTGCGCCTGGAGACCGCACAGGTGGGCGACGGCGTCGAGCACCGGCAGGTCGGCGCGGTCGAGGAGCAACTGCCGCGCGAGGGTGGCGCGGTTGAGCGCCCGGGCATCGAGAACGGTCAACGGAGCACCTCGGCCTTCGAGTCGTGTGCCGACCCGTGGTTCGAGAGGTCCGGGCGGCTTGCCCGATCACCGTCGCACGGGATGCGGTCAGGTTGTGACCGCATCCGCCGTCACCCGTCGGCCATGAGATCGAGGTGCTGGGCGTGGGCGCCCTGTGACGCCGCTTCGCGGCCCGGCCCCGTCCCGGCCGACGGGAACGGGGCCGGGCCGCGAGCGGCTCATCGGCGCTGCCATTCCTCTGCGAGGAGCCGGTACGAGCGCACCCGGTCGGCGTGGCCGTGGGTGATGGTGGTGACGAGCAGTTCGTCGGCGCCAGTGGCCTCCCACAGTTGTTCGAGCTGGTCGGCGACGCGTCCGGGCGAGCCGACGAACTGGGTGTCGACGCGGTCGGCGACCAGGGCCCGGTCCTGCTCGGTCCAGTCGTGGGCCCGGGCCTGTTCGGGGGTCGGGAAGGGGATCGCGCCCTCGGCGGTGCGGATGCTGCGGACCCACGGGCCGTAGCCGGTGGCCAGTTCGCGGGCGGTGTCGTCGTCCTCGGCGACGACGACATCGGCGGAGACGCTGACGTAGGGCTTGTCGAGGTGTTCGGACGGCTGGAACGCGGCCCGGTATCCCTCGGCTGCCTCCAGTACGGTGGCGGGGCTGACGTGGTAGTTCGCGGCGAAGCGCAGACCGTTGCGGCCCGCGACGTCGGCGCTCTCTCCGCCGCTGCTGCCGAGGATCCACACCTGCACGTCGGCGCCTTCGCCGGGGACGGCGTGCGCTTCGAGCCCGTCCGCCGAGCGGTAGTCGCCGCGCAGCAACGCGAGGATGTCGCCGATCTGCTCGCCGTAGTCCTGGTGACGGGCGCCCGGTTGCCGCAGCAGTTGCTGCTGGAGACTGAGTCGCGGTGAGTCCCGCAGGTGGTCGGGCGAGAACCGGGGCGGGATCTTCAGGCCGTTGGGGGTGCGTCCGTCGACGACGGGGGTGGTGGTCGGGCGGGATGCTGCGGTCTGTCCGGCGGGACGTCCGCCGGAGCGGCCGAGGCCCAGGTCGAGTCGCCCGGGGTGCAGGGCGTCGATCAGGCCGAACTCCTCGACGGTGGACAGGGCCGTGCGATGGCCGAGTTGGACGGCGCCGGAGCCGAGCCTGATCGTGGAGGTCGCCGCGGCGGTCAGGGCCAGCAGGACGGCGGGAGAGGTACCGGCCACGCCCGGGTTGAGGTGGTGCTCGGCGAACCAGTAACGGCTGTAGCCGAACCGCTCGGTCTGCCGCGCGAGGTCGATGGTGTTGTGCAGCGCCTCGGCGGCGGTGGAGCCGGACGGGACGGGGACGAGGTCGAGGACCCCGAGAGGGATGCCGGACATGGTCGGGTGCTCCTCAGCGGTCAGTGGACGGGAGTGCGGGCCGACGGACGCCTAGCTGCCGGTCTTCGGCAGGCCTGGCGGGTTGATCTCCGACCTGGCCACGGCCTCGCCGGACAGGCCCCAGCGCTTCAGCACCTTCGCGTAGGTGCCGTTGTCGATGACGTGGTTCAGCGCGTCGGCGAGCGGCTGGGCGAGTCCGCTGTCCTTCTTCGTGGTCGCCGCGATGCGGCCCTGGAGCCGGGCGCCGGCGCCCGAGTACGTGCCGACGATCTCCGTCCTGCCGGTGGTGGCCGCGTGGTAGGCGGCGGTCGGGTTGGGGCCGAGGTAGAGGTCGATCCGGCCGGACTGGAGAGCGAGGTAGGTGTCGCTGTCGCTCTGGTAGTACTTGACGTCCACCGGCTTCCGGCCGGCCTTCTTGTTCTCCGCGGACCACTCGACCAGCAGTTTCTCCTGGTTGGTGCCGCTGCCCACGGCGACGGTCCTGCCCGCCACGTCCTTCGGCCCGGTGACCTTCAGGCCGCTGCCCTTCCTCGCCTCGAAGGCCAGGTTGTCCTCGCGGTAGGTGGCGAAGTCGTACTTCTCCTTGCGTTCCTCGGTGACGGTGATGTTGCTGAAGCCGGCGTCGTACTTGGCGCTGTCGAGGCCGACGAAGATGTTCTCCCACGACACGGTGTTGATGTGCGCCTTCAGTCCGAGGACGTCGGCGACCAGGTGGGCGATGTCGGGCTCGACGCCGATGACGGTCTTGTTGTCGGTGGCGTAGAAGGTCAGCGGCGCGGCGGAGCCGGACGAGGCGACCAGTTCCAGGGTGCCTCTCCTGCGGATGCGCTCCGGGACTTCGGCGGCTATCGAGCCGACCTTGCCGGTGGTGACGCGGTTCTGGTCGGGGCTGATGTTGATCTTCGTCTTGCTGCCGGGTGTGGCCGCCACCTCGGTCGTGCCGCCGTCGGTGGGGTTGGCGCAGGCGGCGAGGACGAGGGCGCCGGCGAGTCCGAGCGCTGCGGCGGTGGTGCGGCGGGCGACGAGGGTGGCCACGGTGGTGCTCCTTGTGTGCGTCAGGCGGTGGGCGGTGGGCGATCAGAGGACCTTGGAGAGGAAGGCGCGGGTGCGCTCGTGCCGCGGGGCGTCGAGTACGGCCGAGGGCGGGCCCTGCTCCACGACGGCTCCGCCGTCCATGAACACCACGGTGTCGGCGACCTCCCGGGCGAAGCCGATCTCGTGGGTCACGACGATCATGGTGGTGCCGGTGCGGGCCAGGTCCTTGATGACGTCGAGGACCTCGCCGACCAGTTCCGGGTCGAGCGCCGAGGTGGGTTCGTCGAAGAGCAGCACCTTGGGTTCGAGGGCGAGTGCGCGGGCGATGGCGACGCGCTGCTGCTGGCCGCCGGACAACTGCCGGGGATAGGCACCGGTCTTGTCGGCGAGCCCGACCCGCTCCAGCAGCCGGCGGGCGGTCTGCTCCGCCTCCTTGCGCGGGCGGCGCAGTGCGGAGACGGGGGCCTCCACGAGGTTCTCCAGGACGGTCAGGTGCGGGAAGAGGTTGAAGTTCTGGAACACGAACCCGATGTGGGTCCGCTGCTTCAGGACGTCCTTCTCCTTGAGCTCGTGCAGCTTGTTCCCGGACCGTCGGTATCCGATGAGTTCGCCGTCGATGCTGATCCAGCCGCGGTCGACCTTCTCCAGGTGGTTGATGGTGCGCAGCAGCGTGGACTTCCCGGAGCCGGACGGGCCGAGGACCACGGTGACCTCGCCGACGCGGACCCTCAGGTCGACGCCGCGCAGCACCTCCAGGGGGCCGAAGTTCTTGTGGACGCCGTGGACGTCGACCATGACGGCACTCATGTGCTCTCCTTCGTCACGAAGCACCGGGCGCGCTGGAGCGGGGTGGGCGGCGGGATGCGGTCGGCGCCCCGGGCATAGCGGCGTTCCACGTAGTACTGGGCGACCGACAGCAGGGAGGTCAGTACGACGTACCAGGCGGTGGCGACCAGCAGCAGCGGGATCACCCGGCCGTTGCGGCCGTAGATCACCTGCACCTGGTAGAAGAGCTCGCCGATGGACATCACGTAAACCACCGAGGTGCCCTTGAGCAGGCCGATGATCTCGTTGCCGGCGGTGGGCAGAATGGCGCGCATGGCCTGCGGGAGCACGATCCGGCGGATCTGCCGCAGCCGGGGGATGCCGAGCGCGGCTGCGGCCTCCAGTTGCCCGTGGTCGACGGCGATGACACCGCCGCGGACGATCTCGGCCGCGTAGGCGGCCTGGTGCAGGGTCAGCCCGATGACGGCGGCGCCGATGGTACCGATGAGCGTGTTGCTGTCGACGGACCAGAACACCGGGCCGAACGGGATGCCGACGCCCAACTCCCGGTACAGGGCGCTGAGGTTGAACCAGAACACCAGCTGGACGATCATCGGGATGGACCGGAAGATCCAGATGTAGGTCCAGGCGACGGTGGAGAGCACCGGGCTGCGCGACAGCCGCATGAAGGCGAGCACGGTGCCGAGGAGGAAGCCGAGGACGGTGGCGTAGGCGGTGAGCTGGAGGGTCACCCACACCGCCTGGACGATCGTCTCGGAGAAGACGTAGTCGCGGAAGACGTGCCACTCCCAGACGGGGTTGGTGGCCAGGCCGTGGACGAACTGGGCGAGCAGCACGACCACGGCGGCGCCTGCGGCCCAGCGGGCGTAGTGGCGGGCGGGTACGACCTTCGGCTCGGCCGGGTCCTCGACCGCTCCGGGGGCCGGTTCTGTGATGGTGTCGCTGCTCATGGGTCACCTGTGCTCGGGCGGATTGATCTGCGAGGCGTCGATCGCGGAGGCGGTGGTGCCCCACTTGTCGAGGATCCGGGCGTAGGTGCCGTCCTCGATCAGCTCGTTGACGGCCGCCTGGAACGCCTTGGTGAGCGGGGAGCCCTTCCTGAAGGCGAAGCCGACGTCGAGGCGGTGGTACTCGCCGAGGAAGGTGGTCTGCGCCGCGGGCTGGGTCGCCTGGTGGCGCAGGCCGTTGATGGTCGACATGATCACGTCGATGCGGCCCTGCTGGAGCGCGGTGAGCGTCGCGCCGTTCTCCGAGTAGACCTTCACCTCGTACGGCTTCTTGCCGGCCTTCGCACACACGCCTTTCTGCGCGGTGAGAGTCGTCTCGAAGGTGGTGCCGGCGCCGGTGCCGATGGTCAGGCCGCACAGCTGGGTCAGGTCGGTGACCTTCTTCTTGAGCGTGGTGTTGCCCTTCTTCACCGCGAAGCCCTGGCCGTCGTTGATGTAGGTGACGAAGTCGACGGTCTTCAGGCGCTGGGTGGTGACGCCGAAGTTGCCGGTGCCGACGTCGTACTTGCCGCTGCCGAGGGCGGGCAGGATCGTTTCGAACGAGGCGTCCTGCCGCACCGCCTTCACGCCGAGGACCTTCGCCACCGCGTCGGTGAYGTCGATGTCCTGGCCCACGGGTGGCTTGCCGCTCCCGTCCGGGTAGTAGGCCCCGGGCGGGGACCCGACGGAGCTGCCGATCCGCAGCGTGCCCGACCTGCGGACGTCGGCGGGCAGCAGGGCGGCGACGGAGTCCACCTTGCGTACGGCGGCGACCGGGTCGGTGGTCGGTGCGGGAGACTGCGCGCCCACCGGACCGGTCCCGGCAGTGCCGCCGGTGCCGCAGGCCGTCAGCGCCAGGGCGGGCAACAGCGCGAGGGCGGCGGTGCCGCGAGGATGGGTTCTTATCATGCGTAGGTTCACTGGTTGAGGGCCTCTCCGAGGTGTTTCTCGAACGGCAGCGGCCCGATGGACTCCGGGTCGGCCTCCGTGTCGAACAGCGGGGTGTAGCCGGTGGCCAGATACAGCGCACGGGCCTCGGGCTGGCGCGGGCCGGTCGTGAGAAAGATCCGCCGGTAGCCGCGGAGGGCCGCCTCGCGCTCCAGCTCGGCGACGACGCGCCGGGCCAGACCGCGCCGCCGGCGGGCGGAGTGGGTCCAGATCCTCCCCCAGACTCCGTCCGGGGGGACCCCCATCAGCTCGGCCGTTGCCAGGTCGTACAGGCGGAAGGCGCCGCCCGCGACGGGCTCGCCGCGTTCCAGGAGCAGCAGGAGCAGACCGCCGTGCGGTTCGGTGAACTCGTCGTCGGGGTAGCGGGCGATCTCGGCGTGCGCGTCCCTGCCGTAGCGCCTGGAGTACTCCTGGCCCAGTTCGGTCAGCAACGGTTCGACGCGGGGGTCGGAGACCGGGACGTGGATGAACGTCAGTTCCGGTACGGAGGTCACCCGTTCACCGCCGTGAGGGTCTGCGTCCCCCTGGCCGCGCGCTCGGCGTCACGCTTGGCGACCTCCTCGCGGACGAGGGGAATCACGAACCGGCCGAAGTCGATGGCGTCGCCGAGCAGGTCGTAGCCGCGGGCGGAGAGGATGTCGACGCCGAGGTCGTAGTAGTCGAGCAGCGCCTGGGCGACCGTCTCCGGGGTGCCGACCAGGGCGTTGGAGTTGCCCGCGCCGCCGGTCGCCGCGGCCGTCGGGGTCCACAGGGCGCGGTCGTAGCGCTCCCCCGCCTCGGCGATGGCGATCAGTCGCTGCGAGCCGGCGTTCTGCGGGGCGTCGGTACGGTGGCGCCGCTTGAGGCCTGCCGCGCCCTGTTCCCGGATGGCGCCGACCGTGCGGTGGGCCTTCTCCCAGGCCAGTTCCTCGGTCGGGGCGATGATCGGCCGGAAGGCGACCTGGATGCGCGGGACGTCGGTGCGGCCCGCCGCCTTCGCCGCGGCCTTCACGGCCTCGATCTGCTCGGCGGTCTTCTCCAGCGGCTCGCCCCAGAGGCAGTAGACGTCGGCCTCGGCACCCCCGGCGGCGTACGCGGCGGGCGACGAGCCGCCGAACGACACGTTCGGGCGGGGCCGCTGGACCGGGAAGACGTCGCTGACGAAATCGTGGAAGCGGTAGTGCTCGCCCTCGTGGTCGAAGGGCTCGTGCGTCGTCCAGATCTCCTTGACGATCCGGATGTACTCGCGGGTGCGTGCGTAACGCTCGTCCTTGCTGAGGGTGTCGCCCTCGCGGCCCTGCTCGTGGTCGTTGCCGCCGGTGATGAAGTGCACGGTCAGGCGGCCCTCGCTGATCTGGTCGAGGGTCGCGAAGGTCTTGGCGGCGAAGGTCGGGTACGAGACGTTGGGCCGGTGGGCGAGGAGGATCTGGAGACGGTCCAGCCGGCTCGCGATGTACGCGGCGGCCGGTGCCGGATCCGGTGATCCGGAGCCGTAGGCGAACAGCACCCGGTCCCAGCCGTGGTCCTCGTGCGCCCGGGCGAGCCGGAGGGTGTACTCCTTGTCGAAGGCGGCGCCGGAGCGCGGGGTGGTTTCGGATCCGTCGTTGGTGGCGGCGATGCCGAGGAACTCCACGGGCATGGGTATGGCCTTTCCTCAAGTCCTATGGGGCCGTGCCGAGTTCGGGCGCGAAGGCACGAAGGCACGGGGGCACGGCGGGGCGGCCCTCGGCGCGGTCGGTCTGACGGCACCTCAGGGCAGGGCGATGGTGCGGGTGAAGAGCAGGTGTGATGACGCCGGGGTGCGGGCCCCGGACGAGGTGGTGCGGCGGCAGCGCGTGTCAGGAAGGAGACTCGGCCCGCGACGGGGACACCGAGGGAGGGAAGGGCCGGTCAGACGGCCCGCTGCCGCGTCAGGCGCAACACGCCGCGGACCACACTCGACCGAAGTCGATGTGGCCACGGGTGACCAGGCGCTGCTCGGCGTTCATGCGACTACTTGAGCAGGACAACTCAGGTTCCGTCAACCACGGCCCCGATGGCGGACGGGAGTTGATGGCTTCTGCGTGTGGTTGACACCTGTGTGCGTCAGCCCCATACGATCGAGGGCACCGCGTTGAGGGACGCGGCGAGCGTGATGACGCCCGAGCCGGGCTCCGGTCCCGTGTCCACGCCGTGCTTCCCTCCCTGGAGAGCCTTCTGATGGTCTCGCCGTCCGACCTCACCGCATCCCTTCACGCATCTGCGCCGGCCACAGGGGGTGCGAAGACCGATGACCTTCCGCGTATCGTGCCGCGCCGCCACATCGGCCGCCTGCTGTCCGCCGCCGTCGCGTTGCTGCTCTTCGCCATGCTGGTCAACTCCGTCGTCCGCAACCGTGCCTTCCAGTGGGAGGTGGTCGGCCGGCACTTCACCAGTGCCGCCGTACTCGACGGGCTGCTGCTCACCCTGTGGCTGACCGGGGTGGTGATGGTGCTCGGTTTCCTGCTCGGCATTCCGCTGGCCGTGATGCGGCTGTCCGCCAACCCCGTTCTCAGTAGCCTGAGTTGGGGCTACGTGTGGATCTTCCGGTCCACCCCCCTGCTGGTGCAGCTGCTGTTCTGGTTCAACATCGGCGCCCTCTACCCGACGCTCGGCCTCGGCATCCCGTTCGGCCCTCAGTTCGTCACCGTCAAGACGGTGAACCTGCTCGGGCCCGCCCTCACAGGGTCAGGCCGATGACGGCCACCGAGCCGGCTCTCGCCGCCCGGCTGGAACGGCGGTCCGCGGCGGAGGAATGGTGTTGGGGTGGTGGTCTGGCACGTCAGGAACCGGCTCTGACACTTGCCAGGGACGGGCGGGGATCACTCGCCCGCGACGGGCAGGGTTTTACGCTGACCGGCCGTCAGAGCTTTGCCGCCGGCGTCCTGGTCGCCGACCGCCTCGCCGTGCGGGCGGTGCGGGCCGACACGGGCGAACCATGCGCCGTCGTGGTGGATCCCGCCCTTCCGGGCGTGGTGATCGACGGTGACGCCGACCCCTTCGGGCAACGGCTCGCGGCCGGCGGCAGCGTGGAGTTCGACGCTGTGCCCATCACCGCCGACGACGTGCTGGGCTCGCTGGCCACGGACGAGGACGTTCTGTCACCCCTGACTGCTCTGGTGTCGCCGGTCGGGCGTCGCCTGTCGGTGCAACTCCGGCTCGGCATGGCGGAGGGAGTGCTCGCCGAGGCCCGTGAGTACAGCAGGGCCGGCCAGTCCCACTGGCACCCGGACTGGCCGGTCGGCTCGCCCCAGGACCCGCAGGTGCTGACCGCCTACGGGGAACTCACCGTGCTCACCCGCTCCGCGTCCGCCCTCGCCGACCAGGCACGGGACGCCGTGCACGGCGGGCTGGCCCGTGGTGAGGACCTCGGCTACGACGAGTACGCGGAGATCTCCGTCCTCGTCGCCATGGCCGGAGCCGCCGCGTCCAGGGCCGTGCAGGAGTCCACCGCCCGTGCCCTCGACATCATCGGTGCCCGCTCCGCGTCCTCGCGGCTGGGCTTCGACCGCTTCTGGCGCAATGCACGGACCCACACCCTGTACGAACCCGTAGCGCATCGGCTCCGCGATGTCGGAGATTACTTCCTCAACGGTACGCACCCTCCGTTCATACTCCCCGTCTGACCATCGACGGACCGGCTCGGCGGCCATTGTGAACAGCGCACTTCACTCTTATGTCGCCCGCCCGATCGGCGTTGACCAGGCGGATTCGCGCTGTGATTCTCGTTCCTGTGAGCAATTCGGGGCACGCTTTTCTCCCCGCTCTCTTCCGCAAGCGACCACCACGGCTGTTCCGTGTGCCGGGCGCTGCGTTCCCGTAGTCGACTGAATTCCCCGCAGACGTTCCGGAGTGAGTCGGCAGCACTGAAAGGACCCCGCACATGACCACCAGCACCGGCTTCGACGTCCGCAGGATCGGCGGCCGTATCGGCGCCGAGATCCTCGGTGTGGATCTCTCCGGCAACCTCGAACCCGCCCTCGTCTCCGAGATCAACTCCGCGCTTGTGGAGCACAAGGCGCTCGTCTTCCGCGATCAGCACCTCGACGACGCGGGCCAGCTCCGCTTCGCCTCCCTCTTCGGCGAGCTCACCGCCGCCCACCCCACCGTGCCCTCCGTGGACGGGCAGCCGCAGATCCTGCCCGTCGACGCCGACGAGGGCATCCGCTCCAACGTGTGGCACACGGACGTCACCTTCGTCCGTACGCCCCCGAAGGCGTCCACGCTGCGCAGCATCGTGGTCCCGCCCTATGGCGGCAACACCCTCATCGCCAACTCGGCCGCCGCGTACCGGGATCTGCCCGAGCCGCTGCGCGAGCTGGCGGACCGGCTGTGGGCCGTGCACACCAACGCCTACGACTACGCGGCACCCAAGAGCGAAAAGGCGGCCGAGTACCGCAAGCGGTTCGTCTCGCGCAAGTACCGCACCGTCCACCCGGTCGTCCGCGTCCACCCCGAGACCGGGGAGCGTGGGCTGTTCATCGGCGGCTTCGCCCAGAGCATCGTCGGTCTCGGCCCGTCCGACTCCCGTGACCTGCTGCGCATCTTCCAGTCGTACGTCACCCGCCCGGAGAACATCGTGCGCGTGGCCTGGACGCCGGGCGACGTCGTCCTGTTCGACAATCGCATCACCCAGCACTACGCCCCCGACGACTACGGCGACCTACCGCGCCTGCTGCACCGGGTGACCGTCGCGGGGGACGTCCCCGCCGGTGTCGACGGCACCCTCAGCCACGTCCTCGAAGGTGACGACGCCTCCCACTACACCCCCGCCGTGGCCTGAGCCGCGACAGGCCGCCGGAAGGGACACGTGCCCCTGCCGGCGGCCCTGGTTCTCCGTCAGGCGTCGGCATCGATGCGCGGGAGGGAGCCGCCCGCGACCTTCCTGCCGGCGTCCGCCGACTCCTCGGAGAGCCGCTCCATGCCGCTGGTGTTCTTCAGCGGCTTCTCCTTGATGAACAGCACGGCGATCAGCGCGAGCGCGGCGAACGGGGTGGCGACGAGGAAGAGTTCGGCGGTGGCGACCCCGTAGGCGTGCTCCACGATCTCCCGCATCGGCGCCGGCAGGGCGGTCATGTCGGGCACTCCCCCGTGCCCGGCCTGGCCTGAGCCCTCGACGGCACCGCCCGCGTCCTTCAGGCTCTTGGCCGTCTCGGAGGTGACGCGGTTGGCCAGGATGGCGCCGAGCACGCTGGTCCCGATGGTGCCGCCCATGCTGCGGAAGAAGGACAACACCGAGGTCGCGGCGCCCAGTTCGGCCGCCGGGACGTCGTTCTGCGCGGCCAGCACCAGGTTCTGCATCAGCATGCCGACACCGATGCCCATGACGGCCATGTAGACGCTGAGGAGACCGAAGTGGGTGTCCGTCCCGATCGTGGAGAGCAGCCCGAGACCGACGGTCATGGTGACGGCGCCTACGACGAGGTACACCTTCCACCGGCCGGTCGCACTGATGACCTGCCCCGCGACGGTGGAGGAGACCAGCAGGCCGAGGATCATGGGCAGGCTCATCAGGCCCGCGATCGTCGGGGACTTGCCGAGGGAGACCTGGAAGTACTGCGACAGGAAGACCGTGCCGCCGAACATGGCCACACCGACGAGGAGGCTGGCGACGGTGGTCAGCGCCACGGTGCGGTTGCGGAAGATGCCGAGCGGAATGACCGGCTCGGCGACCTTCGCCTCGACGACGACCGCGAGGACGAGCAGCACCACTCCCCCGCCGGTCAGCGCGGCGGTCTGCCACGACGCCCAGTCGAACTCGTTCCCGGCGAGCGTGACCCAGATCAGCAGCGCGCAGACACCCGCGACGATCAGGAAGGCACCCAGGTAGTCGATCTTCGCCTCGCGGCGGACGGTGGGCAGGTGCAGCGTGCGCTGGAGCAGGGCGATGGCGAGCAGGGCGAAGGGCACGCCGATGAAGAAGCACCAGCGCCAGCCGAGCCACGAGGTGTCCACCAGGACGCCGCCGATCAGCGGACCGGCCACGGTGCCCACGGCGAACACGGCACCGAAGATTCCCGCGTACTTGCCCAGCCTGCGCGGCGGGATGATCGCCGCCATCACGACCTGCGCCAGTGCCGTGAGACCACCGGCACCGATGCCCTGGGCCACACGGCTGAAGATGAGCAGCTCCACATCGTGGGAGAAGCCCGCCAGCAGCGAGCCGACGACGAACAGGCCCAGGGAGAGCTGGAGCAGCAGCTTCTTGTTGTAGAGGTCGGACAGCTTGCCCCACAGGGGCACCGTCGCCGTCATGGCCAGCAGCTCGGCGGTGACGACCCAGGTGTAGGAGGACTGGCTGGCCCCGAGGTCGGCGATGATCCGGGGCAGCGCGTTGGACACCACGGTGCCGGCCAGGATGGCGACGAACATGCCCGCCATCAGCCCCGACATGGCCTGGAGTATCTGCCGGTCGGACATGGCGGACGGTGACGCCGCTACGGGCGCCGCTGAAGAATTCACATCGTCTCTTTCACGGTGTTGACGGCGGGCGACTCGCGCAGCACACGACCGCGGGCGCGCGAACCGTCCGAAAAGGTGGGGCTCTTGGAGAAGGGGCCGGGACGGACATGGGTCCCGGAGCGATGAGCGACGGCTGCCTACCGGCCCGCCGGACCGGTCGGTCCCGCCGGTGACGGGGCCGGAAGCCCCGCTGCCAGATGCTCGAACGTCTCCCGGAAGACGTCCACGAAGGCGAGTTCGTCCTGCCGGACGCACCAGTGCTCGACGGCGACCCGGACGGCCGCGATGCCGACAGCGGCGAGCAGACGCGGATACAGGCCCAGCGCCCGCCTCCGGTGTTCGTCGTCCGGCGACCCGGGCCCCGCACGGTCCTCGGAGAAGAGCGGCGAGCCGGTGCCGATGCGCTCGGCGAGCGCTTCGGCCAGGGCGAGTTCATCGGCCATATGGGCGCCGAGACTGCGCGCGAGCAGGTGCGGTGAGCGGCGCAGCACCTCGGAATGCAGGCGCCACAGGTCCTGCTGCTGCTCGATTTCCGCCAGCTCGGCCGCCATGGCGTCGCGCAGCGCCTCCAGCGGGGACATCTCGGCGGGCGCCGCCAGTACGGCGTGCCGGACCCTCGCACTCGCGTCGGCGCCGATCATGACGAAGACGTCGTCACGGGAGTCGAAGTAGTTGAAGAACGTCCGCGCGGACACCCCGGCTGCCTCACTGATCGCGTCGACGGTGACGTTCTCCGCCCCGTGCTCCGCCGCCAGACGCACGGCGGCCGCCACCAGGGCGGCGCGGGTCGCCCGCTTCTTGCGCTCACGCAGCCCGACGCCCGCCGGGTTCCCCTCCGTCATGATTGCATGGTACGCAAAGATGCAGGCTCTGCAAAAATTGGCCCGGCATCATGTCTGCTCCTCTGGCGCCTCCACCGCCTTCACCAGCGCGCTGTACGCGAGTTGCAGCGCGTCCGCACCGGCCAGGGCCGTGAGCGTGCCCATGGCGGTGCGGGTCGGGCGGGGCCACAGGAGCCGGCCGGCGGTCAGGGTCGTGGCCACCCAGACGCTCATGCAGAACGGGCAGGTCGCGAGCTCGCCGACGGTGTGCTTGCCCTGCTCGGGGCGCGCCTCCTCGTGCAGTTCGGCGGGGCCCTGCGGGCCGACGTACCTCGTGAAGGGGGCCCGCAGCGGGCTGGTCACCGATGCCTTGCTCAGCAGCCGGCTGAGCCGGAAGGTGGCCACCGAGGTCAGCACCACGTCCCACGGCTCGGGCCGCTCGGGCAGCGGGCGCCCGAGGCGCCGTACCGCCGTGGTCCAGGCCGCCGCGTACGCCGCGAAGCCCGCCATGGCCACGAGATAACCGCCCAACGGCCGGTCGTGCCCTGCCGCATAGTTCCGTCGGGTGCGGTGGAAGAGCTCCTGGAACCGCCGTGCGAGGCGGCTGTCAGTCGGCATCGCCGTGTCCACGGGCACCCCCCGGTCGTGTTCCGCTCCCCTGCCCGACCAGTTCCCGGTCGTTCCCCTCATGGTCTCCCTCGTCCTGGTGGCGCAAGCGCACCTCGACATGGCCGTCGGTGATCCGGGTTTCGAAGGCGGGCTGAGGAGCGGTGGCCGGGCCGCGTACGTTCCAGCCGTCGGAGAGACGGAAGACGCTGCCGTGCCACGGACACTGGACGCATCCGTCGGCGACGGTGCCCTCGGAGAGCGGTCCCGCGAGGTGGCTGCACCGCTCGGCCAGCGCGTGGATCGCCCCGCCGGGTTCGCGCACCACCAGCACCGGCACGTCGTCCACGCCGCGCCGCACCGGCTGACCGGCCGGGAACTCGTCCACGGTGCCGATCCGGTGCCAGCCCTCCGTGACGAGGTGCGGAACCTCTTCGGCGTGGTTGGCGCCGGACGCCTGCCGGTAGGCCAGGTGGCCGCCCAGCATGCCGCCGAGTCCGACCACCGTCAGCCCCAGGAAGCCGTACGCCCGGCCCGCCGCTTCGCGTCCCTTGACGCGGCACGTGAGCGAGGCGGCGTACAGGCCGACGGACGTGAAGTTGCTCAGCGCGTGCGCCAGCCCGACGCGCTGCTGCTGACGGTGCAGGTCCGCCCAGTCGACCCAGCCCGCCAGGGCCGTGGGCGCGGCGGCGGCCAGGCCGACGCCGACCAGCACCCCCGACTCGCGGGAGCGGCCGGGCCGCAGGTCCAGGACGGCCGCCGACAGCCAGCTGCCGATCGGCACCTGCACCATCAGCGGATGCACCGGATGCCCCAGCCACCTGCCGTGCAGCAGATCCCGGCCGCGCCCCAGCGGCAGGGCCCGCACGCCCCTGCGGAGCAAGTCGATCACCGCATCGGCCCGGGACTCCCGCTCCAGGCGGTCCAGCAGCCACAGGACCCGGTTCTGCCCTATCGGCCGACGACGTGCCATTGCGCTCATGGTCAGCGGGTCCCCACCGGCACCGGCGGCAAACGGGCCCGGAGGATTACGGCCGAGCGGGCCGGGAACGCGGTGCGCTGAACCAACCCGAAGCGAGGTCGGTGCCGCGATGACCGAGTACGAACGTTCCCGCACGATGCCCGCACAGCCCGAGCAGGTCTTCGACCAGGCCGCGAACATCGGCCAGTTGGACACCTGGCTGCCGGACGCCCTGCACGTCCGGGCCGGGGAGCTGCCCGCGGTCACCGTGCACGAGGACCGCACGGACGAGGACACCTCCGCCCTGCTGCGAGCCCAGCGCGACCAGATGCGGCTCGAATGGGGCACCCGCGACCAGGGCAGTTACACGGGCTGGCTCCAGGTCGCAGGGATCGGCGGCGGAGCCAGTGAGGTGACGGTGCACCTGTCGTTCTTCGACGACAGCCACGACCCCGGCGAGACCACGGTCCGCGACGCCCTGGACACCAGCCTCCAGCGCCTGGAGGAGCAGGTGCGGCTGCGCGTCGACCACGCGGCCGGCTGATCCGGGACCGCACGTCATGGCACGCGTCAAGCAGCACGCCGTCGCGGCGTCCGGACAGTGGACCGACGAGGAGGAGGGCCGGCGCCGCCTGCCGTCCGGCGAGGTGCACGCCTGGGAGCCGGGGCAGAACCAGACCGTCTGCGGACTGTCCCTCAGCCGCTCCCGGCTGGTCCGCTTCCCGCACGTCACCTGGCAGGACACCTTCCCGGAGTCCGGCGGTGCGGCGGACCGCGTCCGGCGCCAGTGCCCGCGCTGCGCCTCGGTCGCCGGGCGCCGTGGTCAGGACGCACGCCCCCGGTGGCAACGCACGAACCCGCGGCCGTGACGTCGTACAGGCGTAGCGGGTCGCAGATGCCGACCTGGGGGGAATCGCGCAGCGCGCGGTCCGGGGCGGAAGGGTTCCTCGTCACTGCATCCCGCTGACCCGAGTTCCGGCACGCGTGCGCAGCGGGTTCGTCATCGAATCCGTCCGTGCTCCGGCACCTGCGCGCGGGGCCCGGGCAGACGGCATGGCGGGAACGACGACATGAGGCTCCCGGCTGGGAGGACGCCCGGGCAGAGGGCATGGCGGGAACGACGTCATGAGGACGCCCGGGGCCCGCCCGGGACGGGAAGACCGCTGAGGACGGGCGGCCCCCGGTGGCAGCGCGCGGCCACGACCCGGGCACGTGAGCCCGGACACGGTGGCCGCGCACTGCCCCGCGGGCGGTCCAGCCGTACCCCGCGGCACGACGGGCACGTGAGCCCGTCGCCCGGTGCCCGCGCGCTGCCCGTCAGGCGCCCGCCGGGCCGTGCGTCACCCGCCGTCCGGCGGCCACGGCCGCTCCCGCCACTGCGGCGGCGACAGCCGTGCGGCGCAGCGCGGTGCGCCGTCGGCCGCCCCAGCCGCCGTGCACCGCCCCCTCCCCCTCGGCCGGTACGTGCAGCGCTCCGTGCGTGGCCGGGGCCTCCTCGTCGTGGGACAGGTGGGTCTTGTCCGTCTGCCGTGCCATGGCCCGCTCCGCGAGCCCGGGTGCCATCCGGGACTGGCGTACCAGAGCGCGGCCCGCGGGGCCGACCACCACTTCGCGACGCGGCCGGCCGACGAGTCGCACGATTGCCCGGGCGACGCGCTCGGGGCTGTACACGGGCGGCATGGCCACCACCTTGCGCCCGGTGTAGTTGGCCGCCTGCTGGAAATGCGGCGTGTCGATGGTGGCCGGCAGCACCGTGCACACCTCGATGCCCTTGACACCCTCCACCCGGAGCTGCTGCCGAAGGCTCGAGCCGAGTCCGCGGACGGCGTGCTTGGACATGCCGTACGGGTGGCTGTACGGCTGCGCCACGGCACCCACGATGGACGCGATGTTGATCAACGTGCCCCTGCCCTGCTCCCGCATCACCCGCAGAGCCGCCCGGGCCCCGTGCACGTAGCCCATGACATTGACGTCCAGGACCTTGCGGAAGTCCTCCAGCGGTACGTCCTCGAAGCGGCCGAAGGCGTTGACGGCCGCGTTGTTGACCCAGACGTCGATGCGGCCGAACTCCTCCACGGCCCGCCGCGCCAGGTCCTCGACCGCCTTGGCGTCCGTCGTGTCGGTCGGCACGACCAGGGTCCGTGCCCCGCGGTGCTTCGCGCACTCGCGGGCCGTCGCCTCCAGCGCCTCCTCACGGCGCGCGGCCAGCACCACGGCGCAGCCCTTGCGCGCGAACGCCTCGGCCGTGGCCCGTCCGATTCCGCTGGACGCTCCGGTCACCACCACCACGTGATTGCGCAGTCCCATCCCCGTACCTCCTCACGTCTGCCCGAGCCGGGCGCCTCGTGCCCGTCTCCGCGGCGGACCGAGTACCCGGCATCGTCGAGTCACCGCATCATCGCGTTTTGCCATGGTTTGTCTTGCCGTGGCCGCGGCACTCGGGGCACGCGCGAGCTTCCGGCCGACAGCGTCCGGCCGACGCCGCGCGATCCGGTCCCGGTGGCGGAGCAGAACAGAGGGTGACCGATGACGACGATCGGTGTGGAAGAGGAGTACCTGCTCCTCGACCCGGTTACCGGGCTTCCGGTACCCCTGGCCGACAAGGTGCGCGCCGCGGCGGGTCTGGCGCATCTCGTGGCCGACCAGGAGGTGCAGTGCGAGCTGCTCCAGGCGCAGGTCGAGGTGGCCACGCCGGTGTGCGGCACATTGGAGGAGGCAGGGGGACATCTGCTGCGGCTTCGGCACGCCATGGGGGCGGCGGCG
The DNA here is from genome assembly GCF_002148965.1 of Streptomyces swartbergensis. Classification (GTDB taxonomy): domain Bacteria; phylum Actinomycetota; class Actinomycetes; order Streptomycetales; family Streptomycetaceae; genus Streptomyces; species Streptomyces swartbergensis. The sequence continues at coordinate 10,148 of NZ_NGFN01000074.1, read as the reverse complement.
GAGGCGCACGGCTGCCGGATCGCGGCCTGCGGGACGCCTCCGCTGCGCCATCGTCACCCGGTGGCCGTCACCGACCAGGCCCGTTACCGGGCCATGCTCACGCAGGCGCCGCAGCTGGTGGCGGAGCAGCTGGTCAACGGCATGCACGTGCACGTGGCCGTGCCCAGCCGCGAGACGGGTGTGCAGGTCCTGAACCGTGTCCGGGTCTGGCTGCCGACCCTGACGGCCATGTCGGCGAACTCCCCGCTCTGGGACGGCCACGACACCGGCTTCGCCAGCTGGCGTACCGTGATCTTCGGCCGCTGGCCGGTCAGCGGCGCGCCCCCGTTCTTCCGTGACGTCGAGGACTACGACCTGCGCGTGACGCGACTGCTGGAGAGCGGTGTGATCTCGGACAGCGGGCAGTTGTACTGGCAGGCCCGGCTGTCGGCCCGTTACCCCACCGTCGAGGTGCGGTGCCTGGACGTTCAACTGCGCGCGGACGACGCGGTCATGCTCGCGGGCATGACCCACGCTCTCGTGGACACCGCCATCGCGGAAACGGCCGCCGGGGCGCCGGTGCCCGACTGCGCGCCGGAGCTTCTGCAGGTCGCTCTGTGGCATGCCGCACGGCACGGTCTGAGCGATACCCTGATCTGCCCGAGCGGCCGACCGCTGCGGGCCGGCGACGTGCTGTACCAGCTCCTGCGGTACGTCGCACCGGCGCTGGACGCGTCCGGCGCGACCCGGCAGGTGACGGCCCTGGTCCACCGGCTTCTCCAGAACGGGACCGGAGCGGACAGGCAGCGCGCCGCTCTCTCCGAGGGCGGCATACGGGCCGTCACCGACCTGATCGGCACGGAGAGCAGCATGTCGTGACTCCCCGACCGGCCCCGGCCCCGGCCGGGGCCGGGGCCGGGGCCGGTGGCCGTGGGCCTCCCCTGGCCCTGCGTCACACCCCCGACCGCTGTCAGCCAGGCGACTGGGACGGGAGAGATTCGGGGTTGACGCGATCGGCCTTGGCCGCGTCGGCGAGGGCCGCGGCAGCGGCTTGTGCCGCCTGCGCCGTGTCGTCGGCGGCCTGGGCAGCCATGTCGTCCGTGGGCTTCTCGCGGGTGGCCGGCGACGGGGGCAGCGCCTCGCTGAAGGCGCGGGACACCCCCTGGAGTGCGGAGGTGACCTCACTGGGGATCACCCAGAACGTGCTGCCCGCTCCCTGCGCCAGTTGGGGCAGCGTCTGGAGGTACTGCCAGGCGAGCAGCTTGGGGTCGGGGTCGTTGCGGTGCACTGCCTGGAACACCTCGTCGATGGCCCGGGACTGGCCCTCGGCCTGGAGGATCGCGGCGGTGCGGTTGCCCTCCGCGCGCAGGACGGCGGCCTGCTTGTCGCCTTCGGCGGTGAGAATCTGCGACTGGCGCTGCCCTTCGGCGCCGAGGATGGCGGCTCGCTTGTCCCGCTCGGCTCGCATCTGCTTCTGCATCGCGTCCTTGATGGACTGCGGGGGGTCGATGGCCTTGATCTCCACCCGGTTGACCCTCAGCCCCCACTTGCCGGTGGCCTCGTCGAGAACACCGCGGAGCTGGCTGTTGATGGTGTCGCGCGAGGTGAGGGTCTTCTCCAGGTCCATGGAGCCCACGACATTGCGCAACGTGGTGACCGTCAACTGCTCGACCGCCTGGAGGAAATTCGCGATCTCGTAGAAGGCCGCTCGCGGATCGGTGACCTGGAAATAGAGGACGGTGTCGATCTCGACGACCAGATTGTCCTCGGTGATGACCGGCTGCGGTTTGAAGGAGACGACCTGTTCCCGAAGGTCGATCACCGGATGAACCCGGTCGATGTACGGGATGACGAGATTGAGGCCGGGATTCAAGGTCCGGTGGTAGCGGCCGAGTCGCTCGACGTTACGAGCACGGGCCTGGGGAACGATACGGACCGCCCGCACCACGGTGAAAACCGCGAACAGCGCGACGATCAGGCCGGCAATCAAGAACGCCGAGGCTTCCATGGTCATCAGTCCCGTGGGTAGACGATGGCGGTGGCGCCACTGATCTCTATGACGTCGACGGTCTTGCCGGCGGGAATCACCAGCGTCTCGTCCAGGGAGCGGGCCGTCCACTCCTCACCGTCGATACGAACCCTGCCGCCCAGGCCCGTCACCTCCGAGACGACATAGGCGCCCTTGCCGACCAGTGCGTCCACGCCGAACCGTGCCGCTTGGGGCTGGAGTACGTGGCGCAGCGCGAAGGGGCGCACGAACAGCAAGGTCACTGTTGCCACGGCGGTGAAGACCAGGAACTGGAAAGGCAACGGCGGTCCGACCGCGGCGGAACCCGCCGTGACCAGCGCGGCCACGCTCAGCATCCCCAGCGCGGCGGTCAGGGTGAGGATCTCCGCCACAGCCAACACGGCCGCGATGATCAACCAGATCAACCATGGATCCATCGCGCGCCCCCTCTCACCGGCACGGGCACGGAAGAGCCTTTTGCATCTGTTTTACCCACATCGCGAAGATCGCTACCCCCGAGACGCGTCACAGACGTGCCCAGCCGGAGCCGTCACGAGGCGCACGCCGACGGCACCGTCGCGGTCCCAGGGCCGGTCGTGCGCGCAGCGGGTCTGTGTCGCCCGGCGGCGAGGAGACAGTGAAACGGCATCTGGCCTGATCAGGAGCGGACGGTTAGGGTGTTCGCAACGCGTCAGAGGCCCGCCCGGAGCGGGCGCCGCACGCGGGGTGTGCCGGGAAGTCTGGTCGGCGTCGAAGGGGCGTATGCCCTCATGCCGATGCCCCGGAGGTCCTTTTGATGGCTGCTGCCCCGCGCGAGCGGTCCACCTTCCTCGGCCTTCTGCCGTGGCCGGAGCGGTCGGCGGTGGCCCAGGCCCTGCGGACGGAGACCGCCGGCGGACTGGTCCTGCTGGCAGCGGCCGTCGTGGCGCTGGTGTGGGCGAACAGCCCATGGGGCGGCACCTATGAGGAGATCCGCGACTTCCACTTCGGCATCGGCGCAATCGGTCTCGATCTTTCGGTGGAGCACTGGACCGCCGACGGGTTGCTCAGCATCTTCTTCCTCGTGGCGGGAATCGAGCTGAAACGCGAGCTCGTCGTGGGTTCGCTGCGTACGCCCGCCACGGCCGCGCTGCCGGTCGTCGCCGCGCTGTGCGGCATGGCGGTGCCGGCCGCCGTGTACGCGGCGACCGCCACCGTCGGCGGGGGCGGCCTGGAGGGCTGGGCGGTGCCCATGGCCACCGACATCGCCTTCGCCCTCGCGGTCCTGGCCGTCCTCAGCACCCACCTGCCCTCCGCGCTCCGCGCCTTCCTGCTCACCCTGGCCGTCGTCGACGACCTCGGTGCGATCCTCGTCATCGCGGTCTTCTTCACCAGTGATCTGAACCTCGTCGCCCTCGCCGGAGCCCTGGCCGGTCTTGTCGTCTTCTACGTGCTCCAGCGGTACCGCGTGCGCGGCTGGTGGTGGTACGTGCCGCTCGGCATCGCCACCTGGGCCCTGATGTACAACGGGGGCGTCCACGCCACCGTCGCCGGGGTGGCCATGGGCCTCATCCTGCGCACCACCCGCGACAAGGGCGAGAACGCGTCCCCTGCCGAGCGGACTTCTCATCTGCTGCACCCGGTGTCGGCAGGAGTGGCCGTACCGCTCTTCGCGCTCTTCGCCGCGGGCGTCGCGGTCTCCACCGGGTCGCTGGGTGAGGTGTTCACCCAGCCGGAGCCGCTCGGGGTGGTGCTGGGCCTGGTCGCCGGCAAGACCTTGGGCATCTTCGCGGGCACCTACCTGGCCGCGCGTTTCACCCGGGCCCGCCTCAACCCCGACCTGGCCTGGGCCGATGTGTTCGCCCTGGCGGTGCTCGCCGGGATCGGTTTCACTGTTGCCCTGCTGATCGGCGAACTGGCCTTCCCCGACCCGGCCGATGCCGAGCTCATCAAGGCCGCCGTGCTGCTCGGCTCACTCGTCGCCGCGTTTCTGGCGGCACTGCTGGTCAAGCGCCGCAACGGGGTCTACCGCCGCCTGTGGGAAGAGGAGACGCGTGATGACGATGCCGACGGCATCCCCGACATCTACCAGCGGACCAGCCCTGGGCCCGCGGGCGCCACGGGCGACGGCTGACGTGGCCCGCCCGGCCTCGTGACCGGCGCCGGGTCGCTGCTGCCCGTGGTCGTCGTGGTCGCCGCGCTGATGATCAGGGCCGCGATCGGCGAGCTGCGCCAGCCGGGCAGCGTCCGCCGGCAGTGGGCGTGCGCGACGAGCGGGCCTGCCGTGGCCGCCGGGGTGGTGGCGGCCGTGGCCGTCGCCGCGACGGGTTGGTCACAGGCCGGGGCGGTGGCCCTGGCATGGGCAGTGCTGGCCGGCACGCTCGTCGCGTTCCTCGTGGGCCGTCCGACGGACAGGCCCTGACGCCCCCGCCCTCGTCAGACCGCGGCGATGCCCTCCATGCCGGACTCGTCGAAGGCGGGCAGGCCCTCGGCCGTGGTGACCTTGGTGAGAGCGCCGTCGGCCTCGACGCGGAAGCCGTCGACGGTGCCCGAGACGGCGTTCTGGACGTAGACGAACTTCTCGTCCTGCGTCACGGCGAGGTCGATCACGCCCTGGGACTTGGCGGAGGGCGGAGTGGCGATGCCCACCTCGTCGGTCAGGCTCAGCGTGCCGTGCTCGTCCATGCGGTAGCCGGTGACGGTGGAGTTGCCGGTGTTGCCGCCGGCCGAGGCCAGGGAGACAGCCACCGTGGCCGCTCCGGCGATGGCGAGGGCCCCGCCGCCGAACAGGATGCGCCGTGTCCTGGGCCCGGCCCGGTGACCCTGCGGCTGCTGTGCATGTTCACGTCCGTTCCTCAATCTCTCTCCGCGCCGCACGTGCGGCAAAGTCCGCGACTGCGGACGTGAACAGAGTGGGCGGAGGGATGGGTGCGCCGATGCGGAACGGCGGTCGCGTCAGACTCTCGTAAGCGTCCTGGTGGGGGTCACCGCTCAGAAGGATTTCGCCGGCCAGTCCAGCAACCGGGCCCCGATCACCGCTGTCTGCAGCGTGTAGCGGTGGACCGGGTCGGACGGATCGGCGCCGGTGAGCTTGTGGATGCGCTCCAGGCGATAGGTGAAGGCCCGCACGCTCAGCGACAGCCGCCGCGCCGCTTCCGCGGACACACAACCGGAATCGAAGTACGCGGTGAGGGTGTCCAGGAGCGGCTGGGCCCCGCCGCGGGCCTGACGCAGCGGACCGAGAGCGCTGTGCACCAGGTCGGCCATGGCCTGCCGGTCGCGGGTGAGGACCGGGTAGACGAGGAGGTCGGCGGCGCGCAGCACGGGCTCGTCGAGTTCCAGTCGTTCGGCGAGGTCGAGAGCGTTGAGGGCCTCTTCGTACGAGTGGACGACGCCGACCGCGCCGGGCTGGGGGCGGCCGATCGCCACCTGTCCCCCGCCCGTGGCGGCGAACGCCTGCTTCGCGAAGTACGCGAGGACCTCGTCCTGGTCGCCGGGGGCGATGCACACGAGCCGTCCGTCCTTGGTGGTGAGCAGGATGCTGCGGTCACCGAAACGGCTGATCAGCGCGCGTTCCACCTCCCGGAGGGCCGGATCTCCCTCGTCGTAGGCGGTCGTGCCGCGCGCCACGGCGACCGCGTGCTCGTACGACAGGCGCAGCCCGTAGCGCTCCGCGCGCTGGGCCAGCCGGCCCAGGTCGCTGCGGCCGTACAGCAGGTCGTCGATGAACTCCCGGCGGGCGGCTTCCTCCTGGCGTACGGCGTGCCGCTGCGCCCGCTCGTAGCCCTCGACGAAGGCGTCCATGGCCTGGGCGGCGGCCGCGAGCACGCTGTCCACGGACACACCGTTCCCGGTCGGCCAGTTCGCCCGGGCCTCGGCCATGTGGGCAGCGACCAGGGCGCGCAGTCCGAGACCGGCCTCCGCTGCCTTCTCGCCCAGGGCGCGGCGCGAGTCCAGCTCCTCCCGCGTCAGCCGGCGGCCGGTCGCGGAGGCGTCTCCGAGGACGTCGGCGTATCCGTCCAGGTACTTCCCGTACTCGTCGGACACGTGCTGCTGCCCTGCCATGGAACTCCCCCCGTTGTTGCGCCCTTGACATCTTTCCCGCCCTGCCGGATTCCGGCAATGTCGAGGGTGTCCGACCGCTGCGGGTGAGTCGCCTGCCCGGTGCGGCCGGGCCGGACGTCCGTGCGGCACCTCACTGGTCCCCGCCCTCGTACAAGCGCAGCAGTGCGGCGAGGATCGCGGTCGCGTCGTGGTCGTGGACGCCACGCGGACAGCCTCGTCGTACGCCGCCTCCGCCGCCCGCCGGACGAGAGCCGTCAGGTCGGCCTCCGCGAGCGCGGCCGGGCCGTGTTCGTCCAGCAGCCGGGCGGCGAGGTGCTCGGCGCGGTAGACCTCGGGCTGCCGGTCCTTCTCGATGCGCTCGTTCTCGATGGCATGACACGCTCACGGTTCTTGGCCGCGACGGCGACCTCACGGGCCTGGTTCTCGCGCTGGACGCCGAGGTGCTCCTCGGTCTTGAGGAACGTGCCCTGCGCCCGCAGCCGCTCCTCCTCCAGCACCCGCGCCGTCTCGGCCTCCTCACGGGCCCGTACGGTCTCGATCTCCCGGCGCTGCTTGATCTCGGCGTCCGCCTGCCGGCGCTCCAGCTCCAGGATGGCCACGCGGGCGTCGACGTTCTGCCGGGTGATCTCCTTCTCCTCGTGGCACTGGAACTCGTTGGTGCGCACGTGCTCCACGGCCGTCAGCTCGGTGATCTTCCGGATGCCCTGCGCGTCGAGCACGTTGGCCGGGTCGAGCCGGGTCAGCGGCGTCTGCTCCAGGTAGTCGATCGCCGCGTCCTCCAGGTGGTAGCCGTTGAGGTCGACGCCGATGACCTCGATGATCCGGTACAGCTGCTTGCCGACGGTCTTCAGCGCCTCGGAGAACTTCGCGTGGAACAGTTCCTGGAGCGTGTTCCGGTCACTGGCCGGTGCGGTGCCGACGGCCTGGGCGACCTTGATGACGTCCTCGACGGTCTTGTTGACCTTCACGAAGAACGAGATCCGGATGTCCGCGCGGATGTTGTCGCGGCAGATCAGGCCCTCCTTGCCGACCCGGGTGATCTCGATGGTCTTCATCGAGGTGTCCATCACCTCGGCCTTGTGCAGCACGGGCAGCACGACCTGCCCGGTGAAGGTCATGTCGACCTTGCGCATCTTGGAGACGATCAGCGCCTTGCCCTGTTCCACCTTGCGGAACAACCGGGCGACGACGAGTACGACGAGTACGACGAGCAGGCAGGCGGCGACGAGCACGCCGGTGCCCACGATCATGGCAGCCATGGCATACGGCCGGAGCCGGTTCGGGTTTCCGGGGACGCCGCGGCTCAGGCGGCGTGGTCCGGTACGGGCGCTCCGGGTTCATCCGGGAAGAGGCGGTGCAGCGGACGTACGATCAGGCACGTCGCACCCCAGGCCACGAGCATCGCCCCCACGGGTGCGACCAGGTGCAGCATCCCGGCGACCGGTCCCGGGAGCGCGAACGCTGCGAACACAACCGCCGCTCCGACGCTCAGGGACCAGGCGAGCGCCGTCAGCAGCGAGAAGGCCACCGTCACGGGCACCCCGCCCATACGCCAGGCCCGGAGATCCACGTCCGCGTCGAAGCTGCCCACGTCGGTGACACCCGCGGCTGCGAGGAGCCAGAAGCAGACGACCACGACGAGTGCGGCGGTCAGCAGGATCGTGGGCGGGCCCGTGGCCGCTGCCAGAAGGGTGCGCATCTCGTGGCCCCCCTCTCCCCCGCGGCGTATCTCGGTCGTCTCCGGCGATGCGCGGTCGCTGCGGGCCTTGGTGCAGGGCACCTGCCGGTGTCCGGCACCAAGGCGATCCGCCGTGCTCCCCGCGAGCCATGGTGCACGATCCGGCTCTGGCCGCGCATTGCCGGTTCCCGGCAGTGTTCACGGGGTTCTGCATGCCGGGGCCGTCAAGAAGCCGTCAACCGCCGCGATGGAGGAACGATCTAGCTGGTCAAACTGGCAGCGCGGGCCGCCATGGCCACCTGCACGACTACCGCCCTCGCGGGCTGCCTGGCCCAGGAAGAGCGGGCGGCGCCGGAACCACGCCCCGCGGCGGTCAACGTCAGCGTGGTACGCGGCGACCAGACACACCCCCTGACCGCCCGGATCACTGGGTGGGAGGTGCGACCGCACCCCCAGACTCCCGAGGGCACGGACTGGCTGCACTTCACCTGTCGCGCGACGTAACTACGCGCCATCAGACAAGGCCCGGCCCAGGCCGAATCGAATGGCGTCCATCGCTGCTGCGGTCCTCACCCTGGAGCGGTACCCCTCAAAGGCCTCAATGCTTGTTGTCACCGGGCCGAATCGGGGTGAACCCATGGTTTCCCGTGGTTGAACCTTCGTGCGTGAAGCGAAGTTGGGGCGCCAACAGCGGAACCCCGTAGGGCGGCCGGACAAGTCTTCTCGGCTACAGCATGTCAGTCGCCCCGAGGAGTCACCCCCTGATGCCGAGCATCACGTCCGCCGAGATACGTACCGTCCCGGCGAGCGGCAGATCCGCACCGCCCCAAGGCCACGCCCTGCGGCTCGACATCCAAGGGCTGCGCGCGGTGGCCGTCGGGCTGGTGGTGCTCTCCCACGCCGGCGTGTCCCAGGTCAGCGGCGGTTACATCGGTGTCGACGTCTTCTTCGTGATTTCCGGCTTTCTCATCACGTCGTTGCTGCTGCGCGAACTCGCCTCCACCGGCCGGGTGTCGGTCCGTTCCTTCTACGCCCGCAGGGCACTGCGGCTGCTTCCCGCGTCGTCCCTCGTCATCGCCGTCACGCTGGGCGCGGCCTGGCTGTTCCTGTCGAAAGCGCGGCTCGCCGAGTACGCGGGCGACGCCCTCGCCAGCGCGCTCTACGCGGTCAACCTCCGGCTGGCGGAGGCCGGTACGGACTATCTCGCCCAGAACAGCCCGCCGTCGCCGTTCCAGCACTTCTGGTCGCTCGCCGTGGAGGAGCAGTTCTACCTGGTGTGGCCGCTGCTCCTGCTGCTCACCTGGCGGGTCGCCCGCGGTCGGCGCCTACTGATCGCGGTGCCGCTCGGGGGGCTGTGCCTGGGGTCGTTCGCGGCGGGCGTTCTCCTGACGAACTCCTCGGCCCCCTGGGCGTACTTCGGCTCCCTCACCCGCGTCTGGGAACTGGGCGCCGGTGCGCTCCTGGCGCTGGCCACCGGCCGGCTGGAACGACTGCCCGCCGCCCTCGCGGCCCCGCTGACCTGGCTCGGCCTGGCCTGCGTCACGCTGGCAGCGCTCTGGTACGACGACGAGACGCCCTTCCCCGGCTACCACGCCCTCCTGCCGGTCGCCGGCACCGCGCTCGTTCTGGCCGGCGGCCGCACTCCCACCCCGCACGGCGCGGGGTGGCTGCTGGAACGGCGACCGCTGGTGTGGCTCGGCGGACTCTCGTACGGCTGGTACCTGTGGCACTGGCCGCTGCTGGTCATAGCCCCGGCGGCGCTCGGCCGCGCCGACGGCACGGCCGACGTGCCGCTCGCGCTCGGGATGTCCGCGGCGGCGCTGGGCCTGGCATGGCTGACCCTGCGCCTCGTGGAGAACCCCGTCCGCTTCCACCGGGCCTTCCGCAGGCGCCCCCGCCGAGCCCTGGCCCTCGGGGCCGCGCTGTCCGCGGGCGCCTCGGCGCTGTCCCTGACGGCGACGGCGGTCCCGCCGACGATCGAGGTGGGCGACCCCGCGCCCGCGCTGGCGCTGGCTCTCTCCGAAGCACCGGCTCCGCAAGCCCGTCTCACCGAACTCCTGACGGCGTCCCCCACCGCCCTGCCGAGCAACCTCGCCCCGCCCCTGCCGAAGGTGAAGTCCTCCCGCTCCGCGGTCTACCGGGACGGCTGCCACGTCGACTACGCCGCCACCCGCACCCGGCCCTGCGTCTACGGCGACCGGTCGTCCTCCCGTACGGTCGTCCTCTTCGGCGACTCCCACGCGGCCCAGTGGTTCCCGGCCCTGCAACGACTCGCGACCGCACGCGGCTGGAAGCTGGTCTCTTTGACGAAGGCCTCCTGCAAGGTCGCCGACGTGACCATCATCAGCGGCCACAAGCCGTACACCGCCTGCGACACCTGGCGCTCCAACGCCATTGCAATGATCAAGACCCTGCGCCCCGCCGTGGTCGTCGTCTCCT
>NZ_NGFN01000739.1 GCF_002148965.1 Streptomyces swartbergensis | reverse complement strand
CTTCCGGCGRGCAGGGAGGACGAGTCGAGGTGGTGGAGGACGCGCCCGATCTCTCCGGTCGTCCGGTCGACCGCGTACTCGGTGCGGTGGCCGTCGAGGCGCACGGGGTTGGTGCAGCCGCCCAGGCCGGAGAGTTGGCGGGCCAGCTCGGGCATGGTGCCGAGGGAGGCCAGCATGGAGAGTTCCGCCAGCGGGGGCGGAGTCTGCCGGGTGATGATGGGTCTTCCTTTCGGCTGTTTCGGCAGTTGGGAGGGACGGCCCCGGGGCGGCGCGATGCTTGGCGGCGTTTGCCGCCCCGGCGGCCGGTCAGCGCCTGTTGGCGCCAGTGACAAGAGAGCGCAGGACCACAGCGGCGATGGCCACGGACACGGCCGAGACGGCGACCGCCGCCAGGAGCGCGGTGAGGACGACGCCGACAACGACCACGGCGGCAACCGCACCGGCGCCGACCCCCACGAACGGGGCGACCGAACGGCCAGCGGCGCGAGCCGGGGCGTGGTCCTGCGGGATGTGGGTGGTGATGCTCGGGACGTGCGGGGTGTCGGGCAGTTTGGGGCGGAACATCGCGGGACTCCTTGTCGGTCGGGGTGTTATTCGTGGGTGCCGTTGACGACGTCGACCCCGGAGCGGGTGCCGGACTCGATGGCCGGGGCGAGGATGGTGTGCGAGAGCCAGAAGCCGAACAGCGCGATCACGACGGCGACCCAGAGGCGGATGCCGAGGAACTTGATCGCGGCCCAGGCGATGACGCCCAGGACGAAGACGAGCGGCAGCGAGACGGTCACGGGAGCTCCTCAGCGGACGCGGCAGCGGTGGGTGCGCGCGGCCAGCTCGGCGGCGGCGCGGCTGTCGTAGTCGGTGGCAAAGCCGCACCGCGGAGCCGTGCAGGCGGCGGTGTGCTTCTCGCGGCCCCGGCCGTCGTAGTAGGTGCCGACCTGGACGGGGCCGATGCGGACGACGCGGCGGAAACGGCGGTTGGCGGACATCAGGGCATCTCCTTGTCGGTCTCGCCGGTGAAGTCGGTGACGTGGTCGGCCAGCCAG
>NZ_NGFN01000738.1 GCF_002148965.1 Streptomyces swartbergensis | reverse complement strand
CGTCCGGGCAGTGGGTGACGCCCCAGCCGCGGGCGGCCATGTCGTAGGCGAGGAGGGTCTCCTCACCGCCGAAGAACAGCAGCCGGTGGAAGCCGCCCGCGTCGAGATAGGCGCTGCGGCGGACGACGGAGGCGCAGGCGAGGAAGCCCAGGACCTGGGTGCCGGGCAGGTCGGCGGCCTGCCCGAGGGGCGAGGCGGCGAGCACCTCGTTGAGCGGGTCGGGGTCCGCGGCGGGGCCGACGAGGGTGCGGGCGGCGATGAGGCCGAGCCGCGGATGCTCCTCGAACAGGCGGGCAGCCCTGGTCAGGGCGCCGGGCGCCCACCAGGAGTCGTCGTCGCTGAACGCCACGTAGGGGGTGTCCAGGGCACGGGCACCGTGGTTGCGCGCCAGGGCGCCGTGGTTGAACGGCAGCGCCAGGACCTGGACCTGCGGAAAGTCCCGGGCGAGCATGACGCGGGTGTCGTCGGTGGAGGCGTTGTCCGCGACGAGGATCCGGGGCCGTTCGGGGAGGGCGACGAGGTGGTTCAGGGCCTCGGCGAGGGTGGCGCAGCGGTTGCGGGTGGCGATGACGATGCCGACGGGCGTGGCGTCCGGGTACGGGATGGTCATCGTGCGGTGCCCCTCACGGGTGTCGGGTGCCGGGAAGTTCGTCGACGGCGCTCAGGACGTCGTCGGGGGTGATGCGCAGCAGCGCGGGGTCGGGGCGGCGGCCGTGCGGGTCGCCCTCCGGGCCGTACCAGAGCGCGCGGTGGCGCGGGCCGGGCGGCGGGCCCCAGCGGCTCGGTGCGACCGGGCCGAAGAGGGTGACGGAGGGTGTGGCGTGGGCGACCGCGAGGTGGGCGATGCCGGTGTCGCCGCTGATCACGGCGTACGCGCCGGCGACGAGGGCGGCCAGCCTGCCGAACGGGAGGCCGCCGCCGAACACGTCGGTGTCGGGCAGGCCGGCCTGCTTGGCGAGCCGGGCCACGAGGTCGCTCTCGTCGGCGCCGCCGGTCACGACGACCCGCAGCCCCCGGGCGCGCAGCTCGTCCGCGACGGCCGCGTACCGCTCGAC
>NZ_NGFN01000737.1 GCF_002148965.1 Streptomyces swartbergensis | reverse complement strand
AGCCGCCCGTCGATCTCATGCGTGCGCTGGAGGACAGCATCCGCCAGGCGCAACGCCCTCACCGGTAGACGCGGGCCTGTGAGACCGCTTGTTACTCAGGGCCAAGAACACCCGGTTTCGCCGGAGGGCTAGAACGGGGCTGTTCCCTCGCCTAGAAAGGGCACGGAAACGAACGCMTCCTGGGACMGATGCGCGGCGTCCAGCGGTTGGATCACGCGCTCCTGGCCGTCGGACAGGCGGRGGCGAACCGCCTCGGCAGCGCGCATCTCGATGGCCAGCGACCGCGSAACGYSGTGCAGAATGCCGCCCCASCTGCGCGGCAGGCCGGAAAGGAACACRSCCAGGTCAACCTCTACCGCAACCTGCTGCYCCCCCACGATGAGCACGGCGTCCTCGCAGGAGAGGTGATCCGCCATGGTCCCAGCATGCGCCCACCGGGCGCACCGGGCGCGACGATGCCCCCTTCCGGGTCAGCCCCGGGAGCAGACCAGGCTCAGCGAGGCAGCGGCAGAGCGCTGCCCAACCCTCGTCGGCAGACGTTGTCCGCTCTCGGTTACGAAACCAGCGGTCAACGAGGCATGTCACCAGTAGTGTCGGCGGCCGGCGACTGCGTGCCCCAGGGATCCCATGATCCACAGGGCCGCGCCGATGACCGCGAGGATGATCCCGATCGTCCACAGGATCGAGATGCCGGTAACGAAGCCGACAACCAGCAGAATGATGCCGAGCAGAAGCATGACCGTCTCCGTTCCGCGGTAGTGCTGCTTTCACTGTGGACCTCGCCACGTCACTAGGGAAGCCCTGGTTTCTTCTGGCTCGCTGCGTGGTGCGACACGGCCAGCTCCTGCGCATCCAGCGCGTTGCTTACGCGGGGTGAGCTCGGCGGCCACACCGTCCGGATCTCACAAGACGGGTGAAAACCCCGCTCACACGGCGCGGACGGGGCCGGTTGGTCATGTTGGGCATAACCGGCCGTCAGATCCTGCTGATGTGCTGCTCCCACCGGTGCAGCACAAGGGGGCCGCGCCCGCCGCTGCCGTACTTGTGGGTCTTGCGGCCGCGCACGGATGGCCCTGGAG
>NZ_NGFN01000736.1 GCF_002148965.1 Streptomyces swartbergensis | reverse complement strand
ACCCCTCACCCTGCACCGGCGCACACCGGGAGGAACTCCGCGGTGAGCAGCCTTCCCGCCCCTGGCCTTCAGCCCGACGACGCCGTCGAACCCGGCCTCTACCCCACCTTCCGGCTGCCGTCCCTCCCACGCTTCCAGCCCGCGCTGCGCCGCCCCGGCATCGACGACCTCGAACACTCCTGCCACGCCTGGCTGGACGACACTCTGCGGGTGGCCCACGTCGACAGCCCGCATGCGTTCGAGGAGTTCCTCCACCAGCGCACCACCTTGTGGAACCTGCTGGCTTATCCCACCACCGACACTGAGCGGACGAAGACGATCTGTCACTGGATCGACGTCCTGTTCAGCATCGACGACCTCTTCGTGCACGCCCCCCGGCCACGCCTGGAGCGCTTAGGTCTGCATCAGCTCGATGCTGTCCTCGGCGACGACCGGCCCACGCCGCGGACTCCCTATCCGCGTGCGCTGGCAGTGCTGGCGCAGCGCATCCGTGCCGGCATGCCAGCCGGCCTGTGGAACCGTTTCGCCCACGAGATGAAAGGGTTCTTCGCCGCCTGCCGCACCGAACGGGGCTGGCTTGAGGCCGGCACGGCCGTGGACCTGGCCGCGTACGAGACGTCCAGGATCAAGAGTGTGGGCGAATGCTGCTTCCCGCTCCTGGAGTACGGGCTGGGGATCGACCTCACCGATCACTTCGCCGCTATCCCGGAACTCGGCCGACTCAACCGTCTGGTGGCAAGGCACTGGGTCGGCGTCAATGACATCTTCTCCTACCGCAAAGAGCTCTACAGCGGCGACACCATCAACGAAATCACCCTCGCCCTGGCCACCAACGGCGGCAACCTCCAAGCTGCAGTCGACCACATCGCCGACACCATCCAACGAACCGAAGACGAATTCTGCGCCATCAGCAAGCACCTGCTGGAAACAGCGCCCGGCCAGGATGTGGCGGTCAGCCAGTACATCAAAGCCTTGCGATGGATGATCGCCGGGAACCTGGAGTGGTCGTACATCACCCCCCGCTACAACGGCCACGACCACACCTGGAACGGCGACACCGCTGCCACCGTCATCCTCACACCGCACC
>NZ_NGFN01000735.1 GCF_002148965.1 Streptomyces swartbergensis | reverse complement strand
GACCGGCTCTGGGCGCCCGTCCCGCCCCGCGGGGTACTGATGGGGCATGCGCAACGACGGGGGCGGGACGGGCGCCCAGAGCCGGTCGGTCGGCGGGCGGTACCGGCTGATCGAGCGCATCGGCTCCGGCGGGATGGGCACCGTCTGGCGGGCATACGACGAACTCGTGCAGCGTGACGTCGCCGTCAAGCAGCCCCGGTTGCCGGGCGACCCGGAGGACGAGAGCCACCGGCGCGCGGCCCACCGCCTCTACCGGGAGGCCCGCGCCGCCGCCCGGGTCGACCACCCCGCCGCCGTGACCATCCACGACGTGGTCGTCGAGCCGGAGCGGCAGCCGGACGCACGCGACGGGCGGATCGACCGCCACCGGCCGGTCGGACGCGACGGGCTGACGGCGGTCGACGCGGCGCTCGACGGACTCCCCTGGATCGTCATGGAGTTGGTGCAGGGCGAGTCCCTGCACGAGGTGCTCCGGCGCGGCCCCGTCGACCCGCGCGAAGCCGCCCGGATCGGCCTCGCCGTCCTCGGTGCCCTGCGCGCCGCGCACGCCGTCGGCATCGTGCACCGGGACGTGAAACCGGCCAATGTGCTGCTCGGCCCGCACCGGCGCGTCGTTCTCACCGACTTCGGCATCGCCCATGTGCAGGGCGAGGAGTCGCTCACGGCCGGCGGGGAGTTCGTCGGCTCGCTGGAGTTCGTCGCCCCCGAGCGGATGTCCGGCCGCATCGCCGGGCCCGCCTCCGACCTGTGGTCCCTGGGCGTACTGCTGTACGCCGCCGTCGAGGGGGCGCCCCCGTTCCGCCGGACCACACCGCAGGCCACGCTCGCCGCGATCCTCGCCGCCGAGCCGCCCGAACCGAAGCAGGCCGGGCCCCTCGGGCCGCTGATCGCACGACTGCTGGTGCCGGACCCCGACCAGCGCCCGGACGCCGAGGAGGTCGCGACGGCGCTGGCGGCGGCGGCCGGGCAGTGGCCGGCACCGGAGGAGATACCGAAGGCGACTCAGCAGGCCGCGGACGTACGGGTGTCCGCGCAGGAGGACGCCGGCACGCTCCGGCTCGCAGACGACACGGCGACACCGCCGGAGG
>NZ_NGFN01000734.1 GCF_002148965.1 Streptomyces swartbergensis | reverse complement strand
CTAGTCGGTGGTGGTGCTGGTGACTACGAGGAACTGGTCGCTGGGCAGGTCCATCACGACATGGGCGTCGGTGCCCTGGGCGCGCTGGGCGGCGGCGTACTCCTCCGCCGGCCAGGAGCCGCGGGGACCTCCCGCCGGGAACTGCTCCAGGACGGTGCGCTGGGGCTGGGTGGGCATCAGGGTGCTTCCCTTCGGGTGTGGCTGGCGGTCACGGGTCGGTGTCCTCGGGGGCGGGGACGTCGCCGAACATGTCGTCCATCGCCTGGGTGACGGCGGGCCGGTGTTCGGGCCGGGTGGCGTTGAGGACCGTGTTGGTGAGGTCGATCAGGTCGATGTCCTCGAACAGGTCGGTCAGGTCCGCGATGGTCTCCGGGTCCAGGACGACGCTGTCGGGGCGTTCGCTGTCCATGAAGCAGTTCATGGCGTCGATGTAGTCGGCGAGCCGGTGGGCTATGGCCGGGGTGACGTCGAAGCTGTGGCAGTGCTCCAGGCCTGAACCGAGGGCACCGGTCGGGCTGATGTGGATGCGGATGCTCTGCCCGGGGCCGGGGGCGGCCTGTCCGAAGCCGGTGAGGGCTTCGGCGAGAGCTGCGATCGCACTGTTGCGGTCGGCGTCCGCGTCCGTCGCGGTCGCTGTGTCCCCTGCTTCGTCGCCAGCGTTCAGCACCGGTGCTTCCCAGAGCACTTCGAGGGTTTCGGCGTGCAGCCGGATGACCCCGTCGGCGGTGTCCGGGAGCGTGAGGTGGCCGATGACGCGCAGCAGGTCACCGGGCTGCCGCTCGGTGAGCAGGGCGTGTGCGATCTCCGGCTCCATGGTGGTGCAGGGGATGACCGCTTCTTCGACCAGGTGGTCGGTTCCGGCGGAGCAGGTCAGCCGCCAGGAGACGGTGCCGTCACGGTCTCCGGGTTCGGCTTCGGCGGCGAGGTAGCCGTCCAGGGCGAGCGGTATGGCGTCCATCAGCTCGCCTCCGCCAGGCCGTTGGTGCGGTGGGCGGCGTCGTAGGCGTCCAGGACGGCCTTGGCTGGGGTGCCCCGGTCGGCGACCTGATAGCCGTTGGCCCGCGCCCACGTCCGGATCGCCGCCAGCTCCTCC
>NZ_NGFN01000733.1 GCF_002148965.1 Streptomyces swartbergensis | reverse complement strand
CTAGGGCGTGTGTGAGGTCGTGATCAATCTCGGGTTCTGGCCCCGTGCGGGGGCGGGATGCGGTAGGACGCTGGGTGTGACACGTAGGCAACTCACAGACGAGCAGTGGGAGTTCATCGAGCCGTACCTGCCGATAGGCGAGTACGGTCCGTACCCCGAGCGGCTGCGGGAGCAGTTCGAGGGGGTGATCTGGCGGTTTCGGTCCAGCGCCCAGTGGCGCGAGATGCCCTCCGAGTTCGGACCGTGGGCGACCGTCTACGGGCGCTTTCGCGTCTGGCGGGACGCCGGGGTCTTCTCCGCTCTTCTGGAAGGCATGATCGCCGAGGCCGCCCGCCGGGGACAGACGGACTTATCCCTGGTTAGCGTGGACTCCACCATTGCCCGCGCCCACCACGACGCGGCCGGGATGCGCATCGGCAAGGGCGTCATGGACGCCCTTGAGGAAGCCGCCGCCGAGCAGGAGCGGGCCCGGCAAAAAGGGGCGGCACGCCAGAACAGAACGGACAGGACGGCAGGGACGAGTCCGAGCGGGAAGGGCGACGGCGTATCAGGCGACGGCGCAAGCTCCGCTTGAACCAAGCCCTGCTCGGTAGGTCCCGTGGTGGGCTGACGAGCAAGATTCATCTCGCCGCTGACCGCGAGTGCCGTCCGCTGTCACTCGTACTGACCGCAGGACAGGCCGCCGACAGCCCGCAGTTCGTCCCCGTGCTGCAGAAGATACGGGTGCGTCTGCCTGTCGGTCGGCCTCGAACCCGGCCCGACGCTGTTGCCGCGGACAAGGCCTACGCGTCCCGCGCTAACCGCTCTTACCTGCGGAAACGCAGCATCAAGGCAGTCATCCCGGAGAAGAAGGACCAGGCTGCCAACCGGAAGAGGAAAGGCCGCCGGGGCGGCCGCCCCACATGCCACGACGGCGATCTTTACAAGGAGCGGAACACCGTTGAGCGGCTCATCAACAAGTTGAAGGCCTGGCGGGGCATCGCCACTCGATACGACAAGACGCCCGAGAGCTACCTCGCCGGCCTCCACCTCCGTGCCTCGATGATCTGGATCAACGACCTCCTGAAGGCAACTGGCTGATCACAACATCACACACACCCTAG
>NZ_NGFN01000732.1 GCF_002148965.1 Streptomyces swartbergensis | reverse complement strand
GTCGAACTGGTGCCGGCCGCGACCATCGTCACCATCGACCTGCGCGACGGAAGCACCGAGAATCACCGCTATTGGTCCTTCCCGCGTACGGCGGATCTGCGCGAGGAGCTCTCCCCCGCCGAGTTCACCGAGCGGTACGCGCAGGCGCTCGCCGACTCGGTGCGCGAGTGCGAGACCTCGGACACCGAGGTGGGCCTGTTCCTCAGCGGTGGCGTCGACTCCGCGTCGATCGCCGCCCTGAGCACCATCCGCCCCCGCACGTTCACCGCCCTCAACGGCAGCACCCTCGCCAACGAGGACGCCGAGTATGGGCATCGCGTCGCCCGGCACTACGGACTCGACAACCACCAGGTTCTCTTCGACGTCTCCCGGGTGCCGGCCGCGCAGGAGTGGAAGAACCTGCTGTGGCTGCTGGAGAGCCCCCAGTGCGGTCCCGAGGTCTTCTACAAGCGGGAGCTGTACCGCTTCGTCAAGGCGAGGTTCCCGGAGATCAAGGGCATGCTGCTGGGCGGCGGCAGCGACGAGTTCAACGGTGGCTACACGGCCACTTTCGGCGACGACTGGGCGCAGTTCACGTCCGGTATCGACGACATGGCGCTGCGCGACGAACGCCACCGCCACCGCGGTCTCGCGGCCTGGTGGGAGCAGTCCCCGCGGCCGCTGGTGCGCGCCGAGGTGCTGCGCCGCGGGACGCCCGCCGAGGACCCCTACGAGCGGTACCTGCGCTGGAAGTACCGCGACGTCCAGCAGTACAACTGCTGGCACGAGGACCGGACGGCCGCCGGCAGCGGCATCGAGGCCCGGGTCCCCTTCCTGGACCACCGACTCGTGGAACTGTCCGCCTGTGTCCCGCCGTCGCTGCGCTCCCGGCTCACCTGGGACAAGCGCCTGCTGCGCGACGGACTGGACGGGGTGCTCCCGTCCGAGTTCGCCGAGCGGACCAAGGTCGGGTTCTTCTACGGCGACGGCATCCGGCATACCTACCGCGCCTTCGCGGGCATGATCGCGGCGGACGGCGACGCCCTGCTCGAAGAGGCCCTGTCCGGCCCGCGGGCCAAGGAGTACCTCGACGCGGACAACGCGCGTGCCACCCTGCGCGCCCTTCAGCAGGATCC
>NZ_NGFN01000731.1 GCF_002148965.1 Streptomyces swartbergensis | reverse complement strand
GGGCCTTGCGGTCGATCTTGCCGTTGGGGGTGAGGGGGAGCGCGTCCAGGGTGAGGAAGGYGCTGGGCACCATGTAGTTGGGGAGGATGCCGGCGAGTGTGGTTTTCGGTTSGTCGGTGGTGCCGATGAGGTAGGCGACGAGGCGTCCGTGGTGGACGGCCGCGGCGGCGTCGGTGATGCCGGGGAGGTGGCGGAGGGCGGTTTCGATTTCGCCGAGTTCGATGCGGTGGCCGCGGATYTTGACCTGGTGGTCGGTGCGTTCSAGGAATTCGAGTTGTCCGTCGGGGCGTTGGCGGACGCGGTCGCCGGTGCGGTACATGCGGGTGCCGGGGTCGTGGGCGTAGGGGTCGGCGATGAAGGTGGCGGCGGTTTTGGTCGGGTTGTCGAGGTAGCCGTGGCCGACGCCGGTGCCGGCGACGTACAGCTCGCCGGGGGTGCCGGGCGGTACCGGTTGGAGGTGGGCGTCGAGCACGTACAGGCGGGTGTTGCGTACCGGGTGGCCGATCGGGGCGCGGGTGTCCAGGGGAGTCGCGGGGGTGATGACGGCGTGGGTGACGTCGTCGGAGCACTCCGTCGGCCCGTAGGCGTTCACCAGCGGGATGCCGGGCTCCAGCCCGCCCCACGTGACCGCGAGGTCCGCGGGGAGCGTCTCGCCGGTGACCATCAGCGAACGCAGCCCGTCCAGCGACGGCCGGGGGGTGCCCGACACCCACGCGTCGACGGCGGCGCGGAGGAGGGAGGGGACGACTTCGAGGACGGTGACGCCGTCGGTGGTGATCCGGCCGAACAGCTCTTGCGGGTCGGCGGCGGTGTCGCGGTCCACGACGGTGAGGCGTCCGCCGGTGATGAGGGGGCAGAGCATCTGCCAGACGGAGATGTCGAAGGTGACCGGGGCGTTGTGCACCACGACGTCGTCGGCTGTGAGGTGCAGGTCGTCGACCTTGGCGAGCAGGTGGTTGACCATGCCCGCGCGGTGGACCATCGCGCCTTTGGGGCGTCCGGTGGAGCCGGAGGTGAAGATGATGTAGGCGAGGTCGTCGCCGTCCCCGGCGGGCGTGGCGAGTTCGGTGTCGGTGGCTGCGTCCCAGGCGAGCACGGCCGGTGTGGTCGAGGCGGCGGC
>NZ_NGFN01000730.1 GCF_002148965.1 Streptomyces swartbergensis | reverse complement strand
TTCCTCCCCCCTCGGTTCGCGCACGACCAGGAGGCTGCACATGTCCGCGTCCCTCTCCCGACCGCGTGTGGGGGTGTGGCTGATCGGAGCCCGCGGCTCCGTCGCCACCACCGTCGTCACGGGGYGCGCCGCCGTCACCGCGGGACTGCACCCGCCCACCGGCATGGTGACCGAGACCCCGGCGTTCACCGACAGCGGTCTGCCCGCGCTGTCCGACCTCGTCTTCGGCGGCCACGACACCGTCGACTGCCCCCTGCCCAAACGCGCCGAGACCCTGACCGCCGGCGGCGTCCTCCCGCCGGGCGTCGCCACCGCGGTCGCCGCCGAACTCACCGCCGCCGACCGGGAGATCAGGCCCGGTGGCCCCACTCCGGGGGACGGCAGGAGCGAGGCCGAACTGATCACGGCCTTCGCCGACGACATACGTGACTTCGTACACCGCCATGAGCTTCGGCGGGCCGTGGTGGTGAACGTCGCCTCCACCGAACCCGCCTGCCAGGGGCCCGGCGCCCCACTGCCGGCCAGCACCCTGTACGCGCTGGCGGCCCTGCGCGCGGGCTGCCCGTACGTCAACTTCACCCCCTCCGAGGGCATGCACCACCCCGTCGCCGCCCGCGAGGCCGAACGGAGCGGCCTGCCGTACGCCGGCCGCGACGGCAAGACCGGCCAGACCCTGCTGCGCTCGGTGCTCGGCCCCATGTTCGCCCAGCGGGCCCTGACCGTCCGCGCCTGGTCCGGCACGAACCTGCTCGGCGGCGGTGACGGCGCCGCCCTGGCCGACCCGGCCGCCGCGGCGGCCAAGAACGCCGGCAAGGAGCGGGTCCTCACCGACACCCTCGGCACCACCCCGCAGGGCGAGACCCACATCGACGACGTCCCCGCCCTCGGCGACTGGAAGACCGCCTGGGACCACATCGCCTTCGACGGTTTCCTCGGCACCCGCATGATCCTCCAGACCACCTGGCAGGGCTGCGACTCCGCCCTGGCCGCCCCCCTCGTCCTCGACCTCGCCCGGCTGACCGCCCGCGCCCACGAATCGGGCCTGTCCGGCCCGCTCGACGCCCTCGCCTTCTACTTCAAGGACCCGGTGGGGGACGCACCCTCGGGCCTGGCCGAGCAGTACGAGGC
>NZ_NGFN01000073.1 GCF_002148965.1 Streptomyces swartbergensis | reverse complement strand
GGGCGGTGTAGGTGTCGGCCGCCGGACGGGGGGCGGGGATGGCGTCGAGGTTCCGACGCGGTGGACTGACCGCCTGCATCACCAGCCTTCCGCGACGCTTCAGGCCTTTGCCGATCGCAGCCATACGCGGGTCTCGCACGGTGACACCTTTCGTTCGCGTTGTGCATTCCGCATCCCAGGGGGAACGGGCGAACTTCAGGTGTCCAAGAGGCGAACCGGCGTGCTCACGGGCGTCCACATACCGCCCGTGAGCAGGCCCCTTACCTGTTTCTTAAACTTTCGTCAGAATCGGCCGGCTCCGCGGTAGAGCTCCAGTTCCCCTTCCAGTTCGACGGCCAGCACCGTGGCGTGCGGGTCGAGGTCCGGCCCGGCGGGAGGCTCGATCCACAGGACTCCCGGTGTCTCGTGGAGGCCGCCGGTGACCCGGTGGGCCAGTTCCGTGCCGCTGCCCAGCACCGAGACCCCGCGGACCTTGCTGAGCAGTCCGCGCACGTTGATCTCGGCGCGTGGGGCGTCGAAGAGGATCAGGTAGAGGGTGCGGCGGTCCTGGGAGAGGGTGCTCGGGCCGTAGTGGTGGCCCGGCGGGAGTCCCCGTTCGGTGCCGTACACCGCTTCCGCGTGCCTGGCGATCCAGTCGCCGAGCCCTTCCAGCCGCTGCGCCTGCTCGGCCGGGATCGTGCCGTCCTCCCGCGGGCCGACGCTGAGCAGCAGGTTGCCTCCGCCGCCGATGGTCTCGGTGAAGTAGCGGATGAGCTGATCGACCGACTTGTGGTTGTGGTCGTGGTGCTGGTGGCCCCAGGAGTCGTTGATCGTCAGGCACAGCTCCCAGGGGCCCTCGGGCGGGACGACCGGGGCGCCCTGTTCCGGCGTCGCGTAGTCGCCCTCGCCGAGCATGCGGGCGTTGAAGACGACGTCCGGTACCTCGGAGCGGATGAGGGCGGCGAGTTCGGGGATGCGCCACTGTTCCTCGCTGCGGTCCCACTCGCCGTCGAACCACAGCAGGTCCGGCTTGTAGCGGGAGGTCAGTTCGCGGATCTGGCCGTCCCGGTAGGCGAGGAACCTCTCCCAGGCCTGAAGGTCCTCGTCCTCGGCGGCGACCTCCGAGTAACGGTTGTCCTCCAGCTCCGGCGGTCGGCCCGGCTTGCGAGTGGAGGCGTAGTCGGGGTGGCTCCAGTCCGAGTGCGAGTAGTACAAGCCGACCTTGAGGCCCTGCTCGCGCAGGGCGTCGGCGTAGCCGCCGATCAGGTCGCGGCCCACGTTCAGGTCTCCGTACGCCGTGTCCCACAGGGCGACGCCGTCGTGGTGGCGGCTGGTCAGCACGGCGTACTTCGCTCCGGCCCGCGCGAAGAGCCTCGCCCAGTCGCGCGGGTCGTAGCGGGAGGCCGTGAAGCGGTCGAGCTGGGACATGTACTGGTCGTAGGGGACGATGTCGTCGTAGAACGACCAGGATTCCTGGACGCCGTCGACGGCGTAGACGCCCCAGTGGATGAAGATCCCCAGCTTCGCATCGGTGAACCAGGGTTGCATGGCCATGGGTCAGCCCCTGCGCAGGCGCAGTGTCAGGATCTGGAAGGGCCGCAGTTCCACCGGGACACCTCCGTCGCCGTCCACGGGCGCCTCCTGAAGCGGTCGCTCCAGGAGGTCGGTGATCTGTGCGCCGGCGAGCGGGAAGCCGGTGCGCAGGACGCCGTGGGCCCGGCCGCCGCGGGACTCGTAGAGCCGTACGACGACATCGCCCGACGCGTCGTCGGCGAGCTTGACCGCCTCCACGGTCACGCCCTCGCCCTCGGCGGAGACGACCGGTGCGGGGGCGCCTGCCGCGTCGGCCACCCGGAGCGGGAGGTTGAGGGCGTAGCCCTCGGCGACGGCGTCCTCGATGGTCGCGCCGGGCAGCAGCGCGTAGGTGAAGCGGTGGCGGCCCTGGTCGGCCTCGGGGTCCGGGATGCGCGGGGCGCGGACCAGGCTGAGGCGGACGGTGGTCGTGGTGCCGCCGTCCTCGCGGACCGTGCGGGAGACGTCGTGGCCGTAGGTGGAGTCGTTGATGACCGCGACGCCGTAGCCGGGCTCGCCGATGTGCACCCAGCGGTGGCCGGAGACCTCGAAGCGGGCCGCCTCCCAGCTGGTGTTGGTGTGGGTGGGGCGCTGGATGTGGCCGAACTGGATCTCGGCGGAGGAGTGCGGGGCGCGGATGTCGACCGGGAAGGCCGCCTTGAGGATCTTCTCCGTCTCGTGCCAGTCGATGTCCGTCTCGATGTCGATGCGGGGGCTGCCGGCGCGGACGGTGATCGTCTGGGTGATCGTGGAGCCCTTGCCGAAGGACCGCTCCACGCGGATCGCGCCGATCAGCGGGTCCTGCTCGACGACCGTGACGGACGAGGCGTCGAGGAGGTCGGTGTAGCGGTTCTTGTAGTGCTTGTCGATGTCCCAGGCGTCCCAGTAGTTGGGCAGGTCGGTGTGCAGGCGGAGCAGGTTGCCCTGGTCGGCCAGGACCTCGCGGTTCGCGCGCAGGTCGCGGACCGACGACAGGGTGCCGTCCTCGGCCACCTCCACGCGGACCAGCCCGTTGTCGAGCACCCGGCCGCTCACCGTCACCGGCTGCGGGGGCTCGGCGTCGGCGAGGGGCGCGGAGCCGCTCGCGGGCACCTCCACGTACACCGGTGCGCCCTCGGCGGTGCGGACCACCTCGGCACGGTCGTAGGGGCTGGTGTTGAAGACGCGGGTCCCGCCGGCGCCGAGCGCGGCCACCGCCTCGGCCGTCAGCGCCTGGAGCTCGCGGGCCACGCGCGCGTACTCGGCCTCGGCCTCCCGGTGCACCCAGGCGATCGACGAGCCGGGCAGGATGTCGTGGAACTGGTGCAGCAGCACCGTCTTCCAGAGCCGGTCCAGCTTCTCGTGCGGATACGTGTAGCCCGGCGCGTGCAGAGCCGCCGTCGTCGCCCACAGCTCCGCCTCGCGCAGGAGGTGCTCGGAGCGGCGGTTGCCCTGCTTGGTGCGGGCCTGGGAGGTGTAGGTGGCGCGGTGCAGCTCCAGGTAGAGCTCACCGACCCAGACGGGCGCGTCCGGGTACTCCTCGCGGGCCTTGGCGAAGAACTCGTCGGGGTGTTCGACGACGACCTTCGCGGAGCCCTCCAGGTCCGCCAGCCGGCGGGCGCGCTCCATGATCTCGCGGGTGGGCCCGCCGCCGCCGTCGCCCCAGCCGAAGGGGGCCAGGGAACGGGAGGCGCCGCCCTTTTCCTGGTAGTTGCGGACCGCGCGGGACATCTCTTCGCCGCTGAAGCGGGCGTTGTAGGTATCGACCGGCGGGAAGTGGGTGAAGATCCGGGTGCCGTCGATGCCCTCCCACCAGAAGGTGTGGTGGGGGAACCTGTTGGTCTGGTTCCAGGAGATCTTCTGGGTGAGGAACCACTCGTTGCCGGCGAGCTTGGCGATCTGCGGGTAGGCCGCGTTGTAGCCGAAGGAGTCCGGCAGCCACACGCCCTTGGTCTCGATGCCGAAGTGCTCGATGAAGAACCGCTTGCCGTGGATGAACTGGCGGGCGACGGCCTCGCCGCCGGGCAGATTGCCGTCGGACTCGACCCACATGCCGCCGACCGGCGCCCACTGGCCCTTCTTGACCGACTCCTGGATGCGGGCCCACACCTTGGGGTAGTTGTCGCGCACCCACTCGTACTGCTGGGCCTGGGAGCAGGCGAAGATGAAGTCGTCGTACTCGTCGGCCAGGGACGTGACGTTGGAGAACGTGCGGGACGTCTTGCGCTTGGTCTCGCGGATCGGCCAGAGCCAGGCCGAGTCGATGTGGGCGTGGCCGACGCCGGAGATCGTGTGCGCGCTGGCGTGCGCGGGCTTGGACAGCACCGGCTTCAGCGCTTCGCGCACGGCGGGCGCCGAGCCGGAGACGTCGTCCAGGTCCAGCAGGTCCATCGCCCGGTCGAGCGCGTGCGCGATCTCGTGCCGGCGCGGGTCGTGCTCGCCGAGCTCCAGCATCAGCTCGCGCAGCACCTGGACGTCGAGGTCGAGGTGCCAGACCTCCTCGTCGAGGATGGCGATGTCGGCGCCGCGGAAGGTGTAGAGCGGCTTGTCCCCGGCGGTGAGGATGTCGCCGAGCGGGGTGGTCTTCGAGAAGTTGTCGGCGAGGATGTCCGGGTTGGAGGCGGCCTCGACCAGGTACTCGACCGTCTCGCCGCCCGTCGCCGGGTTGGCGATCGCCACGTACTGGTTGAGCGGGTTGACGGCCTTCAGCGGGGTGCCGTCGGTGAGGTGGACGAGGGCCTCGGCCTGGTTGCCGGGCCAGTCGCCGACGAAGCCGAGGTCGATGACGGCCTCGACGCGCTTGCCCGTCCACTCCTCGGGCACCTGTCCGCGCATGCGGAACCAGGTGGTGCCCCAGGGCGGGCCCCAGGGGGTGCCCATCGCGAAGGGCGCGTACGAGGCGGCGGCGGCCTCCTCGAACGGGACCGGCTCCCCGGGAGCCTGCCAGGCCTCTACCTCGAAGGGGACGGTGGCCGCGTAGATCGCGGACTTGATGCGCTGGTCGTGGAGGCGCTGCACGCGCTCCTCGATCCGGCGGCTTTCGTCATGCATGAGATGTCTCCAGGAAGCGGGAAGAGCGAGCAGGCGGGAAGCGGTGGGGGAAAGCGCTTACCGAGCGGCGTTCACCTAAGGTACGCCAGCCCGGGGTGGACCTCGGTGTAGCCCTCGACCAGCCTGCGGGCCACGTTGACCGAGTCGACGAGCGGGTGCAGCGCGAAGGCCTTCACTGCGGTCGCGCGGGAGCCGGAGTCGGCGGCTGCCAGCACCTCGCGCTCGACCGCCTTGACCGCGCAGACCAGGCCCGTGGCGTGGTCGGGCAGCGGGTCGACGGTGACGGGGTGGGCACCGTTGGCGTCGACGAGGCAGGGGACCTCGATGACGGCGTCCGTGTCCAGGACCGACAGGGTGCGCTGGTTGCGGACGTTGAGGATCAGAGTCGTGCGCTCGTCCCGGGCGATCGCCCGCATCAGCGCGAGGGCCACCTTCTCGTAGCCGCCGGACAGGTCGTCCTCGTCGCGTTCGCCGGCGCCGGCGGTCTCGCGGTTCTCGGCCATATAGGTGGCCTCGCGCTCGGCGCGGGTCCGGTCCCACACCTTCCACGCGGGAGCGTCCGGGTTGCGCATCTCGGCGTAGAAGCGGGCCTGCTGGTCGTGCAGGAAGGCGCCGCGGGTCTTCTCGGCCTGCTGGTAGGCGCGTACGGCTTCCCGGTTGAAGTAGTAGTAGTGCAGGTATTCGTTGGGGATCGCGCCCAGGGACCGGAGCCAGTCGACGCCGAAGAGCTTGCCCTCTTCGAAGGAGCCGAGCAGGTCCGGGTCGGCGAGCAGCCGCGGCAACTCGTCGCGGCCGGCGACGCGCAGGCCGCGCACCCAGCCGAGGTGGTTGAGGCCGACGTAGTCGATCCACGCCTCGCCCGGGTTCTTCACGCCGAGCACGCGGGCGATGCGGCGGCCGAGGCCGACCGGGGAGTCGCAGATGCCGATGACGCGGTTGCCGAGGTGGCGGGACATGGCCTCGGTGACCAGGCCGGCCGGGTTGGTGAAGTTGATGACCCAGGCGTCCGGCGCCAGGCGGGCGACCCGCCGGGCGATGTCGACGGCGACCGGGACGGTGCGCAGGCCGTAGGCGATGCCGCCCGCGCCGACCGTCTCCTGGCCGAGGACACCCTCGGCCAGGGCCACGCGCTCGTCGTCGGCCCGGCCCTCCAGACCGCCGACGCGGATCGCGGAGAACACGAAGTCGGCACCGCGCAGGGCCTCGTCCAGGTCGGTGGTGGCACTCACCTCGGGCGCGTCGGGGACTCCGGCCGCCTGCTCGGCGAGGACACGCGTCACCGCGGACAGTCTCGCGGGATCCAGATCGTGCAGGACGACGTGCGTCACCCGGCCCTCGGCGTGGTCCTGGAGGAGTGCCCCGTACACCAGCGGCACGCGGAATCCTCCGCCGCCCAGAATCGTCAGCTTCACTCCTGCACCTTTCCCGCCACGACGACCTCGACGCCTGCCTCCTGCAAGGAGGTCCGCGTCACCGTGTCGACGGGCTCGTTCGTCACCACCACGTCCAGGTCCTCGGGACCGCAGACCTTCGCCATGCCGTGCCCCGGGAACTTCGCAGCGTCGGCGAGCAGCACGACCTTCTCGCCGGCCTTGATCATCGCCCGCTTGACCGGCACCTCCACGACCGTCGTGTCCATGACCTGCCCGCCGGGCCGGACGCCGCTGGTGCCGAGGAAGAGCCAGTCGGCGTGCAGCTGGCGCAGGTTGTCCTCGGTGAGGAAGCCGACCAGGGAGCGGTACTCGCGGCGGACCATGCCGCCGAGCAGGACCAGCTCGATGCCCTCGTCGTCGGCGAGCTCCTCGTAGACCACCAGGTTGCTGGTGATCACGGTGAGCCGGCGGCCGTGCAGTTGCCGGGCCAGGCGGTAGGCCGTGGTCCCGATGTCCAGCAGCACCGACTGGCCGTCCTTGACCATGGCCGCCGCGCGCTCGGCTATGGCGTCCTTCTCGGCCACGCGCATCTCGGCGACCTCGGCGAAGGGCTGGTCGCCCTCCTCGACCACGGCTCCGCCGTGGACGCGCGTGAGCAGCCCGTCTTCTTCCAGTTTGACCAGGTCGCGCCTGATTGTGGCGGGACTCACCCCCAGCTGTTCGGAGAGGTCGGTCACAGCCGCGGGCCCGCCGGAGCGCAGGGCCCGCAGGATGAGTTGGTGTCGTCGTTCTGCCAGCACGCGGTGCACATTACTCGTCATCTCCAATCATCGCCATGCTCATTTCTGCGCGGGTATTGACCAATCTCTCCGATCAGCGCACGATTCCGCTCACGGAAATGAAGAGTTTTGACGATCTCCGTCGAAGCCTCGAGCGAGAGGACGCCTCCGTGGACGACGACCGGCCGGATGTGCTGCTGACCGGGCTGCTCTTCTACGACCTCGTCCTCACCGGGCTCGGGAAGCCGCCGACCCCCGGCGAGGAGATCTGGACGACGGGCATGGGCTGCGGCCCGGGCGGCATCGCCAACCTGGCGGTGGCCGCCGCCCGCTTCGACCTCAGGACGTCCCTGGCCACGGTGTTCGGCGACGACTTCTACGGCGAGTACTGCCGGGACGTCCTGTGCGACCAGGAGGGTGTCGACCTCTCGCTCTCCCGTACGGCGGACGACTGGCCGAACCCGGTCACCGTCTCCGTCGCATGCAGCCACGACCGGGCCCTGCTCACCCACGGCCAGGCGCCGCCGTACTCGCAGGACGTGCTGATGGGTGATCCGCCCGCGGCGCGTACCGCACTGGTGCACATCGAGGCGGAGCCGCGCGAGTGGCTCGCCAAGGCCGCAGCGAACGGCACGCAGATCTACGCCGACGTCGGCTGGGACCCCACGCAGGAGTGGTCGACGGCCCTCCTGGAGCAGCTCGCCCTGTGCCACGCTTTCCTCCCGAACGAGACGGAGGCCATGGCCTACACCCGCACCGACAGCGCGGTGGCCGCGCTCGGCACGCTCTCCGAGCTGGTGCCGGTCGCGGTGGTCACCCGGGGCGGGGACGGCGCGGTGGCCGTCGACCAGACGACCGGCGAGTACGCCGAGGTGCCCGCCCTCGACGTCGAGGTGCGGGACGCGACGGGTGCCGGGGACGTCTTCGGCGCCGCGTTCGTCACCGCCTCGCTCGGCGGCTGGCCGCTCAACGAGAGGCTGCGGTTCGCGGTGCTCGCCGCCGGGCTGTCCGTCCGGCACCACGGCGGGGCGCTGGCCGCCCCCGGCTGGTACGGCGTGGACCGCTGGTGGCGCTCCCTGACCGACCCGGAGCTGAAGCGGGCCTACGGCTTCCTGGCGGACCGGCTTCCGGCGAACCCGGGACCGCCCGTGCAGTACGCACCGGTCACCCCGCCGGCCCCTCACACGTCCGTCGGCCCACGGGCCTCCGAACGGCGGCACTGACCCTCACACCCCTTGGCACGTCGAACACCCCTTGGTACGTCGAACAGGAACAACAGGAGTGACCCGTGGACCTTTCTCGTAGAGGCTTCCTCCAGGCCGCCGCGCTCACCGCGGCCGCCTCCGGTCTGACCGTCGCATGCGGCAACGGCTCGGGATCGGCCGGCAGCAAGAACGGCAAGAACCTGACCTTGTGGTACTGGGGAGGTGCGCTCAGCGACAAGGTGGTCGCCGAGGCCAAGACGCACTTCAGCGGCCAGGTCAAGCTGACCGCCGCCTCCATCGGCGGCGACTTCAAGCAGAAGCTCACCACCACCCTCGCGGCGGGCACCTCCGTGCCCGACATCACCGGCATCAAGGGCGAGGACATGGCGTCCTTCCTGCCCAACGCGAACCGCTTCCTCGACCTGAACGACCTGGGCTTCAAGGAGATCTCGTCCAAGTACCTGGACTGGAAGACCAAGCTCGCCCGGAGCGAGGACGGCAGGCAGATCGGCTTCCCGATCGACATCGGCCCCACCGCGCTCTTCTACCGCGCGGACCTGTTCGACAAGGCCGGACTGCCCACCGACCCCGACAAGGTCGCCGCCCGGGCCGGGACCTGGGAGGACTACTTCGCGCTCGGCACCGAGCTGAGCAAGAAGGTGCCCGGTACCTACCTGGTCAACAACATCAGCTCGGTGTTCACCATCGCGGTCGGGCAGGGCACCGAGCGGTTCATCGACAGGGACAACCGCTTCATCGGCGACCAGGACCACATCCGCACCGCGTGGAACACGGCGATCCGCCCCTACACCCTCGGCCTCGACGCCAAGATCAACGACAACACCTGGAACGCCGCCATCGGCAAGAGCCTGACCACCGAACTCGGCGCGGCCTGGCACGCGCTGGACATCGAGCAGGCGGCCCCGGACACCAAGGGCAAGTGGCGGGTCTGTGCGACGCCCGGCGGACCGGCCAACCAGGGCGGCTCCTACCTGGCCCTGCCCAAGCAGTGCCGGAACCCCGAAGAGGCCTTCAAGATCATCAGCTGGATCCTCAGCCCGGCGAACGACGCCCGCGGCTTCGCCGACGCCGCCATCTTCCCCGCCGCCCCGGCGGCGTACTCCATGCCGGCCATGACGGGCGGCGACCCCTTCTTCGGCGGGCAGAAGGTCATCGAGGTCTTCGGCCCGGCCGCCAAGGCCATCCCGGCCAGCTACGAGGCGCCCGCCGACGCCGCCGTCATGGCTCCTTACTTCACCGAGCTGACCAGCATCGAGGCCAAGGGCAAGAAGCCCGAGGACGCCTGGAAGGACGCGGTCGCCCAGGCCCGGCAGATCGCCCGGCGGCAGGGGGTGAAGTGAGGTGACGTCACCTCCGGTCACCGGTCCCGCCTCGGTGCCACGGCACCGGGGCGGGCCGGGCCCGGCCCGCTTCCGCCCGCGGCGCACGCCGCCCGCGGGCACCGTGCGGCCGGCACGCCGCGGGGTGCTGTCCCACTGGCGGCAGTACCTGGCGATCTCGCCCTTCTTCGTGATCTTCGGCGTCTTCTCGTTCTTCCCGGTCTTCTACTCGCTGTACCTGGCCTTCCAGCGCTGGGACGGCATGGGCACCATGCAGTTCGTGGGGCTGGACCAGTTCCGGTTCCTGTGGGACGACCCGGTCTTCTGGATGTCGATCCGCAACACCCTGGTGATCTGGGTGCTGTCCACCGTCCCCACGCTGTTCGGGGCCCTGGTGCTGGCGACGCTGCTGCACTCGGTGCGCCGCTTCAAGGGCTTCTACCGCATCGCCCTCTACATACCGAACGTCACCTCGATCGTCGCCGTGTCGATCTTCTTCGGCGCGGTGTTCAGCAACAACTTCGGCCTGGTCAACGCGATCCTGGGCATGGTCGGCATCTCACCCGTCCCGTGGCTGAGCAACCCGTGGCTGATCAAACTGGTCATCGCGCTGCTGATGACCTGGATGTGGACCGGCTACAACATGATCATCTACCTGGCGGGTCTGCAGGCCATCCCCACGCAGATCTACGAGGCCGCCAAGCTGGACGGCGCCGGACCCGTCCGCACGTTCTTCCAGATCACCATGCCGATCATGCGGCCCATCATCCTGTTCACCGTCGTCATCTCGACCATCAACGGCCTGCAGAGCTTCAGCGAACCCCAGGTCCTGTTCGGCAGCAACGCCGCCAACCCGAACCTCGGCGGCCCCGGCCAGGCGGGCCTGACCACGCTGCTGTACTTCTACCAGTCGGCTTTCGTCAACAACGACTACGGCTACGGCGCGGCCATCGTATGGGCCTTCTTCGTACTGATCATGGTGCTGGTCGCCGTCAACTGGCGCCTCGTCCAGCGCGGGAGGAAGTCATGACCGCAGCGGTCACGAGGCGGTCCCGGCGCCCCAAGGGCCTGACCGCGCACATCGTTCTCGTCCTGGCCGTCCTGGTCTCGGTCTTCCCGTTCGTGTGGACGATCGTCATGGCGACGAACACCACCCAGGACATCTACAAGAGCCCGCCGAAGCTGACCTTCGGTTCCCAGCTGCTGGAGAACGTCCGGCACGTGCTCGACACCATCGACTTCTTCGGGTCGATGCTGAACACGCTCGTCGTCGCGACCGTCACCACCGTCCTGGTCCTGTTCGTCGACTCCCTGGCGGCCTTCGCCTTCGCCAAGTTCGACTTCCCCGGACGCAAGGTGCTGTTCGCCATGCTGGTGGGGTTCATGATGCTGCCGCTCCAGCTGGCCGTCCTCCCCCAGTTCATCCTCATGTCCGACCTCGGCTGGGTCGGCACGCTCAAGGCGCTGATCCCGCCCGCCCTCGCCAACGCCTTCGGCATCTTCTGGCTGCGCCAGTACATCGAGAACGGCGTGCCGGACGAACTCCTCGACGCCGCGCGCATCGACGGCGCGGGTTTCTTCCGCCAGTACTGGAACATCGTGCTGCCGATGATCAAACCCGCGCTGTCGTTCCTCGCCATCTACGCCTTCGTCGGCGCCTGGAACGACTACATCTGGCCGCTGGTCGTGCTCACCGACCCCGGCCACCTCACCCTCCAGGTGGCGCTCGCCCAGCTCCATGTGGGCCACACCACCGACTACAGCATGGTCATGGCCGGTGTGCTCATGGCGTCCGTGCCGCTGGTCGTGGTCTTCACGATCTTCGCCCGCGGCTTCATCGCGGGCGCGACCGAGGGAGCGGTGCAGGGGAGCTGACGGGGCGCGCCCCGAAAGGGGCGCGGGGAACTGCGCGATCAGCCACAGTCGGCGCGCAGCCAAGAACCGGCAGTCCGGCCCGAGCTCTTAGTCCTGGTCCGGTGCAGCAGGAATGAGCGACGAGAGGGGGTAGGCAGTGACAGACGCCGAGGTCACCGCGCACCGCAAGGTGCTCATCGTCGGCATGGACGGCCTGCGCTTCGACCGGCTGACCCGCTGCCCTGCCACGGCACCGGTACTGCACGGCCTGATGACCGCCGGCGCCCACGGCACCAGCCTGCTGCCCTACGGCCGGGCCGAGGACGGGCCGTCGGCCGGCACGGCCTACACGGACTCCGGGCCCGGCTGGTCGAGCGTGCTGACCGGGGTGTGGCCCGACCGGCACGGGGTGACCGGCAACGACTTCCTCGGCGCCGACTACACCCGCTACCCCGACTTCCTCAGCCGCGCCGCCACCGCCCGGCCCGCTCTGCGCACGGCGGCGGTGGTGTCCTGGCCGGAGCTGGTCGACCGGGGCGTCCTCGGCGCCGCCATCGGCCGGCGGGTGCGCCACGACGGCGAGTCCGACGGCTACGAAACCGCCGACCGCCTCGTCGCCGACACCGCCGCGCACTGGCTCACCGAGGACGACCCGGACGCCCTGTTCGTGTACTTCGGCGCCACCGACGAGGCCGGCCACGCCACCGGCCCCCTCTCCCCCGCCTACGACCGGGCCCTGCTCGCCCAGGACGCCCACCTCGGGCGGCTCCTGGAGACGATCGACGCGCGGCGCGCCTGCGAGCACTGGACCGTGCTGGTCACCACGGACCACGGTCACCTCGACACCGGCGGCCACGGCGGCGACACGCGTGCCGAACGGGAGGTCTTCGTCATCCTCGCCGAGCCCGGCATGCCCGGAACCCTCGCCGAGCCCGGCATGCCCGGAACCCTCGCCGAGCCCGGCATGCCCGGAGGCACCAGGCTCGACTCGCCCCGCCTCATCGACATCGCCCCCACCGTCCTGGACCGTCTCGGCATCCCCGTCGACCCCGCCTGGGGCCTTCAAGGGCGCGCCCTGCCCCGGCCCACCGCACCGACTCCGGAATGGTCATGACCGACGCACACCCCGATCCCCTGATCGCCCTGCGCCCCTGGGAGGCACCGGAGGTGACCTCCTGGGGGCGGCTGCCGATGAACGCCGTCGACCGGCGGGCCGGGGCCGTCTCCCTGGACGGCGACTGGCGTTTCCAGCTGCTGCCCGCGCCGGACGCCCCGCTCGGGGAGGTCTGGTCGTCGTCGTACGTGCCCGGCGTGTGGACCATGCAGGGCACGGACGATCTTCCGCAGTACCTCAACGTCCGCATGCCGTTCGCCGAGTTCCCGCCGGACGTGCCCGCCGCCAATCCGACGGGCGTGTACGAGCGTGCGGTGGACGTGCCGGCGGAGTGGGCGGGGCGGCGGATCGTGCTCCAGGTCGGGGCGGCGGAGAGCGTGCTGCTGGTGCACGTGGACGGGCGGCCTGTCGGCATCTCCAAGGACTCCCACCTGGCCGCCGAGTTCGATCTGACGCACGTGGTGCGCCCCGGGGAGCGGGCCGCCCTGCGCCTGACCGTCGTCAAGTGGTCGGACGCCTCGCACATCGAGGACCAGGACCAGTGGTGGCACGGCGGGATCACCCGCTCGGTGCTGCTGTACGCGAGGGACCCGCTGCATCTCGCGGACGTGACCGTGCGGGCCCGGCGCGACGGTGACCTGCGCGTGGACTGCCTCGTGCGGGACTCGGGCGGGGCCCTGCCCGAGGGCTGGTACATCAGCGGGGAGCTGGACGGGCGCCTGCTCACGCAGGACACGGAGTTCGACCGGGCCAACGCCGAGGACGAGCGCGTCTCCGGCTTCCTCGGCGAGGCCCGGCTGCGGGCCGCCGTACCGGACGTGCACGCCTGGACCGCCGAGACGCCCGAGCTGTACGGCCTGACCGTCCGGCTGCACCGCGCCGACGGCACGGTCGCCGACACCTCCCGCCACCGGATCGGCTTCCGCGACGTCGAGATCACCGGCCGGGACCTGCTGGTCAACGGCGAGCGCGTGTTCATCCGGGGCGTCAACCGGCACGACTTCCATCCGCTGACGGGGCGGACGGTGTCGTACGACGACATGCGCGCGGACCTCGTCCTGCTGAAGCGGTTCGGCTTCAACGCGATCCGCACCGCGCACTACCCGAACGACCCGGCCCTGTACGACCTGGCCGACGAGCTCGGCTTCTACGTCGTCGACGAGGCCGGCATCGAGTCCCACGACCACGCGCACGAGATCGCCGACGACCCGCGCTATCTGGGCGCCTTCGTCGACCGGGTCGCGCGGATGGTGCTGCGGGACAAGAACCACCCGTCCGTCATCATCTGGTCGCTGGGCAACGAGTCCGACTACGGCGCGAACCACGACGCGGCCGCCGGCTGGGTACGCCGGCACGACCCGACCCGGCCGGTGCAGTACGAGGGCGCGGCCAGGCGCGGCTGGGCCGATCCGGACCTGGCCTCCGACATCGCCTGCCCGATGTACGCGCCGCTGCAGGAGTGCATCGCGCACGCCATGTCGGGCACGCAGACCAAGCCGCTCATCCAGTGCGAGTACTCGCACGCCATGGGCAACAGCAACGGCACGCTCGCGGACCATTGGGAGGCCATCGAGGCCACCCCGGGTCTTCAGGGCGGGTTCATCTGGGAGTTCTGGGACCACGGCATCCTCCAGCGTGTGAACGACGGCAGACCGGCCGGGCGTGGGGGCGCCGGGCTCTACGACAACGGTGTCGCCGCGCCCGGCCATCGCTGGGCGTACGGCGGCGACTTCGGGGAGACCGACCACGACGGCGCCTTCATCGCCGACGGTGTCGTCTTCCCCGACCGCACCCCCAAGCCCGTGATGTTCGAGCACCGGGAGATCGCCGCGCCGCTGCGCATCGAGTGCTTCCGGCACGAGGGCGTCGTCCTGGGCAACCACCAGCATTTCCGGGGCCTGGACTGGCTGTCCGGCGAGTGGGAGCTGACCCTCGCCGACGGCGGCACCCTGACCGCCCCCGCCGAGCTGCCCGCTCTGCGGCCGGGCGAGACGGCCGCCGTACCGCTGCCGTTCGAGCTTCCCGAGGACGGCGGTGAGGCATGGCTGACGCTGCGGGTCACGACGGCCCGGGACGAGCCGTGGGCGCCGCGCGGCACGGTGGTGTGCCTGCCGCAGGCACGGCTGCGGCATGCGCCCCCGGTGCGGCACGCCCCCGTCACGCACCGCCCCGTGGAGGTCGACGAGGACGGACTGCTGGTCCATCCGCTGCTGACGGCCGGGCCGACGCTGTCGCTGTGGCGGGCGCCGACCGACAACGACGAACTGGGCGGCATGGCGGCCCGCTGGCGGGACTGGGGGCTCGACGCGCCCACCCGCGAGGTCGTCGCCGTACGCCGTGACCCGGGACGGGTGGCGGTGGTCTGCGACTACCTCTGCCCGGGCGGGACCGTCCGCCACGAGCAGGTGTTCACGGCGGTCGAGGGCGGGCTTCTGGTGGAGGAGTGCGCCGAGTTGCCCGAGGTGCTGGACGACGTGGCCCGGGTCGGCTCGGTCTTCGAGACGGCCGCCGGGCTGAACCTGCTGGAGTGGTTCGGGCAGGGCCCCTGGGAGTCGTATCCGGACCGGGGCGCGGGCGCGCCCGTCGGCCACCACTCCCTGCCGGTGGACGAGCTGTTCACCCCATATCTGCGGCCGCAGGAGAGCGGCGGGCGGCACGGCGTACGGCGGTTCACGCTGTCCGCGCCGGACGCGACCGGGCTCGCGGTGCGGCTGGACCGGCCCCGCCAGGTCTCCGTGACCCGCCATCGCGCGACCGACCTCGCCGCGGCCGCGCACCACGACGAACTGGTGCCGCGGGCCGGGTGCGTGGTGCACATCGACGCGGCGCACCGCGGGCTGGGCACCGCGTCGTGCGGGCCCGACACCTTCGCCACCTACCTCGTCGCGGCCGGCGTCCATCGCTGGAGCTGGACGCTGCGCGTTCTCTGAGTTCTCCCCCTCTGTCACCTCCTCTGTCACTTCCTCTGTCACTTCCTCTGTCACTTCCTCTGTCACCTCATGGAGCACCTGTGTGCACTTCGCATGACCACGACCCGGGCGAGGCCCCCCAGGCCGGTGCCGGAAGACGCGGTTTCCTGCGCGCCACCGCGCTGCTCGGCGCGACCGCCACGGCGGTGGCCGCGCTGCCGGCCGTCACCGCCGCGGCCGCACCGGCGAGCTGGCGCCCCGATCCGCGCAGCCGCCGCTTCACGCTCGCCGTGATGCCGGACACGCAGTACCTCTTCGACGGGCCGAGCATCGACAAGGCACCGGTCGAGGCGTCGCTGCGCTATCTGCTGGAGCACGGCGGGGAGGAGAACCTCGTCTTCCTGTCCCACCTCGGGGACCTCACGCAGAACGGCGCGAAGGAGGAGTTCGCGGCGATCGGCGAGGCGTTCTCGCTGCTGGACCGGCGGGGCGTCGGCTACAGCGTCCTGGCAGGCAATCACGACGTGAAGTCGTCGACGACCGACCAGCGCGGTGCGACGCCGTACCTGGACGCCTTCGGGCCGCAGCGGTTCAAGGGGCAGCGGACGTTCGGCGGTGCCTCCCCGGACGGCTACAACACCTTCCACCTGTTCACCGCGGGCGGCCGGGAGTGGATGGTGCTCGCGCTGGACTGGCGGCTGTCACCGCAGGGCTATGCGTGGGCGAAGGAGGTCATGGCGCGGCATCCGAAGACGCCCGTCATCCTCACCACCCATGAGCTGGTCGTAGAGGAGGACTCCCTGTCGGCGTACGGGCAGCAGCTCTGGGACCGGCTGATCGAGGACCACGACCAGATCTTCCTCACCCTCAACGGGCACTACTGGCCCGCCGCCCGCGCGACCCGCAAGAACGCCGCGGGGCACGACGTCCACCTGCATCTGACGAACTACCAGAACCGCTACTTCGGCGGCGCGGCGATGATCCGCCTCTACCGGTTCGACCTGGACCGGAACGTCATCGACGTGGAGACGGTCTCGCCGTGGATCCTGGGGCGGGCCGGGAAGGGGCTCAACGAACTGGAGCGGCAGGAGATGGAGCTGAGCGGCGACGCCGACCGGTTCTCCGTCGAGATCGACTTCCAGGAGCGTTTCTCCGGCTTCGCGCCCGTGCCCGCCCGGCCGGCGCGGCCCGCCTCGAAGATGCTGGTCCCGGGCACGGTGGCGTACTGGCGCTTCGAGAACCCCGTCGACGGCACGGCCGGAACGGTCCGGGACCTGTCCGGGCGCGGCAACGACCTCGCGCTCGTCACGGTGGGCGGCGGCGCGCTGGGCTGGTCGGCGGACCACCACCCCGACCAGCCGGGCCACGGCAGCCTGGAGTTCCAGGGCTTCAAGTCCCCGCTGAAGGGCGCCTATCTGCGCACGGTCGACGGCGCCCCGCTCAACTCGGCCACCTTCGCGGACGGCTACACCATCGAGGCGTTCTACCGGCTGCCCGCCGACTGGGACCCGGACCACCACGCCTGGTCGGGCCTGGTCGGCCGCACGGGCACGGGAGGCGCCGCCGGGAAGACCGCCGACGACCCCGACGAGCCGCTGGCCACGCTGTCCCTGTCCAACGACCGTGAACCGCAGTGGGCGATGCGCCCGCTCAACCAGCAGGGCATCGCCACCAACTGGGGCCAGGAGACCCCGCTGGAGACCTGGTGGCACCTCGCGGTCGTCAACGACGGCAGGCACACCACGCTGTACGTCGAGGGCTGCCCGGTGCTCCGCAACCCCAGGGCGTCCTCCGTCGGCATCACCTCCGTCGGCCTGCCGTGGCTGCTCGGCGGCTACGAGTACGGCGGCAAGATCGACCAGATCTTCCACGGCCGGCTCGGCGATGTCCGGATCGTCTCCCGGGCGCTGCCCGTCACCTCCTTCATGGACCACTGACCTCACCTGACTCGCGAGGATCCTTCATGACCGAGCAGCAGCTGCCCGCCTGGGCCGACCCGTCCGTCTCCCCCGCCGCCCTCGACCCCCAGGGAGTCTCCCGCCGCGGGCTCCTGCGCCGCGCGGGCCTGTTCGGCGCCGCGTTCGCCCTGGGCCCGGCGGCGGCCCCGACCCTGGCCGCCGATGACAGCGACAGGCGGCTGGGCGGAGAGGACCCCCGCCTCGCCTACCTCGTCGGCGACCACCACATCCACTCCGTCTACAGCCACGACGCCAAGTACACGTTCTCCCAACTGGCCGCCGCGGGCGCGACGTACGGCCTGGACTGGATGGTGTTCACCGAGCACTCCAACTTCGGGCACGCCGACCACGGGGCCGCGCTGGAGCACCAGGAGATCCTCCAGGCGCGTGCCGAGAACCCGCGTCAGCTGATCTTCCAGGGCCTGGAGTGGTACATCCCGGCCGCCGAGCACTGCACGGTGTTCACCGCCCCGGGGCCGCACGAGGTCGACCTGCTGACCCGGTTCGAGCGCGCCTACGACGGCAAACTGCTCGGCTACGACAAGGGCGGCCCCGCCGACGCGGACACCGCCCGCAACGAGGCGCACGCCCTCAAGGCCCTCAAGTGGCTGGCCGGGCAGCGTCGTTCGGGCTACGTCGACGATGTGCTGGTCCTCGCCAACCAC
This sequence comes from Streptomyces swartbergensis, assembly GCF_002148965.1. GTDB lineage: Bacteria > Actinomycetota > Actinomycetes > Streptomycetales > Streptomycetaceae > Streptomyces > Streptomyces swartbergensis. The sequence goes on along the minus strand of NZ_NGFN01000073.1, from coordinate 9,921 downwards.
CCCATGCGCCTGGGCATCGACTCCCCGCACGAGATGCGCGACTGGCGGGACGCGGCACCCGGGATCATGATCGGCATGGAGGGCGCGCCGGGTGCCCAGGGCGCCGCCATCCCCGGCTGGCGCGGCGCCACGTCGATCCGCGGCGAGTACGAGAACAAGCCGTCCGCGCAGTCCTGGCCCGGCTACCCGGCGGACGCCTACCTCACGTACGGCGGCTTCGACTGGGCGACCGCCACCGTCGGCGGCCTGTGGGACTCGATGCTCGCCGAGGGGCGGCTGTTCTCGGTCACCACCAACTCCGACGCCCACCGGATCGTCTTCGACACCTGGAAGAACGGCGACTGGCAGCCCGGCCAGACCTTCGACAGCACCGGGAAGCTGCCCGACCCGGTGAACACGGACACCCCGCAGCCGGGCAGCGACTTCTGGCCCGGCCAGTTCAGCCGTACCCATGTGGGCGTCACCCGCTACGGCTACCGCGCGGTCATGGCGGGCCTGCGCGCGGGCCGGGTCTGGCTCGACCACGGGCATCTGCTCGACGGGCTCGACGTCCGGCTGAAGCGGGAACGCGACCGGGGCCGGGGCGTGACGCTCGGCGGCCGGCTGCGGGTCCGCAAGGGCGAGAAGCTCACCCTGACCATCACGGTGACGACCGCCTCGCGGCCCAACCCGCAGGGCATCCTGCCCGAGTTGGCGCACGTGGACGTCATCCGCGGCGCGGTGCGCGGCCCGGTCGCCGACCGCGACACCTGGAAGGCCCCCGACACCCGCGTCGTCCGCTCGCAGGACGTCTCCGGCCGCACGGGCACCTACACCCTGCGCGTTCCGCTGACCGCGGGCGAGGAGTCCTTCTACGTCCGGCTGCGCGGCAGCGACGGCAACCGGCACGGCACCGGCTACCTCGGCGCCTCGGTCGACCCGCACGGGCCGGTTCCGCACGCGCCCGGGGACGGTGACCCGTGGGCGGATACGTGGTTCTATTCGAACCCGGTATTCGTCGACGTGGAAGGTGCCTGACCTGATGAGACGTCAACTGCTCGTCACCACCGCGTTATTGGGTGCCTTCACGCTGGGCGCCGGCACGGCCTCGGCCGCCGGTGCCCCGCAGTGGGCTCGGACCGGCACGGCGTACACCGACACCCTCGGCGGCGGGCAGGGCCTGGCCAGCCGCGCGGACGGCTCCCTGCTGTACCGGGGGCTGGCCTCCATCCCGCTGGACCTGCGGGTCAAGGGCTGGAACCACATAGGCGACCCGGACATCGCGCGCGGCCATGTCTTCGACGCCTACCAGGGCCCGGACACGGCCACGTCCAAGATGTTCGCGGTCACCACTCCGGCCGGGAAGCGCTACGAGTACGTCCACCCGCTGAACCCGGGCGAGAAGCTGAACAACTCCTTCGCGACCGTCTCGCCCGACGAGCAGTGGCTGGTGTCGGGCGAGTGGGGCACGCAGAACCGGCTCCAGGTCTTCCCGGCGCCCCTGCTCAACCCCTCCACGCCGCCCGCCGGCGGCGAGCTGAAGGAGGCCGGGCAGATCACCCTGGACAAGCCCGTACGCGACATCCAGGGCTGCGACTTCGTCACCGGCACCCGCCTGCTGTGCGCCTCGAACGACGCCTCGGGCACCCTCTTCCCGGAGATCCGGCCCCTGCTCCAGGTCGACCTGCCCCGGACGCTGGACGGGCAGCCGGTCACCGGCACGGTGACGAGTCTCCTCGCGCTGCCGCAGCGCAGCGTGTGCACGGGCACCTTCGAGACGGAGGGCGTCGACTACGACACGAACAGCGGCACCCTGAGGACGCAGATGATCCCGCCGGGCGTGTGCGCGGTGACGACGGCCGTCCACGCGTACCAGCAGGTCACCGACTGATCGAGCGGAGGTACGGTGGGCCGCGTGACCGGTGAAGAGTCGCTGCGGCCCCAGTCCCTCATGCTGACGTTCCTGGGCGACCAGGTGCTCGGGCGCGACGTGTGCGTGTACTCGGGCAGCGTCATCGACGTGTTCGCCCGCGCCGGGATCGGCGAGCAGGCGACCCGCTCGACGCTGACCCGGATGGTCAACCGCGACCTGCTGCGCCGCCAGCGGGAGGGCCGCCGGATGTACTTCGGACTGACCGAGCGCTCGGAGGCCGTGCTGCGCGACGGCAAGCGGCGCATCTGGCAGACCGGCGCCGTCAACCGGCACTGGGACGGCACCTGGACCCTGCTCGGTTTCTCCCTGCCCGAGTCCTGGCAGCGCCAGCGCCACGACCTGCGCTCCCAGCTGACCTGGAGTGGCTTCGGCCCGCTGTTCAACGGCCTGTGGATCGCGCCCGGCGAGGTCGACGTGTCGGCGCTGGTGGCCGAGCTCGGCCTGTCCGCCCATGTGAAGGTCTTCCGCGCGCACGCCGACGCCGGGATGGACATCGGCCAGATGATCGAGGAGACGTGGGAGCTGTCCGACCTGGCCGGGCGCTACGAGGCGTTCGGACGGCGCTGGCAGCCGTGGGAGGACGAGCTGCCGCACCCCGACGACGGGCTCGTGCTGCGGCTGCGGCTCCAGACCGAGTGGCTGCGGATCGTCCGGCGCGATCCGCGCCTGCCCGTCAAGCACCTGCCGGACGACTGGCCGGCGGAACAGGCCGAGAAGACGTTCCGGGCCGTGCACGAGAGGCTCTCACCGCTCGCGCGTGACGCCTCGGAACGCCTGCTCGACCTGGTGCCCGCGCGGCCTCAGGCGTAGCACGCCGCTCAGGCCTACGGGGTGTCGTCAGGAGTAGAACCGCGACAGGCTCTGGAGCACCGCGGCCGGCTTGGCGCCGCCCTCGATCTCGATGGCGCCGTCGACCGTGATCTGCACGCCGCCCGGCACCTCCTCGACCTCGGCGAGCTTCGCCACCAGCCGGATGCGGGAGCCGACCTTCACCGGGGAGGGGAAACGCACCTTGTTGAGGCCGTAGTTGACCTTCGTCGTCACGCCCTGGACGTCCAGCAGCTCGGTGAACAGCGGGATGAAGAGGGAGAGCGTGAGGTAGCCGTGCGCGATGGGGGCGCCGAAGGGGCCCTCCTTGGCCTTCTCGGGGTCCACGTGGATCCACTGGTGGTCCCCGGTCGCGTCGGCGAAGGTGTCGATCCGCTCCTGCGTGACCTCGATCCACTCGCTGGTGCCGAGGTCGCTGCCCGCGAGCTTCTTCAGTTCGTCGAGGCCGTTGACGGTGATGCTCATGGAGCCGTCCTTCACTGGGAGTCGGTGCCGTAGCGCTTGCGCACACGGGATTTGAGGAGCTTCCCGGAGGCGGTGCGGGGCAGTTCGTCCGCCACCACGACCGACTTCGGGATCTTGTACTTGGCGAGGCGGCCGGCGAGCGACGCGAGTACCTCGTCGGGGTCGAGTGCGGCGCCCTCGCGGGGTACGACGACCGCGCGGGGCACCTCGCCCCACTTGTCGTCCGGCACCCCGATCACCGCGCACTCCACGATGTCCGGGTGAGCGAGGAGCTGGTCCTCGATCTCGGCGGGGTAGATGTTCTCGCCGCCGGAGATGATCATGTCCTTGAGGCGGTCGACGATGTGGACGTAGCCGTCCTCGTCGACCTGGGCGGCGTCGCCGCTGCGGAACCAGCCGTCCGCGAAGGACGCGGCCGTCTCCTCGGGCAGCCCCCAGTAGCCGGGCATGACGTGCGGCCCGCGCACCACGACCTCGCCCACCTCGCCGACGTCGACCGGCGCGAGGTCGGGCCGTACGACGCGTACGTCGCTGAAGAAGTGCGGCACGCCCGCCGACCCCGCCTTGCTGACGGCGTGCTCGGCGTCCAGGAACAGCGTGCCGGGGGCGGCCTCGGTCATGCCGTAGCCCTGGAGGAAGGTCAGGCCGCGCCTCTGGTACGCCGCGATCAGCGGGGTCGGGACCGGGGAGCCGCCGCAGGTCAGGATGCGCAGCGACGACAGGTCGGCGTCCGGCCAGCGCGGGTGCCGGGCCACCTGGTCGAACATGGTGGGCACGCCGAACATGAAGGTGATCCGGTGCCGTTCGATCAGGTCGAAGGTGGCGTCCGGGTCGAAGGCCTCGACCAAGACGCAGGTGCCGCCCTTCAGCAGGACCGGCAGCGTGAGCATGTTCAGGCCCGCGGTGTGGAACAGCGGGGCGGAGACCAGGGCGCGTTCGTCGGCGAGCAGGTCGTGGTCGATCAGGACGTTGATCGCGTTCCAGGTGAGGTTGCCGTGGGTGAGCATCGCGCCCTTGGGACGGCCCGTCGTCCCCGAGGTGTACATGATGATGCAGGTGTCGTCCGCGGTGACCGGTGTGTCGATGGGCTCCCGGGAGGCCGAGGCCAGCGCCTCCTCGTACTCGGCGCCCACTTCGACGTACGTACGGACGTCCGTGCTGCCCGGCAGTCCCGCGACCAGACCGGCGTGCGAGGGGCCGTAGACGAGGGCCTTGGCGCCGGAGTCGGCGAGCTGATAGGCGATCTCGGGGCCGGCCAGCCGGATGTTGAGGGGGACGAAGACCGCGCCGAGGGTGCCGGCCGCGAACATGGTCTCCAGGTAGGAGGGGTGGTTCGGGCCGAGGTAGGCGACGCGGTCGCCGCGGCGGACGCCCCTTTCGCGCAGAGCGTGGGCGAGGCGGGTGGTGCGGTCGTACAGGCCGGCGTAGGTGCGGGTGGTGTCGCCGTGGATCAGGGCGGTGCGGTGCGGGGTCTTGCGGGCCCGGCGTGCGGGCCACGACCCCAGTCCCTCGTTGCGCATGTCACGCCCCTTACGGTTTCGTCAGCCCGAGCAGGCGGGCGGCGTTCTCCTTGAGGATCTTCGGCCGGACCTCTTCCTTGATCGTCAGCTTGTCGAAGTCGGCGAGCCAGCGGTCGGGGGTGAGGACGGGGAAGTCGGAGCCGAAGAGGACCTTGTCCTTCAGCAGCGTGTTCGCGTACTGCACGAGCTGCGGCGGGAAGTACTTCGGCGACCAGCCGGACAGGTCGATGTGCACGCCCGGCTTGTGCGTGGCGACGGCCAAGGCCTCGTCCTGCCAGGGGAACGACGGGTGCGCCAGGATGATCTTCAGGTGCGGGAAGTCGGCGGCGACGTCGTCCACGTGCAGCGGGTTGGAGTACTTGAGGCGGATGCCGCCCCCGCCGGGCACGCCGGCGCCGATGCCGGTCTGGCCGGTGTGGAACAGGGCGATCGTGCCGGTCTCCTCGATCACCTCGTACAGGTCGTACGCCACCGACCGGTCGTTGGGGAAGAAGCCCTGGATGCTGGGGTGGAACTTGAAGCCCTTCACCCCGTACTCCTCGACCAGGCGCCGGGCCTGCTTCACCCCCGCCTTCCCCCGGAAGGGGTCGATGGAGGCGAAGGGGATGAGGACGTCGGCGTTGGCGGCGGCGGCCTCGGCGACCTCCTCGTTGGGGACGGGCGCCGTGCCGGTGGCGGACTCGGCGTCGACCGTGAAGATCACGGCGGCCATCTTCCGCTCGCGGTAGTACGCGGCCGTCTCCTCCAGGGTCGGCTTCCGCTTGCCCTCGACCTTGAAGTAGGCGGAGGAGGCGTCGTGCAGGTCGTCGTCCAGGGAGGAGTGGCCCTTGGAGGAGACCTCCGCATGGGTGTGGACGTCGATCGCGACGAGGTCGTTCAGGTCCATCACGCCTCCGGGAACTTCGGCGCCGGGATGCCGACCGACTGGAGCTCGGCACCGACCGAGGTGGGCCAGGCGTCCGCCAGGGCCTCGGGGGTCCAGCCGCCGTCGGCGTACGCCGCCCTGATCTCCTGCGGATGCGACCAGAGTGCCACCTTGTCGCCGCCGATGCCGACGCACTGGCCGGTCACGCCGCGCGCGGCCTCGGAGGCGAGGAACGGGACGAGGGCGGCGCAGTCCTCGGGGGTGCCGAAGCCCTCACCCTTGCGGAGGAAGTCGGGCAGCGGCTCGCCGTTGCGCATGGCCTCGATGTACGGGGCGAAGGCCGGGATCGTCTCGGTCATCGCGGTCGCGGCGACCGGCACGATCGCGTTGACGGTGATGTTCGCGCGGCCCAGCTCCATGGACCAGGTGCGGGCCATCGCCGCGATGCCGGCCTTGGCGGCGGCGTAGTTCGTCTGGCCGAAGTTGCCGCGCTGGCCGGCCGGGGAGCCGACCAGGATCAGCGAGCCTCCCTCGCCCTGCTCGCGCATCCGGACGGCGGCGGCCCGGGCGCAGGTGAAGGTGCCCTTGAGGTGGGTGGTGATCACCGCCTCGAAGTCCTCGTCGGTCATCTTCCACAGCACCTTGTCGCGGAGGATGCCCGCGTTGGTGACGAGGACGTCCAGCCGGCCGAACTCCTCGACCGCGCGGGCGACCAGCCGGTCCGCCGCCTCGGCCGTACCGACCGGGACCACCTCCGCCACGGCCTTGCCGCCCACCTCGGTGATGGACTTCACGGCCGCCTCGGCCACCGCCTCGTCGACGTCGTTGACGACCACGGACGCCCCGTGGGCGGCCAGGGCGTGGGCATAGGCGAGGCCGAGGCCCCGGCCGCTTCCGGTGACGACGGCGGCCTTGCCGGAGAGATCGATGCTGGGCACGGGTGGGTCCCTTCACACGGGTTCGACTTCGAGATTGAAGCTAAGAGCAATAATTGTTGACGTCAATAGTTGTTGGTGACCCAAAGGTGCGAGATGCTGGAATCCCCAGGAAGTACCGAGCACAGGGAGCCCGTCATCACACACCAGAACGTCACCCCGAAGCCCATCGACGCCCACGAGCCGTGGATGCGCGGGCTGCACGCCGACACGGGCTACCTGCTGTACCGCCTGGGCCTGCGCTCGGGACAGCTCTTCAACGCCTGCCTCCAGGAGTCGGGCGTGCGCCTGCGCCACTACGCGGTGCTGCGCTTCCTCGCCACCTCCGAGGGCGCGCTCCAGCGCGAGCTGAGCACCCGGCTCGGCTACGACCCGAGCGCGATCGTCGGCCTGGTCGACGACCTGGAGAAGCAGGGCTTCGCCGAGCGCCGCCCCTCCCCCGACGACCGCCGCAGCCGGATCGTCGCGCTGACCGAGAAGGGCCGCGCGTTCCTCCGCGACACCGACGAGGCCGGCCAGCGGGTGACGAACGAACTCCTCGCCCCGCTGGACCCGGCCGACCGGGAGGCGCTGCACGCGCTGCTGCTGCGGATCGCCGAGGACGGACTGAACTGATGTTGTGCAAATGATTGACGGCTGCACGATGGATGCATAACTTCATCGGCCAACCGAGACCCGTCCCCAGGGAGCTCCCGTGCAGCCATCCCCCTCCGCCGCTCAACCCACCCCCGATTCCCGGCAGTTGCGTCGCGTGGCCGTCTCCGGACTGCTCGGAACGGCCGTCGAGTTCTACGACTTCCTCGTCTACGGCACGGTCGCCGCCCTCGTCTTCGGCGAGCTGTTCTTCCCCCGGGCCGACCCGGCGGTCGGCACCATCGCGGCGTTCGGCACCTTCGCCGCCGGCTATCTCGCCCGCCCGCTCGGCGGCATCGTCTTCGGCCACTTCGGCGACCGGATCGGCCGCAAGTCGATGATGCTGCTGACCATGGTCCTGATGGGCAGCGGCAGCTTCCTCATCGGCCTGCTGCCGACGTACGACGCGATCGGCGTCTGGGCCCCGATCCTGCTGGTCGCCCTGCGCGTGGTGCAGGGCCTCGCGATCGGCGGCGAGTGGGGCGGCGCGATGCTCATGGTCGTCGAGCACGCCGAGCACGCGCAGGGTTCCCGGCGCGGCCTGTGGTCCAGCTTCACCCAGCTCGGCGCCCCGCTCGGTTCCGTGCTGTCGGCCGGTGTGGTCACCATCGTCGCCGGCCTGCCCGACGACGAGTTCCGCTCCTGGGGCTGGCGGGTGCCGTTCCTGCTGAGCATCGTGCTGCTGGCCGTCGGTCTGTTCGTGCGCCTCAAGGTCGCCGAGAGCCCGCTGTTCGCCCAGGTCAAGCGGCAACCGATGGACAAGCCGCCGATCGTGGAGGTGCTGCGCCGCCCGAAGCCCGTGCTGCTCGCGGCCTGCGTCGGCATCGGCGCGTTCACCGCCCAGTCGCTGCTGACGAGCTTCATGATCTCCTACGCCGTCGACGAGGGGTACACCCGCCCGCAGGTGCTGACCGCCGTGACCGTCGCCTCCTGCGTGGCGCTCGTCGTCCTGCCCGCCGCGTCCGCGCTGTCGGACCGGGTCGGCCGCCGGCCCGTCGTGCTCGCCGGGGCGATCGCCTCGGCCGCGCTCGCCTTCCCCGTCCTGGCGCTGGTCGACTCCGGCTCGCCCGGACTGCTGATCCTCGCCCTCGCCCTCGGTCACGGTGTCGCCCAGTCCACGATGTACGGGCCGCTCGGCGCCCTGCTCACCGAGATGTTCGGCACCCGCGTCCGCTACACCGGCGCCTCGCTCGGCTACCAGGCGGCCACCCTGATCGGCGCCGGGTTCTCCCCCCTCATCGCCGGCAGCCTCCTCGCCTCCTACGGGGGCGGGAGCACGCCCGTCTCACTGATGCTGTGCGCCGGCGCGGCGATCACCGCCGTCACCGTGTGGCGGCTGCGCGAGACGCACACCGACGCCCTGGACTCCCCGGCCGCCGCCACCCCCACCCTGGAAGGGACCCCGCGTTGAGGATCCGCCTCGCTTTGCTGACCGCCTGCCTGTCCCTGGCGACCGCACTGCCGGCGCGGGCCGCCGCCACGGACACGCACCTGGAGGGCCGGCTCGCCTCCGGCGCCGCGTACGTGATGGACGTCCCCGCGTCCTGGAACGGCACGGTGCTGCTCTACAGCCACGGCTACACCCCGGCCGGAGCCCCCAACCCGGCCCAGAACACTCCGGGTGCGGCCGCCCGGGACAAGCTGCTGGCCGAGGGCTACGCCCTCATCGGCTCCTCCTACGCGACGAACGGCTGGGCCGTCACCGAGGCGGTGCCGGACCAGCTCGCCACGCTGGACCTGTTCACCGAGAGGTTCGGGGCGGCCCGGCGGACGCTCGCCTGGGGCACCTCGTACGGCGGGTTCGTCACGACGATGCTCGCCGAGCGGCACACCGGCCGGTTCGACGGTTCACTGTCGATGTGCGGGCTGGTGCAGGGCGGCGTCGCCAACTGGAACAGCACCCTGGACCCGGTGTTCGCGCTGCGCACGCTCCTCGCACCGGACTCCGGAATCCGGCTCGCGGGCTTCGCCGGCCAGACGGAGGCGGTGGCCGCCGGGAAGGCGCTCACCACGAAGGTCGACGCCGCGCAGCGAACCCCGGAGGGCCGGGCCCGGATCGCCCTGGCCGCCGCCCTGCACAACATCCCGGGCTACAACGACTCCTCACAGACCGTGCCGGGCCCCACGGACTGGCAGACCCAGCAGGTCAACCAGTACACGGCCGTCCGGGGCCTGATCCAGATGCCCGCGTTCAGCTGGCGGCAGGAGGCCGAGAGCCGGGCGGGCGGCAACCCGTCGTGGAACACCGGTGTCGACTACACGGCCATGCTCGCCCGCTCCCCGCTGTACAAAGAGGTGAAGGAGCTCTACAAGGAGGCGGGACTGTCCTTGCGTACCGACCTCTCGGCGCTGGACCGGGCGCCCCGGGTCTCCGCCGATCAGCCGGCCGTGCGGTGGATGCGGAACACCAGCGTGCTCTCCGGCCGGCTCACCGACCCCCAGCTGAACATCCACACGACCGGTGACGCGCTGATACCGGTGCAGGCGGAGAGCGCCTACCGGCGGGCGGCCACCGCGGCCGGCTCGGGCCCGCTGTTCCGCCAGGCCTACGTCGACGCCCCCGGCCACTGCACGTTCACCCCCGGCGAGACCCTCGCCGCCCTGCGCACCCTGGAACACCGCCTGGACACCGGCCGTTGGGACACCTCACCCGCCGCCCTCAACTCCCGTGCGGCAGCCGAGGATTCGACGGCCGAGCCCCGCTACGTCCCGTACCGCCCGGCCGCCTACCCCCGCCCCTACGACCTCGCCCACCCGGGAGAC
>NZ_NGFN01000729.1 GCF_002148965.1 Streptomyces swartbergensis | reverse complement strand
GGCTTGGCTTGGGTTCTTGCTGCTGGCAGCGGGTGCACAGGTGGCGAGTCGTCGTCTCCCGGTGCGGAGATGTCTGCCGAGGCCCGGTCCTATCTGTCCAAGGCGTTGAACATCATGGAAGAAAACGCCCTGCGTCGAGATGACGTCGACTGGGCGGAGGTGCGACGGGCGGCTTTCACGCAGGCTGGCAGCGCCCAACATCCAGTCGACACATACCCTGTGATTGAGATGGCGATGAGCTCTCTGGCAGACGGGCACAGCCAGCTCTTCAAACCCGACCGCGCGAAGGAACTGTTCAGCGGCGCGCCGGTCCGCTCACCTGTCGAGGGACGGGCCCTTCCCGGGCGTGTTGGGTACCTGTCGCTTCCCGGAGTGCTGGGGTCCGATGAGATCTATCACCAGTACGTGCGGGAAGGCCGGGCGGCCGTAGCGAAAGCCAATCGGCCGACCGCATGCGGCTGGGTGATCGACCTGCGCCGGAACCGCGGTGGAAACATGTGGCCGATGCTCGCTGTCGCCGGGCCGATCCTCGGTGACGGTGACGTCGGAGGGTTCGTCGACGCCAAGGGCAAAAAGTCCGTGTGGTCGATCGAGAAGGGGAGCCCATTCGTTGACGGGGAATCGCAGGGTTGGGGAGCGAGCACGCCCATAGGCGCGGGATCAGCGCCGGTTGCTGTGCTCACCAGCCGTTCTACTGCTAGCTCCGGGGAAGCGGTGACCGTGGCATTGCGCGGACGGCCTGATACGCGGTCGTTCGGCGAGGAAACGACGGGGATTCCCACCGGCAACACGTCGTATCGGCTGTCCGATGGGGCTCTCCTCCTTCTGGCCGTGGTCAAGGATGCTGACCGCACGGGCCGCACATATGACGGTCCCATTCCGCCCGACGAAGAAGTGGCCGACAACCTGGGCCGCGGTAGCAAGCGGGATCCGGTTCTGGAGGCTGCAACCGCATGGTTGTCCGATCATCCTGCCTGCGAGTAGGGCCCAAGCGGCCGTGGGGAGTGTGTAGCCGTGGGCGATGTCGCGGCGTTCGGCGGGGCGGGTCTTGTGGCGGGTGAGTCGCCTGGTCATGAGTGTGATGGCGGTCCATGTGATGAGTGCTTCGCTCACTTCGGGGAGGCGTTCGTGGTTAGGAC
>NZ_NGFN01000728.1 GCF_002148965.1 Streptomyces swartbergensis | reverse complement strand
GGTACGGGGAGGGGTCGGTGGGGGCGCCGGGCACGGCCGCGTGCAGCGGGTTGACCTGGACGAATCCGGCGCCGAGCGACCGCCCGGCCCAGCCGGCCAGCTCGGCGAGGTCGCCCAGGTCGCCCATGCCCCAGGAACGGCGGGACAGCAGGGAGTAGAGCTGGACGAGGAGTCCGTAGGAGCGTCCGGTGGGGCTGGGCAGGCGGGCCGGGGCGATGACCAGGTGGGCGGTGGCCGTGCGGCCGTCGGGGACGGTGGCGGTCAGCCGGTGGACACCGGCTGGGAGGTGCTCGGCCGAGGCGCGGGTCTCGCCCTGCTCGGTCTCGATGAGCAGCCGGCTTCCCTCGGGGAGCGCGGCCAGGGCGGCCGGGGGGCTGGTGCCCCAGCCGACCACCGTGGGCGGCAGCAGCCTGGCACCCAGTTCCCGCTCCCGGGCGGCGAGCGCGGCGCGGACGGCGCCGGGCGTGCTCGCGTCCACGCCGAGAGCGGCCAGGGTGAGGGTGAGCGCGGCGGCCGAGGCCGCGACCGTACGGTCCGGGGACGGGCTGTACGAAGTGGCGACGCCGTGCAGGTCGGCGAGGCGGGACAGGTCCTCGGAAGGCGGTTCGGCCGGCCGGGGTGCGGTCATCTAGGACCTCGTGAAGTCCGGGACGAAGGCGGAGGGTTCGCTGGTCAGGGAGGTGGATTCGGCGAGCGGCGGCTCGCTGGTGAGGGGCTCGGCGTCGGGCAGCGGGGGCTCGCTGGTCAGCGGGGGCTCGGCGCAGGTGCTCTCGGAGCTGAAGATGCAGTAGTGGGGGTCTTCGTAGCGGGGATCGTCATAGTGGGGGTCGAGGTCGGCGGACGTGTCCGCCACGGGTTTGGACGGGGCCGGGAGCGGAAGGAAAGTCATCGCAGCCACGGGGGCCTCCTTTTGGGCACGGCGTTCAACGGCTATCGCAGCCCTACCCAGTCGGCGCGAAGGCAGACACCCCAGGCCCAACATCGTGCTTCTGCTCACATTCCACTCTCCTCCACTCCTTCCAGATTCCGGCAATACGGCCATAGCGGCCACTCTCGTTGACACCCTCACCGGGCGGGTGGTGGGCTCGTTCTCCCGGTCGAACACACGTGGAGGGGGCCTGTGGGACTGCGGCGTGGGAAG
>NZ_NGFN01000727.1 GCF_002148965.1 Streptomyces swartbergensis | reverse complement strand
GGAAGCGGCCGTGCCCGGAGCAGGGGTTCCCTGGGCCGGAGTGCCTTGCCCGGGGACGGCCTCGGCGGGGAGCGGCTGACCGGCGGAGGGCTGCTGCTCCGGGGCGGCGAGGCCCTGCTGTGGCAGGGGCTGCGCTCCGTGTGGCTGGTTCAGGGAGGCGGGCTGGAGCGCCTGACCCGGCAGGGCCGCCTGCACACTGTGCCCGAGACCGCCCGGGGCGGGGACGGACACGCCCTGCGGGGGTACGGCGATGCCCTGCGGGGGTACGGCGACGCCCTGCGCGGGCGCGGCGACTCCCTGGGGCGGGACTGCGGTGCCCTGCGGCTGGGGGACGTTGCCCTGTGGGACGTTCCCCTGGGGCTGAACGGCGCTGCCCTGGGGCTGAACGGCGTTGCCCTGCGCGTGAGCGGCGTTCCCCTGCGCCGGAACCGCCACGCCCTGCGGCGGCACGGCCGTACCGGGCGCGGCCTGCCCGGCGGCCACCCCGGCCTGGACGGGCACACCCTGCCCCGGGGCGAGCTGCCCCGGAYCGGCCTGGCCCGCCGGAGCCTGACCGGTGACGCCCTGCTGCGCGGGAATCCCCTGCTCTGCACCGGCGGGCACGGATCCCACCGGGGCGAGACCCGGCTGACCGGCGACTGCCTGCCCGGCACCGCCCTGCACAGGCGCCGTACCCGGTGCCTGAACTCCGCCCCCCTCGGCCGGCTGAGCCGCAACGGCGCGCCGCCGACGCCCGGTCGGCGCACTCGTGGGGTGCGGCTGGGGCGGCGTGTGATCGGCGGACTGGTCGTGCGGGACGGCGTCGTGCCGCCCCTCCTCGGCAGCCACGTCACCGACGGCAGCCGCCCCGGGAACCGCCACGGCCCCCTGTCCCGGTACCTGTCCCTGCCCCGGTACCTGTCCCTGGCCTTGATTCTGACCCGGCACCTGACCATGGCCGGGCACACCACCTGGCGCGACCTGCTGCCCCTGGTCGGCGGTGCCGGCCGGTCCTGCCTGTCCGGCCGGGGCCTGATCCGCCTCGGCCGGCGGCAGGGCGAACACCGGACGCGGTCCAGCCGCCGCCTCCTGCGCGGCCGCCCGCTCGGCGGCGGCAGCCAGGGCCCGCCGCCGACGCCCGGTCGGCTGCGAAGCCTGGGCCTGGCCC
>NZ_NGFN01000726.1 GCF_002148965.1 Streptomyces swartbergensis | reverse complement strand
GCCCTGGGTGGGGTGCTCCTCCTGTCCCATGGCGTTGACCACGGGGATCCCGCCGTAGCGGGACAGGGTGCGCAGCTGTTCGACTGGGCCCGCGGTCCGCGCGACCAGCATGTCCAGCATCCGCCCGAAGACACGGCCGGTGTCCTCCAGGGACTCACCGGTCTCCAGCTGGAGGTCGTGCGGGCCGTAGCTGATGACCTGCCCGCCCAGCCGGAGCGCTGCGGTCGTGAAGGCCGTACGGGTCCGGGTGGAGGTCTTGGTGAACAGGATCCCCGCGATGGTGTCCCGCAACGGGCGGTCGTGGTCGCTCCGGTCGGCGAAGAAGTCGCAGGACCGGCGTACCAGGGCGTCGAGGTCTTTGCCGTCCAGCTCGGACAGCGAGAAGATGCCCTCCTCAGGGACGCTTTCCGGCGTCCCCAGGAGGGAACGGCTCTCTTCAGTCATTTCCTTCTCCCGTGGCCGTCGTCACAGCAACCCGGCGGACATGAAGGAGTCCCGTGCACCCGGCACGTCCAACACGCCTACGGATTGGAACAGTTGAAAGGTGTGCCGGGCACTGGCCCGGATGCTGTCCCGGGTCTTATCAGGGGCGTAGACGTCGGCGACGACCTCGCTCACCGCCGCCTCGTCCAGTCCTGCCAGCCGGAGGGAGCCGCGCACCGGCACCAGGTCGGGCGTGAGGCTGCTGCTGACCAGTTCCGGGAGGCAGCGCGAGGCCCGCTCCCGGAGGGCGGGGCTCAGGTCGTGCCAGAGTTCCTTGAAGAACGCCGCGAAGTACGCGTGGTGGCGGCCCTCGTCCTGGGCGTGGTCGCGCACGACCTCCCGTACGGTGCCGACCACCGACTGGTCCTTGGGTATGTCCTTGAGGATCGAGGTGACCAGCGTCTCGAAGACGACCACTTGCAGCAGCTGAACGAGAGTCGTCTCACCGGGCATGACCGAGGCCCCGAGGCYGTCGAGGCGGTCGAGGAACGGGGCGAAGTCGTAGTCGGGCACCTCGACCCCCGTCGCACCGCTCACCTGCTCCACCACGTCCAGGCTGTACAAGGCGTGGTAGGCCTCGTCGCAGTAGATCTTGTACGCGTCCAGCCTCGTCGCCGCCGGCAACGGCAGTCCCGACGTGCCGTTCGCGATGCGCTCGGCCGCCCGGTTCACCACAC
>NZ_NGFN01000725.1 GCF_002148965.1 Streptomyces swartbergensis | reverse complement strand
CCGGCACACCGGTGGCGACCCGCACCGGCCGGTCCTGATCCTGGTCGGCGGATACGCGGGCAGCGGGAAGACCGAGCTGGCGAGGTTCTTTGTCCAGCTCACCGGCTGGCCGCTGCTCGACAAGGATCCGCTGACCCGCCCGCTGGTGGAGAAGCTGCTGGTCGCGCTGGGCGGTGACTCGAACGACCGGCACACCGACCTGTATCGCACCCAGGTCCGGCCGGTGGAGTACGACTGCCTGATGCAGTCCGCAWTGGCCAACATCCGGTGTGGGATCAGCACGGTGCTCACGGCGCCGTTCATCGCGGAGATGACGGACCAGGCATGGATGCAGCGCCTGACCAACCGCGCGGCGTCCATGGGCGTCGACGTCTATCCGGTCTGGGTCCGCTGCGACGAGGAGTCGATGCGCGAATACATCGGTTTCCGGGGCGCGGCCCGGGATGCCTGGAAGCTCCAGCGGTGGGATGAGTACATGGCGACGATCGACCTGGATCTACGGCCGGCGGTGCCGCACCTGGTCGTCGACAACCGTCTCGGGGCCGCGGTCTCACTCGCGGACCAGGCCCGGCAAGCAATGGGGGCGATGTACGAGTGACCGGCAAGCACGGAGTGGTGCTGTATGGCCCACCGGCAGCAGGCAAGGACACCGTCACCCGAGCGCTGACCGAACTGAACTCGCGGTACGCCCAGTTCGCGCGGCTCAAGGTCGGCTCGGGCAAGAGCTCCGGCTACCGGATGGGCACTGCCGAGCAGCTGCACGCACTGGAGGCAGCGGGCGACGTCGTCTACGCCAACGCTCGGTACGGCAACACGTACGTCATCGACCGGCCGGGCCTGGATGCCGCGTTCGAGGCCGGCGTGCCAGTGGTGCACCTCGGGCAGGTCGATGGCATTCAGGCTCTGGTCGACGGCTACCGGGCCGACTGGGCTGTGGTTCTGCTGTGGTGCTCTCGGGACGAAACCGCGCGGCGATCCGAGGGCYGGGGCGACACGGACGCCGCGGCGCGCCTGGCCGCGTGGGATGCGACCCGCGAGGACCTGGACGTGCACGTGGCCATGACCTGGGATCTCACGGTAGACACGACGACGGCGTCGCCGCAGGAGTCGGCCTGGCGCATTGACCAGCTGCTGGTGCAGCGGGCGGAGGCGGCTACGGCATGAG
>NZ_NGFN01000724.1 GCF_002148965.1 Streptomyces swartbergensis | reverse complement strand
GTTCTACCGGGGTTGGCGTCCGGTGACGGCGCCGCCGGGGTCGTCCAGGAGGGCGATGCGGGCGGTGATGCGCTTGCCGACCGGTTCCCGCTGCGCTTCAAAGCCCTGGGCTACGGCCATGACGATCTCCAGGCCGTGCTGGCCCACCCGGCCGGCGTCGGCGGCCCGGGCCACCGGTAGCACCGGATCGCAGTCCCACACCACGACCTCGACGGTGTCGCCGGTGATGCGCAGATCCAGCAGCACCGGCCCCGGCGCGTACTTGCGGGCGTTGGTGACCAGCTCACTGACCACCAGCCGGGTCAGCTCCATCGCGCGCTGCGAGACGGGCAGGCCGTGCTCGGCCTGGACGCGGGCGAGGAAGCCGGCGGCGAAGTGGCGGGCGTGGGCGATGCACGTGCCGTCGCCTTCCAGCGCCACCGTGGTCTGTATGGCCTGCTCATCCGGGGCCGCGCTGTCCTCACCCACCGACACTGGTTCCATCGCGGCCCGCCTTTAATACCCCGTTCACACCCCCGCGCGTACCCGCCCACGCGCGGCACACGCCTTACCCCTCGTCGCCAAGGCATTACCCGCACCAGGACGGGGGCAGCAGTCCAGGTGCAAGTCTTGACGTGCCAGTATGACCGACATGTCTGAGGAACCCGTGACGGACGCCGAGAAAACCCAGCAGCCCCGAGGGCTGTCGGTCCAGGTCACCGTCACCGACGGCATCCGCGTGGTGACCGTGGTCGGCGAGATCGACTACCACACCGGCGAGCAGCTCAGGCAGGCCCTGGACGTCTGTGACACCGCCCGGCCCCGCCTCGTGATCGACATGCGGCAGGTCACCTTCATGGACTCCAGCGGCATCAACATCCTCATCGCCGCCCACCAGGCCATCACCGAGGCCGGCGGCTGGCTCCGCCTGGCCGGCCCCGCCGGACCCGTGCTGCGCGCCCTGCAGATCGTCGGTGTCGACGCCCTCATCGACTGCCGCCTCACCCTGCGTGAGGCACTCAGCCCCTGACGCGGACCGCTCGATCTCCGGGGTGCGGCGGGCGCCGAGGCTTGCGACCGTAGGAGTGAAGGAGGCAGGTCCGAACGGGCGAGGACGGAGGCAGCCGTCATGCTCAGGCCACGCAGGTCCGAACGGGCGAGGACGGAGGCAGCCGTCATGCTCAGGCCAC
>NZ_NGFN01000723.1 GCF_002148965.1 Streptomyces swartbergensis | reverse complement strand
GACCCCGACCCCGTCCCAGGCGGAGGGCGACCGCGACGAGACCACCGCCGAGGAGGACGAGAACACCGACGCCTAGACCGTGGCCCGACGCGGCCCCGGCCCGCATGCACGGGCCGCCGCGCAACCTGACGTACCGTCCTCGGTGTGAGCGATGTACCTCCCGCGACCACCCGACGGACAGCCCGGCGAGCGGTCTCCGCGCGCGCGGTGATCGGCGACGATCCGGCGCTGCGGGCGGCCTACGGGCTGTGCCGGCGCCGGACCAGGGAGCAGGACCCGGCGGAGTACGCGCTGATCGGGCTGGTGCCCGCGGTGCTGCGCCCGGCCTGCTGGGCCCTGTGGGCGGCGGCCAACGCGCTCGACGACCTGGGCGACGACCGCACCGCGCCCGCCGCCGAACGGGCCGTCCGGGTCGAGGAGTGGATCACCGCCCTGCACCGCGAACTGCCCACCGGCACAAGCCCGGACCCGATCCGCCACGCCCTGGTCGACACCGCGGCGCGCTGGCGGCTGGACCTGTCCGAACTGCACGGCGCCATGGTCCAGGTCCGGGACGACACCCACGGCAGGCACTTCGCCGACTGGGCCGCGTGGCGCAGCTGGGGCCGGGACAACCTGCTGCCCTGGTTCGGCCAGGTCCGTACCCTCTTCGACCGGGCCGGCGTCCCCGTGGCGCTGCGTCTGGACACCCGGGAGACCTACGAGGAGTTCCTGGACGGCGTCCGCCTCACTGACATCCTCACCGACCTGTCCGCCGACCTGGCCCAGGGCGATCTCCTCCTGCCCGAGGAGGCCCTGCTCGCCCACCCCGGGGCCGCGGACGACGTGGCGCAGCGGCGCTGGAGCCCCGCCGTCGCCGCCCTGGTCACGCAGCTGACCGGCCTGGCCCGCCAGTGGGTGAGCCAGGACGGCCTCAGCCGCGGCATGCACCCCGGGCCCGCCACCGTCCTGCACACCATGGCCGCCCTGCTGCGCGCCCAGCTCGACGCGATCGACTCGGCCGGCCCGGCCCTCCTGCGGCGCCCGCCCCGGCCCACGCTCGGCACCCGGGCCCGCATCCTCGTCCCCGCCCGGGCGCGCGCCGCCCTGGCCTGGAGCCTGACCGCGCTGACGGTGCCGCCCGCACGGCCCGCCGGGCACGGCGGCCCGCCCCCGGCCGACCGGACCGCGCGCACCCGGAC
>NZ_NGFN01000722.1 GCF_002148965.1 Streptomyces swartbergensis | reverse complement strand
GGGGGGTGTGACGAGGGCAGGGGGTCACATGAGAGGTGTCAGGAAGCGCCGCAGCGCCTCCTCGTAGCCCTGCGGGTCGGCGTTCCACATCGCTCCGTGGGGCGCGTTGCCGACGGTGTGGAGGGCGACCACGTCGGGGCGGGCGTCGGCGAGCCGGCGGGAGAGCTGCCAGGGGGCCACCGTGTCGTCGGGTCCGTGGAAGACGAGCGCCGGGATCCGGAGCCCGGCGGAGGGGTCCGTGCCCCCGGCGCGGTCGCCGTACAGTCCGGTGCGGCCCTGTGCGGCGCGGACCGCCAGGGGCAGCAGCGCGCCCGGGGTGCGGCGGGCCGCGGCGAGGGCGCGCAGGGTGGTCTCCCAGCTGAGCACCGGGGAGTCCAGGACGAGTCCGCAGACGCGGTCGCGCAGCCCCGAGTGTGCGGCGGCGTGCAGCGCCATGGTGGCGCCGGTGGACCAGCCGTGCAGGACGACCTGCCGGGCGCCGTGGCGCACGGCGTAGCGGATCGCCGCGTCCAGGTCGCGCCACTCGGTCTCGCCGAGGTGGTTCAGGCCGTCGGGCGGGCGGGGTGCGCCCAGGTCGCCGCGGTAGGCGAGGGCGAGCACCGGGAAGTGGTTGCGGTGCAGGAAATCCATGACGTTCATGGCGAGTTCCCGGGTGGTGCCGAGGCCGTGCACGGCGATCACCCAGGTGTCCCGGGCTCCGGGCACGAACCACGCGGGCAGGGTGCCGAGTTCGCCGGGGATGTCGATGTCGGCGTGTTCGAGGCCGAGGGCGGCGCTCGGGTCGCCGACGTACACGTTCGGGGTGAGCCAGGCCTTGTCGCCGGGTTTCAGGGTGCCGTGCGTGACCCGCTCCAGGCGGCGTACGACGGTGTCGGCGGGGTGTGGCGTGGTGGCCAGGACGGGGCCGACGACCGCGTGCGTGCCGTTGCCGGACAGACCGTAGCGGCCGGGCCGCAGGGCGGCCAGGTCCCGGGTGAGGCTGATCTGTCCCGCGGCGGTGCCGTGCACGGTGAGCCGGGGTTCGGTGGGCAGGGGCCGGCCGGGCGGCGCCTTGAGCGCGGCGTCACTGGCGAGCCGCCCGGCGGCCACGGCGGCCGCGCCGACTCCGATCACGGCGGTGACGGCAGCGGCCGTCGCTCTGGCAGTGCGCACGGCTCCAGTGTCCTGGCGGACCGGGCGGGCGACCAGTGGGAGGC
>NZ_NGFN01000721.1 GCF_002148965.1 Streptomyces swartbergensis | reverse complement strand
GGTGGGGATGGGCTGAACGGGGGAGAGTCCGCCCCGGCGCAGGGAACCGGACAATCAGGCCCTAACGGGCAATAGCCGTAACCCGCTCACTCTCCACCCGCTTGTCCAGCACTCCATCCCCCGCCTGCTCCAGATGCCGGCACAACACCACAGAACCCCCCGTGGCCAACGGCCCGTACAACCCCGCGTTCAACCCCTCCCACGTGTCGTACGGCAACCCCGACAAAATCCGCGACCCCGGCCCGGTCAACCCCAGTCCCGTCGCCTCCGCCCGAGCCCGCTCGACGACCTCCGCGCCGCTGAACTCCCGCCCCGCCACGATCAGCGCAGGGCCGTCCGGATCCACCGGCGCATACGGAACGAACCGGTCCCCCTGCCCCGGCACCTCCACCGCGTAGTCGACAAACCCCTCGGGCACCTGCGGAAACCGCCCCCCGAGCGGCCGCAGCGCCATCGCGACCCGCGCCCCGGAACACGCCCGCGCGGCTTCCAGCTCGTCCGGCCCGCTCACCACGACATCGGCCGCCCGCGCGTCCCCGGCAACGTCCGCGACGACTCCCACCGAGGAACACGCCAGCAGCCACACGGCCGTCTGCCAGTGCGCGGGCAGCAACAGCGCCACCCGGTCCCCGGGCTCGACGGACAGCTCGTCCTGGAGGAGGTTGGCGGTCTTGGCCACCCAATTGGCGAACGTGGCCACGGACAGCTCGACACGTTCGCCCGTGGCGTCGTCGTAGAAGGTCACCAGGGGGCGTCCCGGATCCGCGGCGAGCGCGGAATTCAGCAGGTCGGCAGGGGTGCGATCGGTGGCGTTCACCCGCTCAAGCGTACGCGGCACCCAGGCCTCGACCCAACGGCCGGGCCATCGCCCCGCCGTGAATCCGCCACCGGTTCGGCCGAACCCCGGCCGACGGTCCGTCAAATCCCAAATGGACAGACTTATAGGACTATGTTCAAGATCGTGGGCATGCGTGGATTTCTTGCTTCTTCGATCGGTGTCACCTGTGCGGCCGCTCTGGCCCTTCCCCTCACTCCGCCCGCCGTCGCGGCCACGGCGAGACCGGTACCGACCACGGAAGCGGCCACGGCCGCGAGACCCGCGCCCCACGCGGGGACACCGGACACGACCATGGCCGACCGGCGCGCAGCCGAACCGTACGCCCCCGGCAGCACCCAGTCCCTCCCCCTCGAACCGCTCACCCGCAAC
>NZ_NGFN01000720.1 GCF_002148965.1 Streptomyces swartbergensis | reverse complement strand
GGACCGGGCCGTCCGCACACAACACCGCGTCGGCCAGCTCGAACAGAGCGTCCGCACGTCTGGTCAGGCAGGAGTAGAACTCACCCCGGAAGCGTGACAGTTCCGCGAACGGATCCTGTCGGACAGCGTGATGCAGCAGACTCATCCCCACGGCCTTCGTGCTGAGCGTGTGTGTTCCTTGGTCGGAGCACATGCTCAGCCGAAGGCCGCCTGCAGGTACGGCAGTTACCAGACCGGGTGATCAAGTACGAGAAGCCGTTCGACGTCCGAGGTTAAAGATCAAGTTAGGCCGTGTCCGCAAAGTGGGTTGGTGCGTTGGTCTGTTCGTGGTGCGTCGTCATGACCTGACAATCCGGCCTTAGTCGCCGAGGGTGATCAGCGGTAGGGGTAGCCTTTGGCCGCGTATCCGAGTTGGCGTTTATCCTCGGCGGGCCTGGTGTTCTCTGATCGACTCGGCGCGTTTGACAGTCTTGCCGACATCGTGGCGCTTGGCCCGGTGCTTGTTCTTCGAGCCGGGAGGCCGTCCCGGGCCCGGCTTGGACGGTTTCGGTGCGACCGCCGGACGGGCCGCCGTCGCGCGGACGTTGCGAAACCCCCGACGGACGCGCGCGGGAGCGAGGCGGGGCTCGGCGGGCCGTTCCCAGGGGCGGCGCAGGTCCTCGACGAGGGGGCGGGCGAGGCGGAGTTGCGTGTGGGCGGCGATGATGAGCCAGGTCCACAGATCGGCGCCGTCGGCGTGGCGGACCTTCGGGGAGGTCCAGCCGAGAGTCTGCTTCATCAGCCTGAAGGTGTACTCAAGATCGAGTCTGCGGAGGAGCGACTGCCACCAACGGTCCACGTCCACCGGCGTCGCGGCGGTGGCTGAGGACCACAGCCAGACCGGTTTCGGGTCACGGTCGCCCGGCAGGCGCTCGACCTGCAGCCGCACCAACGTGCCGTGCAGGACGGGCAGTTCCTCCTTCGCGTGGTGCAGCCATGGGCCGCGGTGGTGAGTCTGGGGTGCATCCGGTCCAGACCATCGCCTCGGCCTTGCCGCAGCGGGTGGTGTCCGTTGCGGTGATGACGTCGGGCTCGTGCCAGCTGTCGGGCTTGGCGAAGGTGAGGACGTCACCGTGCCGACGGGGCCGCCCGCCCTTCGGGCCGGAACGCGCGGGGCCTGCGTCGCAGAGCATGACCCGGTCCGAGCGGCCACCCCACACCCACCCCACAC
>NZ_NGFN01000072.1 GCF_002148965.1 Streptomyces swartbergensis | reverse complement strand
GCCCTGGAAGGGGAGGGGGGCCGCTGCCAGGTCCAGGTGGGCGTGGCCCTCGAAGACGCCGGGGCGGACGGGGAAGAGGCGGAACGGGACGCGGAGGCGGCGCCGGCCCGGGGCGATGAGGAGGGTCGCGCGCTGGGGGCCGACGGGGAGGCGCAGGGCCGGGTCGTACGTGCGGACGGTGAGGTCGACCGAGGCTCCCGGGCCCCGGGTGATCTCCGTGATCTCGTGGCGGAACTGGGCGCTCGGGAAGGGGCGCGTCTCCAGGTCCAGGTCCGAGATGTCCAGTTCGCGGCGGGACCATTCGGAGGACGGGATGTGGTCGCCCCAGTAGGTGCGGCCCTGTTCGTCCGTCGTGACCTGCCTCGGTCCCACGCCGTGGCCCAGGCCCCGTGCCGCCAGCCTGGCCTCCGGCAGGCGGTGGTCGCGGATCAGCTGGATGACCACTCGTTCGGCGCGGGGGAGGCGGGCGAAGGCGCCCGGGGTGAGCGTGTCCAGGTACGGCGTGACGATGTCCGCGAAGGAGGACAGCCACTCCTCGTCCCGGTAGGGCAGGTCACCGGCGTACATCCGGAAGTCGTGCTTGAGGAACTTGTGGTCCTTGTCCTCCCGCAGCGACTCGTGCCCGCTCTCGGCCAGGAACGCGTCGATGAGGTGCTGGACGTGGACGCGGTCGCGGACGTTGGCGAGCTTGTGCCGCTGGTTGGATATCGAGGCCGCGTCGGAGGCGGCGAACGGCGCGACGTACCAGCGGTAGACCGGCTCCGGGATGATCGTGAACGCCTTGGCCAGGCAGTACGCCTGCGCCGAGAACAGCTGGTCCTCGTAGTGGATGCCCTCGGGGAAGCGCAGGCCGTGCCGGTCGAGGAAGGCGCGGGCGTACATCTTGCTGGTGGCGAGGTGCTCGAACAGCAGCCGCGGGTCGGCTTCGATGCCGTCGAGGGTGCGGCGCTCGGCGACCAGGTGCGGCATCCACGTCGAGCGGCGGCCGTTGTCGACCCGGACGCGCTGCACGGCGCCCATCGCGAAGTCGATCTCGCGTTCGCGGTGCGCGGCGAGCAGCAGTTCGACGGCGTCCTCGGGGAGTTCGTCGTCGCTGTCGAGGAACATCAGGTACGGCGCGCGGGCGGTCTCCAGGGCGCGGTTGCGCGGTGCGCTGCATCCGCCGCTGTTCCGCTCCAGCCGGAGGTGGCGGATGCGGGGGTCCTCGGCGGCCAGACGGCGTGCCACCTCCGGTGTCTCGTCCGTCGAGTGGTCGTCGCTGATGACGATCTCCACGTTCGCGTGGGTCTGCCGGCGGACCGAGTCGACGGCGCGGCTGAGGCGTTCGGCGTCGTTGTAGACGATGACCGTCACGGTGACGTCGGGGGTGCTCATGCGGTCGCCTCCTGCGGGGTCGGGGCCGGGGTGCGTTCCTCGATCGGCAGCACCGGCGGCAGGGACCGTTCGTCCTGGCCGAGGAAGACCCGGCGCACGACGCGTTCGGCGGCGCGTCCGTCGTCGTACTCGCAGAACCGGCGCCGGAAGACGGCCCGGGCCTTCGCCGCGCCCTCGTCACGCCAGGCCTCGGTGGTGAGGATCTCCGTCAGCTCCTGCTGGGTGCGGGCGACGGGGCCCGGGGCCTCGGCCATCAGGTCGAAGTAGACGCCGCGGGTGGTGCGGTACGTCTCCCAGTCGTCGGCGTGGATCACGATCGGACGGTCGAGGTTGGCGTAGTCGAACATGATCGAGGAGTAGTCCGTGACCAGGGCGTCCGCCGCCAGGCACAGCTCCTCCACCGGGTCGTAGGAGGAGACGTCGATGATCCGGCCCGTGCGGCGCAGGTTGGTGAGCGGGGAGGCGGCGCCGCCGTAGAAGTAGTGGCCGCGGACGAGCAGGACCGTGTCGTCGCCGAGGCGGTCGGCGAGGGCGGCGAGGTCCAGGCGCGGGGTCCAGCCGGCCTCGTAGTCGCGGTGGGTGGGCGCGTAGAGGACGGCCCGGCGGCCCGGCGCGATGCCGAGCCGGTCGCGGACCTGGCGGATGTCCTCGGCGCCGGCCGTGTAGTAGACGTCGTTGCGCGGATAGCCGTGGTCGAGGGATACGTAGTGCGACGGGTACGCGCGCTCCCACATGCGCGTGGTGTGGCTGTTGGCGGAGACGCTGTAGTCCCACTTGTCGATGCGCTCCAGCAGCGCCTGGAAGTCCAGGCCCTGCGCGGCCGCCGGGTACGCCATCTGGTCGATGCCCATGCGCTTCAGCGGCGTGCCGTGGTGGGTCTGGAGGTGGATCGCGTCGGGGCGCTTGACCACCGCGTTGGGGAAGTTGACGTTGTTGACGAGGTACTTGGCGGTCGCCAGCACCTCCCAGTAGCGGCGGGTGCCGGGCACGACGTGGTCGGTGCCGGGCGGCAGCAGGGCCGCGTTCTCCTCGGTCACCACCCACACCGGGTGGATCTGCGGGGCGAGTTCGGCGAGCTTCGCGGCGATCGCGGCCGGGTTGCAGGCGACACCGCGGTTCCAGTACGCCGAGAACACCGCCAGGTGGGGATTGACCGGGCGGCCGAGCGCCCTGCGGTACTGGTGGTCGCGGAGCTTGGCGCCGGCCTGGCGCTTGCGGGCCCGTACGGCCGACTTGGCGGTGCGGCGGGTGCGGTTGACGGCCTGGAAGGCCCGGTACCTGGCGTAGGCGCCCTCTTCGAGCAGGGWGCGGCGGACGCCTTCGAGACCGGCCGGGCGCCGGTAGCCCTCGGGGCGGCGGCGCAGGGCGGCGAGGGACGCCCGCCGGAAGAACTCCCGCGCGGCCTCCTCCGCCATGCCGCCGCGCGCGAAGGTGCGCAGGCAGTCGCGGACCATGACGTCGTACAGCACGGCGTGGGCGGCGCGGCGGTCCCGGGTGAGGTCGAGGAGCGACTCGTAGCGCTCGACGAGGCCGTAGCGCTGCTCGGGAGTGACGGGGGGCAGGCTCGCGGGGCGCAGCCTGCGGTCCTCGTAGGCGACGTGCGGCAGGCAGGCGACGCGGTCGGCGAGCAGCAGGGCGGCCAGGGCGGCGTACGGCTCGTCGTCGGTGGTGAGCCGCTGCTCGTGCGCCCGCCAGAAGTCCGCGCGCAGCACGCGGGTGCCGAGCAGCGGGGTCAGCCGCAGCAGGGGCGCGCAGTCGTCGAGGGCGACATCGGCACGGCCCGCCCGGGCCAGCAGGGAGCCGTCCCGGGAGGGCATGCCGGAGGTGTGCCAGGTGCTGCGGACGTGGTCGAGGAGCAGGACGTCCACCTCGCCGGGCAGCTCAGCCACCCGCTCGGCGACCGTGCGCGGGGCGCCGGCGGGCAGTCCGTCCTTGGCGTGGACGAAGTGCAGCCAGCGGCCGGAGGCCCGCGCCGCCCCCGCCGCCCGGGCCGCGGCGTCGCCCGTGCCGTCAGGCAGCGGGACGACCTGCACGTCCGGGGTGTGCCGCTCGGCCGTCTCCCGGGCCCAGTCGCCGACCGCGGCCACGATTAGCTCGGCGTCCGGGAGGGGATGGGCGGCGAGGGAGTCGAGGAGTTCCGTCAGGTGGTCCTGAACGTTCGGCCCGTGGACGATGACGCTCAGCTCGGCCATCACGGGGACTCCTTCTCGCAGCGGCACCCTATGCGGTCATGGTGCCATCAATGAGACAAAAGGGCCGATCGAGTCCGCCTCACGAGGGAACGGCGGCCTTCGGCTTCGGCTCGGCCTTGGGTGACTTGTCGCCGGTGAACGCCTCGTACTCCTTCAGGACGTCCTCGGTCGGCCCGTCCATGCGCAGTTCCCCGCGCTCCAGCCACAGCACGCGGTCGCAGGTGTCGCGGATCGACTTGTTGTTGTGGCTCACCAGGAACACCGTCCCGGCGTGCTTGCGCAGCTCGCGGATGCGGTCCTCGGAGCGCTTCTGGAAGGAGCGGTCCCCGGTGGCCAGCGCCTCGTCGATCAGCAGCACGTCGTGGTCCTTGGCGGCGGCGATGGAGAACCGCAGCCGCGCGGCCATGCCGGAGGAGTACGTCCGCATCGGCAGGGTGATGAAGTCGCCCTTCTCGTTGATGCCGGAGAAGTCGACGATCTCCTGGTACCGATCCCTGACCTGCTCGCGGGACATGCCCATGGCCAAGCCGCCGAGGTGCACGTTGCGCTCGCCGGTCAGGTCGTTCATCATCGCCGCGTTCACACCGAGCAGGGAGGGCTGGCCGCCGGTGTAGATACGGCCGTTCTCCACGGGGAGGAGCCCGGCGACGGCCTTCAGCAGGGTCGACTTGCCGGAGCCGTTCGTGCCGATCAGGCCGATCGCCTCGCCCCGGTACGCGACGAAGGACACGTTCTTCACGGCGTGCACCCGGCGCACGCCCGACGCCTTCTCGGTCTGCTTGCGGCGCAGCATGCGGTTGAGGGCGGCGGTCGCGGAGCCGCGTCCGGCTCCGGTGCCGTTGACGCGGTAGACGATGTCGACGCCGTCGGCGACGACGGTGGGGATCCTGTCGTTGGTGAGGTCAGCCACGGCCGTACGTCTCCTCAGCCTTCCAGAAGTAGATGAAGCCGCCGACGCCGGCGACCAGCGCCCAGCCGGCGGCGAGCGCCCACACATGGGCCGGGAGCTGGCTCGCGTGGAAGCTGTCGATCAGGGCGAAGCGCATCAGGTCGATGTACACGGCGGCCGGATTGGCCGCCAGCGCCACCGTCACCACGTGCGGGAGGCTGTCCTTCTGCGCCAGCTTGTCGATGCTCCACATGACGCCGGAGACGTACATCCAGGTGCGCAGCACGAACGGCATCAGCTGGGCGATGTCCGGGGTCTTGGCGCCCATCCGGGCCATGACCATGGAGACGCCCGCGTTGAACGTGAACTGGAGGAACAGCGCCGGCAGCGCCAGCAGCCAGGACACGCGGACCGGCACGCCGAAGCAGAGCAGGATGACGACCAGGGCGCCCATCGAGAACAGCAACTGCTGGAGCTGCTGGAGGCAGAACGACAAGGGCAGCGCGGCGCGCGGGAAGTGCAGGGCGCGCACCAGGCCGAGGTTGCCGGAGATGGCGCGGGTGCCCGCCATGATCGAGCTCTGCGTGAACGTCCAGATGAACACGCCCGTGACCAGGAACGGGATGTAGTCCGGCACCCCGTGCTTGGTGCCGAGCAGCACGCCGAAGATGAAGTAGTAGACCGCCGCGTTCAGCAGCGGGGTCATCACCTGCCAGACCTGCCCGAGCTTCGCCTGGCTGTACTGGGCGGTGAGCTTGGCGGTGGCGAACGCGGTGATGAAGTGGCGCCGGGCCCACAGCTGGCAGACGTACTCGGGCAGGGAGGGGCGGGCGCCGCTGACGGAGAGGCCGTGGCGGGCGGCGAGGGCCGCGAGGTCGTCGGTGGCCGGGGCCGGTGCTTGGGGCGGTGTGTGGAGGACCTGACTCACATCCGCTGCTTTCGTTCGAGGGGGGTGTGGGACCTATGGGGTCGCGAAGAGCGCTGCGGTGGGGCGGTTCTTACCGGACTCTTCACGACTTCTTACGTCGGGACGGGACCGTATCGTCGCAACGTGAGCGTATGTCGTCCGCACGTCGGAACGCAACCGTTTCGTCGTGACGCCCTATGCTGTCGGCATGACGACGAAGCCCGAGGAGCACCAGCAGCCCCGGCGCCGCCGGGCCCCCGCGGGGGCGGCCGTACTGCGGGAGGACGTGACGGAAGCCATCCGGGCGGCCGTCTTCGAGGAGCTCGCGGCTGTCGGCTACGCGCGGATGTCCATCGAGGGGATCGCGCGCCGGGCGGGGGTCGGGAAGACGGCGGTGTACCGCCGCTGGCGCTCGAAGCTGCACCTGGTCCTCGACATCGTCTCGGCCCTCGCCGTGCAGGGCCTCCCCGCGCCGGACACCGGCTCGCTGGAGGGCGACCTGCGGCTGCTGTACGAGGTGACCTCCCGCGCGCTGCGCCACCCCGTCGCCTCGCAGATCATCCCCGACCTCCAGGCCGAGGCGGCCCGCAACCCCGAGATCGCCGAGGCCCTCCAGAAGGCCCTGCGCGAGGGCCAGGACGGTGTCGCCACCGGCATCGTCACGGCGGCGGAGGCCCGCGGCGAACTCCGCCGGGGCCTCGACCACGACCTGGCCCTCGACCTGATCTCCGGGCCGCTCTACTGGCGCTCGGTGGTGATCCGCAGCCCGAAGCTGCCCAAGGGGTACCTGGGGTCGCTGGCCCGGGCTACGGCGGGGGCGTTGAAGGCGCTGTAGGGGACTGCCTGACAGCTGTAGGGGACTGCCTGGCAGATACCGTGGATCAGCCCCGCGCCGCCTCCGGGATCAGCCCCGCGCCGCCTCGGGGTGCAGCCGCACCCAGCCCTCCCACGCCGACGTGATCATGTCCTGGACGTCGTGCCGGGCCTTCCAGCCCAGTTCCGCGGCCGCGCGCTCGGCGGAGGCGACGACGCGGGCCGGGTCGCCCGGGCGGCGGGGCGTGACCGCGGGCGGCCGGTCGTAGCCGGTGACCGTGTTGATGCGGTCGATCATCTCGCGGACGGAGACGCCTTCACCCCGGCCGATGTTGAGCGTGAGGTCGCTGCCGGGGGAGGAGCGCAGGACCCGGGCCGCGGCGACATGGGCCTCGGCCAGGTCGACGACGTGGATGTAGTCGCGTACGCAGGTGCCGTCCGGGGTCGGGTAGTCGTCGCCGAAGATACGCGGCGGCGCGCTCTCCGTGAGCTTCTCGAAGACCATGGGGACGAGGTTGAACACGCCGACGTCCGCGAGCTCCGGGCTCGCCGCCCCGGCCACGTTGAAGTAGCGCAGGGACGCGGTCGACAGCCCGCTCGCCCGGCCCGTCGCGCGCACCAGCCACTCCCCGGCCAGTTTCGTCTCGCCGTAGGGCGACATGGGCAGGCAGGGCGTCTCCTCCGTGACCAGGTCCACGTCCGGCATGCCGTACACCGCCGCCGAGGAGGAGAAGACGAAGGACGGCACCTCTGCCGCCGTCACCGCGTCCAGCAGGACCCGCAGGCCCTCGACGTTCTCCCGGTAGTAGTGCAGCGGCTGCTCGACCGACTCGCCCACCTGCTTCTTCGCCGCGAGGTGGACGACGCCGGTGACCGCGTGGTCCGCGAGGGTGCGTGCGAGCCGCTCGCCGTCCAGCGTCGAGCCCATCACCAGCGGCACTCCGTCGGGCACGCGCTCGGCGATACCGGTGGACAGGTCGTCGTACACCACCGCCTGTTCCCCCGCCGCCGTCATCGCCCGTACGACGTGCGCTCCGATGTAGCCGGCGCCGCCGGTGATCAACCAGGTCATGTGCGGCCGTCCCCTCGTCAGTTGGCCCGTGGTGGTGGTGCTCTGTGCCGATAATGCCGATACGCGTCGTGCTCTCAGTGAAGCAGGCGGCGCAGCCTTCCACGTGCGACGGACAGCACACCGCGTGCGCCGGGCGCCACGCGCAGCGCCAGCGAGCCGGAGTGGGTGGCGTACGGCTGTACGAGTACCACGCCGTGCCGGGCGCTCGGGACGGCGCTGCGGCGCAGCAGACCGGCGCCCGTGAGGGCGTGCGCCGTGACGTCGCGGCTCACGCCGTCGCGGAAGCGGATGCGAAGGCGCAGGTCCCAGGTGCCCACGCCGGGTGCGGCCAGCGCGGGGAGGTCGACCGTCGTCTCCGCCGACCAGGTGCCCGCCGACGGCACCAGCGCGGTCGTACCGCGGACCACCTCCTCGCCGTCGTCCCGGTGCCGCCACTCCACCTCCACCGCCTCCGGGCCCGCCCGCGCCACCCGGCCGTACAGCTCGTGCAGGCGCAGCCGCAGACGGGCACCACGCGCGCGTGGCCGCAGCTCCGCGTCGACGGCCAGGGGCAGCACGGGCACGGGCCGGGTGAGCAGGGGCTCCAGGGAGACCTGCGGGAGGTCCTCCGACCAGACGGGCGTGCCGTCCGCGGCCCGGGCGTACGGCGGATAGAGCCGGGCCGGGCGAGCCGCCAGCTCCCGCAGCCGGGGCAGGTCGCGCGGCTCCGGGGAGGCCAGGACGACCCGCCCGGCCAGCCGGCCGGGAGCGGCCGGGTCGCGGGCCCAGTCGTCCGCGTCGTACTCCGCGAGATGCGCCCGCGTGATCTCCCACCACGCACGCCGGTAGGCGGCGTCGCGCAGCCCCAGTTCACGCAGGTACATCCGCAGGTCGTGGTCGAGGAACTTGGCGCGCGCCACCCGCGCCAGTTCCTTCTGCCCGGCGCCCAGCAGGATCTCGTACGCCTGCCGGCACGCCTCCGTGCGGGCCCGCCAGTTCTCGACGCCGGACCGGTCCAGCGAGATCGACAGCCGCTCGGCGGACCGGCGCACGTGCCAGACGTACACCCGGTCCGGGACCAGGGCGATGCGCGGGGCCGCGGCCAGCACGCGCGCGGTGAAGACGACGTCCTCGTACGGGAAGCGGCCCTCGGGGAAGCGGATGCCGTGCTCGCGCAGGAAGCCGGTGCGGTAGAGCTTGTTGACGCAGAGCGTGTCGTGGACCAGGCGCGGGCGCTGCGCGGGGTGCGGCACCACGGCGTGGAGCGCGTACAGGCGCGCTTGCCAGGGTACTTCGCGCTCCGACGGCAGTTCCCGGCGTACGCACAGGCCGCTCGCGACCTCCGCGTGCGCGCCGGTCGCCGCGTCGAGCAGCGCGTCGACCGCGCCGGGCGGCAGGATGTCGTCGCTGTCCAGGAACATCACGTACGGCGACGTCACCGCGTCGAGCCCGGTGTTGCGCGGGGTGCCGCAGCCGCCGCTGTTGGCCCGGCGGCGGATGACCTTCAGGCGGGGTTCCGACGCGGCGAGCCGGTGGAGCAGGCCGGCGCTGCCGTCCGTCGAGCAGTCGTCGACGGCCACGACCTCGCGCACGGCCGGGCCCTGGGCGAGCGCCGAGCGCACGGCGTCCGTCACATGGGCGGCGTCGTCGTAGCCGATGACCACGACGGCGACCTGAGGGAGGGGCCTCTCGGGGTTCTGTACGGCATTCATTACGGCGGATCGTAAGCCGGGCGAATGACATGAAAGTGGTAACACACCATCAAGCATCATCAAAGCCTGCGCAACGGCACAGAATCGGCCCGTGATGAGTGCGCAGTCGAGGGCGAGCGGCCGCTTCGGCGCGGGCGTGGTGCCCGTGGCGGTTCCCATGGCCGTGATGCTGGGGTTCGGGCTGTGGGGCCTGGACCGCGGTGGCATGTGGGGCGACGAGAGCGTCACCTTCCAGGTGGCGCAGCGCACGGTGCCGCAGATCTGGCGGCTGCTGCACGACGTGGACGCGGTGCACGGCCTGTACTACCTGTTCATGCACGCCGTCCTCGCCGTCCACCCGGGCGAGGTCGTCCTGCGCCTGCCGTCGGTGTGCGCGGCGGCCGCGACCGCCGGCCTGGTCGCGGCCCTCGGTGTCCGGCTGGCCGGGCCACGGGTCGGCCTGTGGGCCGGTCTCCTCTACGCGATCACGCCGATGACCGGCCATTACGCCCAGGAGGGACGGTCGTACGCGCTCGTCGCGGCGGGCGTGGCGGGGGCGACGCTGCTGCTTCTCAGGGCGGTGGAGGCGGCCACGGTACTCGCCTGGTGGCCGTACGGGAGCGTCGTCGCCCTGACCTGTCTGCTGCACGAGCTGGCGGTGCTGGTGCTGTGCGCGCACGCGGCGACGCTGGCCCTCATGCGGGTGCCGAGGAGCGTGTGGTCCGGCTGGGGACGCGCCGCGGGAGCGGTCGTGCTGCTCATGCTGCCGCTGGTGTGGGTGTCGCAGGGGCAGTCCGGGCAGGTCGCGTGGCTGGTGACGCCCGGGTGGGACAGGGCGGAGAGGCTGCTGCGGCACTTCTCTCCCGGTCCGGTCGGGGTGGTCTTCTGGGCGTCGCTGCTGCTGATGGCCGTCGGGCTCCGGACGCGGCGGCTGGCGGCGGTCGCGCTCCCGCTGCTGCTCGTGCCGCCGGGGATGCTGATGACGGTGTCGCAGGTGCGGCCGCTGTTCCACGACCGGTACGTGCTCTACTCCCTGGCCGGGGCGTCCCTGCTGGTGGCCGCCGGGGCCGGGCGGGTGGTCGGAGTGCTGGGGCGGCTGCGGTTCGACGGGCGCCGGGTACGGGTCGGCGGGCGGCAGGTGCACGCCCTGCTGGGCGTCACCGGCGTCCTCGCCCTCACGGCCGCCTTCGTCCACCACCTCCCCGTCCACCGCCAGGACCGGTCCGCCGCCCACCGCCCCGACAACCTCGCCGTCGTCTCCTCGCTCGCCCTCCGCCAGATGCGCCCCGGCGACCCGGTGCTGTTCGTGCCGTCGGTCGGGAGGCTCGCCGCGCTGGCCTACCCGAAGGGATTCCGGCAAGTCAGGGACATCGCCCTGCGGGAGTCGGCGCCACGGTCCGGGACACTGTGGGGCCGTGAGGCGACCCCCGGGGACCTGCGGCACAGGCTCGCCTCAGTGGACCGCGTCTGGGTAGTCGCCGAGACGTACGCGCTGGACCCGCGCTGGTCTCCGTCCGACCCGGTCGAGCGCACGAAACTGGCCGTCCTGGCGGAGGAGTTCACCGTCCGGGAGGAACACACCCGGGACGGGGTGATCCTCCGCCTCCATGTCCGGAGGACCCCGGCCGACGCACCGTCCGTCGAGGAGCCGTCCACCGGGCTGGCGACCGCCGGTGCCGCGACCGCCGAGTTGCCGGGGCCACGGGCGAGCCGTCCACCGGCGTCGCGACCACCGATGAGTCGTCCGCCGACGTAACGACCGTCGGTGAGCCGTCCGCCAAGGTGCGCCCGCCGGGGCAGCCACCGCTGACAAGCCGTCCGCCAAGGTGCGTCCGCCGGTGCAGTCACCGCTGACGAGCCGTCCGCCAGGCGCCGTGGCAGCTTGCGGTTTCGTGTCGAGTGCCGGCCGTCGGTGGTTGATCGCGCAGTTCCCCGCGCCCCTTGATGCCCGACGTACCGGCCGCCGATGACCCACCCGCCGACGCAGCGACCACCGATCAGCCACCCGGCGCGTCCACCGGCGAGCCCGCTGCCTCCGCTACGACCGCCCGTCTCCCGGCGCGCCGCCCGTCGGCTCCGCGAGCGCCGCCGCGTCCAAGGCGGTGGTGAGCTCGTCGAGGCGGGCGCGCAGGGTGCGGATCTCGTCGGTGTCGAACCCGGTCGAGGCGGCGATCCGGCGCGGCACCTGAAGCGCGCGCCGCCGCAGCGCGACGCCCTCCTCGGTCAGCCGCACCTCCACCGACCGCTCGTCGCGCGCGCTGCGCTCCCGGCGCACGAGCCCTGCCGCCTCCAGCCGCTTGAGCAACGGCGACAGCGTGCCGGAGTCCAGGCGCAGATGCTCCCCGAGCTTCTTCACGGGCAACTCGTCGTGCTCCCAGAGCACCAGCATCACCAGGTACTGGGGGTACGTGAGTCCGAGGTCCTTGAGGATCCCGCGGTAGACGCCGTTGAAGGCGCGCGATGCCGCGTGCAGGGAGAAGCAGATCTGCTGGTCCAGGCGGAGCCAGTCGTCGTCCGGCGTGTTCATGCCTCCAGGGTAGCTCGCACCCGCCACTCAATTGCACACAACTTAATTGTGTGCTCTAATTCTGGTGTCAGGCGGCCCCGGAAGCGGGCCGCCGAACGTTGACGTGTGAGAGGGAAGGATTTCCATGGACGCGCTCTACACCGCTGTCGCCACCGCCACCCACGGCCGCGAGGGCCGCGCCGTCAGCTCCGACGGCGTGCTGGACCTCGCGCTGGGCATGCCCGAGGCGCTGGGCGGCAACGGCCAGGGCACCAACCCCGAGCAGCTCTTCGCCGCCGGTTACGCCGCCTGCTTCGGCAGCGCCCTCGGCCTCGTCGGCCGCCAGGCCAAGGTCGACGTCAGCGACGCCGCCGTGACCGCCGAGGTCTCCATAGGCAAGCAGGGCGAGGGCTTCGGGCTCGCCGTCACCCTCCGCGTGGAGCTCCCCGACAGCGTGGACGAGGCGACCGGCCGCAAGCTGGTCGAGCAGGCCCACCAGGTCTGCCCGTACTCCAACGCCACCCGCGGCAACATCGAGGTCGACCTCGTCATGGAGTAGGCAATCGAGCAAGCACCGGCAGTCACCCCCCGACCCGTGCCAGCACCTCCCCCGTCCGTCTGCTCCACGCCACCACCACGGCCTCCTCGGGCACCGGGTGCCAGCGCGTCAGCAGCAGCCAGCGCACGTGGTAGCGGCGGACGACGGCGGCCCGCTCGGCGCGGGTCGCGTCGGGGGCCAGATAGGCGCGGACGTCGGCCGCCCGGCGTTTGCGCTCCCGTTCGTCCAGGGCGGGGTCGGGCCAGATGGGCGCGGCGAGGTTCGGCCCGTACCCGGCGATGGAGTGGCTGGCCAGATACCCGTCGGTGATCACCACCTCGCCCGGCCCGATGTGCCGCGCCGCCCAGTCGTACGACGGCCAGCGCGTCGGCTGCGTGAACCCCACCGGGTCGACCGAGCGCGGCACGACCGCCCCGGCGTGCACGGTGACGAACCCGACGCACACCCCGACCGCCGCCGCCCCGCCCAGCAGCCTCCGGGCCCGCCGCCACGGCCGGGGCGCCGCCAGCTCCACCGCCAGCGCGAACTGGAGCGGCACCAGCACGGCCCACAGGGCCCTGGCGTACGTGTAGTGCCCGCTCACCCAGCCGTACGCCACCAGCAGGCACTCCAGCAGGAACATCAGCACCAGCGGGTCACGCACCGGCCTGCGGGCCCGCACCCACAGCGCGGGCAGGCCGAGCAGCGCCAGCCAGGAGTTGGCGAGCATCCGCTCGTACAGCTGCCGGTGCATGGCGTCCATGCCCGTGTCGCCCACCAGCGTCAGGACGTCGTAGTAAGGCCAGGTCAGGGCGACCGCCGCGCAGGCCGCCCCGGCGAGCGCCCAGCGCACCACGACCGGCCGGCGCCACCCGCGCTGCCGGGACGCCACGATCGCCGCCGCCCCGGTGAGCGCCGAGGCCGCCGTGACGGGGTGGGTGAGCAGGATCAGCCCGTACAGGACGCCGATCCCGGCATACCCCCACCAGCCGCCGAGCCCGCTCGGGCCGACGAAGCGAACGGCGGGGGCGTCGTCCCGGGCGCGCACGCAGGTCCAGGCCCACGCCCAGAACGTCACGCCGATCGCGGCCGCGGACGGATAGCCCAGGTTCGTCGTCATCGACATCAGCCCGAGGTAGCCGCTCCACAGGATCCGCGTGGTGCCCCACAGCAGCGTCATGAACAGCAGGGCCAGCACTGGCGCCCATGGGCGCGGGGTGAGAGCCCGGACGAAACGGCCGATCCCCGTCAGCAGCACCAGCAGATGCACCGGCCCGGCGAGCTTCACGACCGCCCAGCCGGACAGCCCCGTCAGCCGCGCCAGGACGCCCTGGGCGACGGCGTACGGCCCGTAGTACGGGCTGCCCTCGCCCGGCAGATCGGCCATGGTGTGGGCCGGGTGCAGCAGATCGGCCTTGAGACGCTCGACGACCGCCGCGTGCTGTCCGGCGTCGCAGCACAGGGGGACCCGCCAGAACGCCAGCGTCATCACCAGCCAGAACAGGGCACCGAGGAGCTGGTACGGGGTCAGCCGCCCCACGCGGCCGCCGCGCAGCGCCGTCGCGCCGCGTACGGTCCGACGGACGAGGACTCCGGCGCTCACAGGACTGTGGGAAAGGGGAGGGACTGGGGCATGCGCCGAATGTTCCCGCCCGTACCGGAGCCCTGACCCCGGGTCACTTCATTGGGTGAGGCGACTTACACCCACCTGCCGATGCACCCACCTGCCGCCGTCAGTCGCACAGCGCCCGCTCCGCCGCGACCGGCCAGCGCGCGAACCGGAACTGCGTCCGCTCGAAGGCCCCCGTGAGGTTCCGCCAGAACCGCTCGGCGGTCAGCGGCGCGCGCACCGACTCCTTCAGCTCGGCCAGCTCGCCGCAGCCCAGCGCGGCCCGGGCCGCCTCGACGGCCTCCCGGGATGCCCCGGCCCGCAGCAGGTCGCGCTGTGGCGGGTGCTCCACCGCCCACTCCGCGAAGACCCAGTAGTTGCGCAGGAACTTCTCGTGCCCGGGCCAGCTCCACCGCTCCAGCGCGAGATGCGCGCCGACGGGACTGGCCAGCCCCCAGGCGTCGTTGACATAGGCGTCGAGCGGCGCCGCGGCTCCCGTGACACCGAGATGACGTCCCACGATCACCACGTGGTACGGGGAGTCCTCCCGCATCGGCGTGGCGTGCAGCCGGCGCCCGGCGTCGAAGTACAGCAGCGTCGGCCGGGGCGCCCGCGCGGCCCGGGTCAGCATGCCGCGCCCCTCCGGCAGGGACGGCCAGTTGTCCACCCAGGTGGCGGTGCGCACCGGGTTGTGGTCGCCGAGGCCCTCCACGTCGGAGCTGCGCACGTTGAAGGAGCCGGGCGTGCTGCGTACGTCGAACGGTTCCCGCAGCGGGCTCACCGCCGCGCACAGCCACACCAGCAGCAGCGCGCTCGCGACCCCCGTGAACCTGGTCGCGGGCACGACCAGGACCGGCAGGAGCAGCAGCAGGAGGGCGGGCAGGATCATGCGGGCGTGCATGTAGTCGCCGCCGACGCGGACGACGTACCCGGCCAGCAGCGCACCCGCCACGAGCGGCGCCAGCAGCACCGCGAGCGAGGCCCGCCCCGGGGCGCGCTCCCGCCGTTCCCGGCGGACGCGCCGCACGAGGAGGACGGCCAGGGCGGCGAGCACGGGCACGACGGGCCACAGCCAGTAGGGTCCGAGCGTCTCCTGCACATAGCCGGCGCCCCGGCTCCAGTCGCTGGCGCTCGCCTCCTTGGCGATGGCGGGCAGCGGCACCAGGATCCCGTAGTACCCGGCGCGGAACACCTCGTACGCCAGCGGCAGCGCCACCGCCGAGGCCAGCATCGCCGCGGTGCCCCACCGGGCCGGGCGCAGCACCCACCACTGCGCCGCCAGGAAGCACACCGTGACCACCGCGAGATCGGGCCGGACCAGCGGGCCCAGCCCGAACACGAAGGCGGCGGCGCAGGTCACCCGGGCCTCCTGACCGCGCCGGGTACCCGTCAGCAGCCACCACGACAGACCGGTCCAGAAGGCGCCGAGGCCGCTCTCCAGACCCGAGGTCATGTACGACCAGAACGGGGGGACGGCCAGCAGCACCAACACACCGGCCGGGAGCAGCAGCCCCGCGGACCGGTGCAGCCGGCACATGGCGATCAGGGCGAGCCCGAAGCCGGCCGTGCTCAGCAGCAGCCCCAGCCCGACGGCGAGGAAGGCCGGGTCCTCGCCGGTGACCCAGGTGCCGAGCGCGAGCAGCCATTGCCACAGGGTGCCGGTCGAACTCTCCGCCCGTTCCCCCACGTTGAACACGGGCCCGTTGCCCGCCAGGATCTGCCGGACCGGACGCAGATAGATCAGCCCGTCGTCGCAGATCCAGCGCCGCCGGTAGCCCAGTACGAACAGGGCCGCGGTCGGTACGGCGACCAGTGCCGCGTGCCACCAGTGCACCGGCCGCAGCCGCTCGACGACGGCCAGGGGCCGGGCCGAGGAGGCCCGCTGGCCGGGCAGGGAGGGAACGGCTTCGGGGCCGGCGGGAGTTCTCATCGTTCGACCAGCGCCTCGGACCTGGCGGGCAGCCCCGGGATACGGCGTGCCGCGGGCAGCAGCGCACCGCCTCGCTCGCCCAGCATCAGCAGGCGTACGACGCGCTCGGCGGCCTGCCCGTCCTCGAACTCGCAGTACCGCTCCCGGAAGCCCGCCCGCAGCCGCGCCGACTCCGCGTCCTGCCAGGTGCCGGACGCGAACAGCCAGGCCAGTTCCCGGTAGGAGCGCGACACGTGCCCCGGCGCGTCGGCCGTGATGTCGAAGTAGGCGCCCCGGCTGGCCGTGAACGCGCCCCAGTCGTCGGCGTGCACCACCACCGGCCGGTCGAGGAGGACGTAGTCGAACATCAGGGCGGAGTAGTCGGTGACCAGCGCGTCGGAGGCGAGCAGCACGTCCTCGACGTGCGGCTCGTCGGTCGCGTCCACCACCACTCCCCGCCGGTGCAGGTCGGCAAGGCCCAGGCCGCGCGCCACGCCCTGGGCCAGCGACGGGTGCAGGCGGACGACGAGCGTGTGGCCGGGGCCGAGGTCCGCGGCGAACCGGGCCAGGTCGAACCGGTCCACGTGGCCGCCCCGCCGGTAGTCGCGGCGGGTCGGCGCGTACAGCACGACCGTGTGGCCGGCGGGGATGCCGAGCCGCTCGCGCACCGCCGGGCCCCGCTCCGGGCCGGCGCCGACCAGCACGTCGTTGCGCGGGCTGCCGGTCCGCAGCGAGGTGAAGTGACACGGGTACGCCCGCTCCCAGGCCCGCTCCGCGTGCCGCCCGGCGACCAGGCTGTAGTCCCAGCGGTCGGCGCGGCGCAGCAGCTGCGGCACGTCGAAGCCGTGCCGGGCGCCCGGCTTGGTCAGCAGGTCGGCGCCCATGTACTTGAGCGGGGTGCCCTGGTGGGTGTGGATGTGGACGCTGCCGGGCCGCTTGGCCAGGGTGCCGGGCCAGTTGACGTCGTTCACCCAGTACGTGGCCCGCGCCATGACCTCGTGGTAGCGCCGCGAGCCCGGCGTGACGTGGTCGATGCCGGGCGGCAGCGCGTCCACCGCGTCCTCCCGGACCACCCACACGCCCCGGATGTGCGGGGCGAGCTCGCCGGCCTTGGCGTGGATCGCGGCCGGGTCGCCGGACACGCCCCGGTGGTGGTTCGCCGAGTAGACGGCGAGATG
Organism: Streptomyces swartbergensis; assembly: GCF_002148965.1. Classification (GTDB taxonomy): domain Bacteria; phylum Actinomycetota; class Actinomycetes; order Streptomycetales; family Streptomycetaceae; genus Streptomyces; species Streptomyces swartbergensis. Next base: position 11,299 of record NZ_NGFN01000072.1, on the reverse strand, counting down.
CGGATCGAGGGGCCGCTTCGACTGGGCCCGGTACCAGGTGCGCACGGCGACGTCCGACGCCTTCCGCGTCACCCGCCGCTGCCCGCCCAGGGCCGCCGCGCGCAGGTCCCGCAGGCCCCGCACCGCCGCGTAGGACGCGTAGGGCGCCGACGCCACGAGCCGCATCTCGACCCCGCGCCAGCCGTCCGGCTCCGGGAAGCCGCCCTCGGGGAGGTGACGGCGGTGGAAGGAGCGGATCTCGCGGTAGAAGTCGCCCCGGTCCGCGGGCCGGACCCGGTCCTCCCGGGCCAGCACGAACAGCATGTGGTCCAGGGCCCGCTCCAGCAGCAGGGGCCGTGCCCAGTCGAGGTCGGGGCGCTGCTCCAGGAAGGCGAACAGGCCCTCGTACTGCGGGAAGATGTCGAAGTGCCGGCGCCCGGGCGTCTTGGTGATCGCGCCCTGCCGGCGCTGCCGGTACTCCACCCCGATCCGGTCCAGGCAGGCGATCCGCTCCGCCAGCACCATCGACCGGTAGGTGACCGGCGCGTCCTCGTACAGCCCCGGCGCGTACCGAAGGCCGTGCTCCTGGAAGAAGGACCGGCGGTACGCCTTGTTCCAGGCGACCAGGAAGAGGTTCAGGTACTGCGGGCTCTCCCGGATGCCGAAGGTGTCCGTGCCCGCCGCGGCCAGCAGGTCCGCCGCCTCACTGCGCCCGCCCCGGCCCCACCAGTGAGTGCGCACGTGGTCGAAGACCAGGATGTCCGGGTCGCTCGTCAGCTCCAGCCGCGCGGCGACGGCCGCCAGCAGGCCCGGCGTGTAGTGGTCGTCGCTGTCGAGGAACAGGACGTAGTCGCCGGCCGCCTGCTCCAGGCCGGCGTTGCGGGCCCGGCCCAGGCCGACGTTCTCGGGCAGGTGCAGCACCCGCACCCGGGCGTCGCGGGCCGCGTACTCGTCGAGGATCGCGCCGCTGCCGTCCGGCGAGCGGTCGTCCACGGCGATCACCTCGAAGTCGCCGTACGACTGGCCGAGCACCGAGTCGAGACACTCGCGCAGGAAGCCCTGCACCTTGTAGACGGGGACGATGATGCTGAAGCGGGGCACTTCTTCGATCAGCTCCTTACGAGGGTGACGGCTGCGGGGGCCGGGACGCGCTCCGCCAGCGGGATCACGGGCGGGATCGACTCGGGCGGCTCCCCCAGCAGCACCCGGCGTACGACGCGCTCGCCGGCCCGCCCGTCGTCGAACTGGCAGAAGCGCTCCCGGAACGCGGCGCGCAGGGCCGCGGCGGACTCGTCCGCGTAAGTGCCGTCGCGGAAGAGGGCCGTCAGTTCCTCGGGCGTACGGGCGACCCGGCCGGGCGGGGACGCCATCAGGTCGAAGTAGACGCCCCGGACTTCCCGGTAGACCTCCCAGTCGTCGGCGTACACGACGATCGGCCGGTCCAGGTTGGCGTAGTCGAACATGATCGACGAGTAGTCGGTGATCAGCGCGTCGGCGGCCAGGCACACGTCCTCCGAGGAGCGGTGCCCGGTGACGTCGATGATCCGGCCGCCGCCCCGGGAGGAGCCCTGGTCGTAGAAGTAGTGGGCGCGCAGCAGCACCACGTAGTCGTCGCCGATCGCCTCGCAGAACTCCGCCAGGTCCAGACCCGATTCGAAGCCGGTGGCGTAGTCGCGGTGCGTGGGCGCGTAGAGCAGGGCCTTCTTGCCGTCGGGGACGCCCAGCTCCTTGCGGGCGCGGGCGACGTCCTCGGCGGACGCCGTGCAGTAGACGTCGTTGCGCGGATAGCCGTACTCGAGGGTCTCGTGCGCGCCGGGGAACGCCTTCTCCCACATCTCGGTGGAATGGCGGTTGGAGGTGAGGTTGTAGTCCCAGCGGTCGACCCGGGCCAGCAGCCTGGCGAAGCTCCCGGTCGCCGCGGCCACCACGGGGTACGTCGCCTGGTCGGCGCCCATCTTCTTCAGCGGTGTGCCGTGCTGGGTCTGCAGGTGCACGCTGCCGGGGCGTTTGACGACGGCGTCCGCGAAGTTGGCGTTGTTGACGAGGTACTTGGCGCGGGCCAGCACCTGCCAGTACTTCCGGCTGCCGATCACCGCGTACTCCACGTCCTTCGGCACGCTGTCCACCGCGTCGGGCTCCACCAGGAACACCGAGCGCAGGTGTGGGGCGAGTTCGCGGGCCTTGGCGTGGATCGCGGCCGGATTGCAGGTGTAGCCGCGGCCCCAGTACGCGCAGTACACGGCGAGGTTCTCGTCGAGGGGCAGGCGCAGGTCCGCCGCGTAGCGCAGGCGGGTGCGCAGCCCCCGGGGGCGCGGGAGCAGCGCGGCGGCTCGCGCGGCCCTCCGGTTGGCGGCGCGCAGGGTGCGGAACGCCGCGTACGACCCGGCCGCCAGCAGCCGGTGCTGGACGCCGAGGCTGCCGCCGGGCGGCTGGTAGCCCGCGGGGCGGTGCCGCCGGTAGAGCGCGCTCGCCCGGCGGAAGAAGGCGCGCCGCCCGGTCGGCAGCCGCCGGGGATGGGCAGCCGTCTTCAGCACGGCGGCGAAGAGCTGCTCGAACAGCGGCCTCAGCCGGTCCGCCGGCAGCCCCTGCTCCACGGCCCGCGTCAGCACGAGCTCGGTCTGGTCGAGAAGCTCGGCGTGGTGCTCCCCGGGCAGGTTGAGACGGTTGCCCTGCCGGCGCAGCAGATGCCGGACGACGACCGTGCGCAGGGCCGCCACCCGCTCCGCCCGCAGGGCGACCAGACCGCCGAACCCGGTGTCGGTGAAGTGGTCCCCGGGGAAGGCGAGGCCCCGCTCGGTGAGGAAGCCCCGGCGGTAGGCCGCGCTCCACGCCGGCAGTGCCACGCCCGTCAGCCGCGGGGCCCGGTCGGGGGAGAAGGCCCCGTCCGGTGTCCCGGCCAGCAGGGGCGCGGCCGGGTTGGCCGGCTCGCCCTCCCACCAGGGGGTGCGCTCGTGCTCGAAGTACAGGACGTCGACGTCGCCGACCGCGCCCAGCCGGGCGTCCAGCGCCGCCAGCGCCCCCGGGACCAGGACGTCGTCCCCGTCGAGGAACAGCACATGGCCGCCGACCGCCGACCGCAGCCCGGTGTTGCGCGCCCCGGCCAGACCGGCCGACGGCGGCGAGTGCACCGGCGTCACCCGGCAGTCCCGCTCGGCGTACCCGGCGACGACGTCCGCCGCTGGTGAGTCGGGCGCGTCGCACACCGGGATCAGCTCGAAGTCGCCGAACGACTGGGCGAGGATCGAGTCCAGCGCCTGGGACAGCCGGCCCGCGACCCCATGGGACGGGACGACGATGCTGAAGCGGGGCATTCTGCTCTTTCTGTCGAGGGTCGTGGGTTCTTCGGACGCGGGGACCGCGTCAGGCGGCGCGAGGGCGTCCCGGCCTCCCGGACGGGCGCCAGGAGGGCGGCCGGCTCGGGGTGGGCCGCGACGGGCTGGAGGGCATACGGACTCCCGCGTGAGAACCGGGTTCAGAGGCTGTCGACGGCGACGGCCGGCTGCGGCACCGTGGCGAGCGGCTCGCGCGCCAGCGAGGCCGCCGCCGACGGCACCGGCCGGCGCTCGTCGAGCGGCACGACCGGCGGCAGGTCCGACTCCCCGAGGACGACCCGGCGGACGACCCGCTCGGCGGCCCGGCCGTCGTCGTACGTGCAGAACCGCTCCCGGAACGCCGAGCGCAGCTGGGCCGACCGGGAGCCGCGCCAGTGGCCGGTGGCGAAGATGTCGATCAGCTCGTCCTCGCCGCGCGCGACCGCGCCCGGCGGGAAGGAGCGCAGGTCGAAGTAGGTGCCGCGGGCCGCCTCGTACGCCTCCCAGTCGTCGGCGTGGATCACGATCGGCCGGTCCAGGTTGGCGTAGTCGAACATCAGCGACGAGTAGTCCGTGACCAGGGCGTCCGAGGCCAGGCACAGGGACTCCACGCTCGGGTGGTCGCTGACGTCGACGACCCGGCCGAAGGAGCTGGTCAGCGGGGCGTCGTAGGCGTGGTGGGCGCGGGCCAGCACGAGGAAGCGCGGGCCCAGGCGGCGCACGATCCGCTGGAGGTCGAGGGCGTGGCGCTGGGAGCGGCGGTAGTCGCGGTGGGTCGGCGCGTAGAGGATCGCCACGGTGCCCTCCGGGATGCCGAGCGAGGCGCGCAGCCGGGCCACGTCCGCCGGGGTCGCCGTGCGGAACACGTCGTTGCGGGGGTAGCCGTACTCCAGCGTGGTGTAGCGGCCGGGGTGGACGCGCTCGTGGGTGAGGGTGGTGTGGCGGTTGGCGGACAGCACGTAGTCCCACTGGTCGACGCCCTGGAGCAGCCGGGCGAAGTCCCTGCCCCGGGCCGCCGCCGGGCGTTCCTGGAGGTCGAGGCCGATGTGCCCCAGCGGGGTGCCCTGCCCGGTCTGGATCAGGGTCTGGCCCCGGCGCTTGACCAGGCGGTGGTCGAATGCGGTGTTGCTGACCAGGTAGGCGGAGCGGGCGAGTGCCGTCCAGTAGGCGGCCGTGCCGGGGACGAGGCGGCGCGTGCCCGGCGGGACGGTGTGGTGGTGCTCGGGACGGGCGATCCACGCCGTGCGGATGTGCGGCGCGAGATCCCGGAACGCGGACTCCAGCGCGCCCGGGTTGCAGCTGTGGCCGCGCCCGTCGTAGGCGGCGAAGACGGCCCGGTCGGCGCGCAGCGGGAGACAGCGCTGGACGCGGTAGTGGACCCTGAGCGCGACTGACCGTAGACCGCGCAGCAGCTTCCCGGTGGTCCGCGCCACGCCGCGATGCAGGGCCGACACCAGCTGGAGCGTGCGGTACGTGCGGTGCAGGCCGAAGCGGATCAGGGCGTGCTGCACCCGGGCGCGCAGCGGGATTGGGGCGCCCCGGGTGCGGTAGCGGCGGTAGTGGGCGCGGGCCCGGCGCATGAAGTCCGCGCGCGAGCCGGGGGGCAGCCGGTCCCGCCGGGAGTACACGATCGCCAGGTGATGGACCATGCGGCGGAACAACACCGGCCGCCACCGGGCCAGTTCGGGGCGCTCCTCCAGATACGCGAACACCCGGTCGTACTGCTCGAAGACGTCGAAGTGCCGCTCGCTGGTGGTGCGCAGGATGCTGCCCTGGCGCCGCTGCCGGTAGTGCACGCAGACGCGGTCCAGGGTCGCGATCGACTCCGCGGTCATCAGCACCGGGTACGTCCACGGCGTGTCCTCGTAGTACCCGGGCGGGAACGCGAACCCCTGCTCCTCGACGAACTCCCGCCGGTAGGCCTTGTTCCAGGCGACCATCAGCAGCCTCAGCAGGCCGGGCCGGTCCTCCAGGCGGAACGGGGCCGGGCTCTGCTCGGTGAGCTGGAGGGCCGCCTGGTTGCGGACCGCCTCCCCCGTCCAGTAGGTGCGCGCGTAGTCGAAGACCAGGACGTCCGGATCGCCCGTCTCCTTCAGCCGGTCCGCGATCGACCGCAGCGCGTCGGGTGTGAGGGTGTCGTCGCTGTCGAGGAACAGCAGGTAGTCGCCGCTCGCGCGCGCCACGCCGGCGTTTCTCGCGCGGCCCAGGCCGACGTTCTCGGGCAGGTGGACGGGGTGGACGCGCGCGTCGCGGGCGGCGAACTCGTCGATGATCGCGCCGCACGCGTCCGGCGAGCAGTCGTCGACGACGATCAGTTCGAGATCGGGACAGGACTGGGAGAGCACCGATTCGAGGCACTCGCGCAGGTACGCCTGAACCTGGTACGCGGGGACAATGACACTGAACCTGGGCAAGAGGCCATCCATCGGTCGGCGCGGGCGTTCGGCCCGGGAACGGCCGGTGGGGCGAGTTGGTTACGGCGGCTACGGCATCCGGGGGAACGCCGAAGGGGCGGACCGCGACCGGTCCGCCCCTCCAACTACCCTGCGCTGAACGCTACTTGACGGCCCCTGCCATCACGCCGGACACGAACTGCCGCTGGAACGCGAAGAAGACGGCCAGCGGGACCACCATCGAGATGAACGCGCCGGGTGCCAGCACGTCGATGTTGTTGCCGAACTGCCGTACCTGCGTCTGGAGTGCGACCGTGATCGGCTGGCTCCCGGAGTCCGAGAAGATCAGCGCGACCAGCATGTCGTTCCACACCCACAGGAACTGGAAGATGCCGAGCGAGGCGATCGCCGGGGCGCCGAGCGGCATCACGACGCGGAAGAACAGGCGCAGTTCACCCGCCCCGTCCAGCCGCGCCGCCTCCAGCAGCTCCCTCGGGATCTCCGCGAAGAAGTTCCGCAGCAGGAACACCGCGAACGGCAGACCGAAGCCGACGTGGAAGAGCACCACGCCGATCACCGTGCCGAAGATGCCGATCTCGCCGAAGAGTTCGGCGATCGGGATCAGCGCGACCTGCACGGGCACGACCAACAGGCCGACCACGCCCAGGAACCACCAGTCGCGCCCCGGGAACTCCATCCAGGCGAAGGCGTAGCCCGCCAGCGAGCCGACGATCACGACCAGCAGGGTCGCCGGGACGGTGATCCACACCGTGTTGACCAGGCTGCTGGTGATGTCCTCGTTCTCCAGCAGCTTGGAGTAACTGTCGAACGTGATCTGCGACGGCTCGGTGAACACCTTCCACCAGCCGCTCGCCGCGATGTCCTCCGGCGAGCGGAGACTGGCCAGCAGCAGACCGATCGTCGGCACCAGCCAGAACAGGCCGACGACGATGAGGAACACCCGCACCAGCCCACCGCTGACCCCCTCGGCCAGCCGGGACCCCAGCGACTGCTTCGCCTTCATCGCCGCACCTCCCGCCTCAGCCGACGCACGTTGAACCACATCACCGGGATCACGAGGAGCAGCAGGAACACCGAGATGGCGCTGGCGATGCCCGGCTGGTCCTCGGAGAAGCCCTTGCGGTACAGCTCCAGGGCGAGGACGTTCGCGTCGTCCTGGGCGGAGCCGGGGGCGATGATGAAGACCAGGTCGAAGATCTTCAGCACGTTGATCATCAGGGTGACGGTGACGACCGCGAGGACCGGCGCCAGCAGCGGCACCGTGACCCGTCTGAACACCTGCCACTCACTCGCGCCGTCGACCCGGGCGGCCTCCAGCAGTTCCCGCGGCACGCCCGCGAGCCCCGCCGCGATCAGCACCATCGCGAAGCCCGCCCACATCCAGATGTACGCGCCGATGATGGCCGGGGTGACCAGGGACGGGCCCAGCCAGTCCAGGCCGGCGTACGGCTCCTTGAAGTTGCTGTCCGGGAGGCGGAGTTGGGCCCCGTCGGCCGAGGCCGGCAGCGTGAAGGTGCCGTCGTCGGCGGCCGTCGCCGACGCCACCACCCTGCCGTCCTTCACGGCCTCGATCCTCATGCCGGCATAGCCCAGTTCGGACGAGTCGACCCGGTTGAGCGTCCCCACGCCCTGGCCCCGCGTGAAGTCCTGCCAGGTCGTACCGGTGATCTTGTCCGGCTCGGGCTTCGCCGCCACGGCGGGCTTCGCGTCGTCCGGCATCAGGTCCGGCGCGACACCCACCAGGGGCAGCGAGACGGTCTCGCCCGTGCGGACGGGCGACTTGGTGATGAACGCGCCCCCGCCCGCCGGCTCCAGCGGCGACTCACGGCCCGGGTGGGCCTTCGGGAACGCCGACGCCTGGGTGAACGTGTCGTGCACGCCCACCCACACCGCGTTCGCGACGCCCTTGTCCGGGTCCTGGTCGTACACCAGGCGGAAGATGATGCCCGCCGCCAGCATCGAGATCGCCATCGGCATGAAGACGACCAGCTTGAAGGCCGTGCCCCAGCGCACCCGTTCGGTCAGCACCGCGAAGATCAGGCCGAGCACCGTCGCGACCGTCGGCGCGAACACCACCCAGATGATGTTGTTCTTCAGCGCGGTGCGGATGCCCTCGTCGGTGAAGAGGGCCTTGTAGTTGTCGATCCCGGCGAAGCCGTCACCGGACTGGTCGTAGAAGCTGCGGACCACCGAGTACCCGATCGGGTACACCACGAGCGCGCCGAGCAGGACGAGCGCGGGCAGCAGGAACAGCGCCGCGACGGTCCTGCGGGTGCCGGTCACACTCTTGCGCGACTTGGGAACGGCAGGGGGCTTGACGCCCCCTGCCGCCGTGGCCGACGTCATGCCGTCAGCCTCCGTAGGCCGCGGCCGCTTCGGTCTCCAGCTTCGCTTGCGTACCCGCGACGTCCTTCGGGTTCTTCAGGAAGTCCTGGAGGATCTTCCACTCGCCCTTGCCGGGCGTGCCGCCGAAGGCCTGCGGGGCCTGGTCGGACATGTCGAAGCGGAAGTCGTCACCGGCGTCGACGAGCGCCTTGGCGATCCTCTGCTGCACCGCGTTCGGGTACGCGGAGTTCGGCACGTTCTTGTTCGGCGAGAGGTAGCCGCCCAGCTTGGCCTGGATCTGGGCCGCGTCCGGCGAGGCGAGCCAGGTGGCCAGGGCCTGCGCTCCCTTCGAGTCCTGAAGGATCACGGCCGCGTCGCCGCCCGAGACCACCGGCCCGTTGTCACCGACCGCCGGGAACGGGAACACCTTCGCGTCCGTGCCGACCTTCATGGTCGTGGGGATGTTGACCTGCGCGAAGTCGCCCGCGGCGACCATGGCCGCCTTGGGCTGGTCCCCGCCGGTGAAGACCTGCGTGACGGAGGCCGGGAAGTCGGTCTGCAACGCCCCGTTCGCTCCGCCCGCGACGTAGTTGGCCTTGCCCCAGACCTGCGCGAGCGTGGTCAGCGCGTCCTTCACGGACGGGTCCGTCCACTTGATCTCGTGCTTGGCCAGCTGGTCGTACTTCTCCGGCCCGGCCTGTGAGAGGTAGACGTTCTCGAACCAGTCGGTCAGCGTCCAGCCCTCGGCGCCGCCGGCGGAGAACGGGGTGACGCCGGAGTCGTAGACCGTCTGTGCCGTCTTCAGCAGATCCGGCCAGGTCTCGGGCTCAGTCGCCCCGGCGTTCTCGAAGACCTGGTTGTTGTACCAGATCAGGGACTTGTTGGCGGCCTTGTAGTAGACGCCGTACTGCTTGCCGCCCACCTTGCCGATGTCCTGCCAGCCCTGCGAGTAGTTCTCGCCGAGCTCCTTCAGCGCCTCGGCGCCGAGAGGCTTGGCCCAGCCCCGGTCGACGGCCTGTTTGATGGCGCCCGGCTGCGGCAGCATCGCGATGTCCGGCGGCTGCCCGCCGGCCACCTTCGAGCCGATGAAGTTGATGATCGGGTCCTGGGCGGGCACGAACGTGACCTTGGCGCCCGTGCGCTTCTCGAACTCCGCCAGGACCTTCTTGAAGTTGGCCTGCTCGGCGCCGCTCCACACGGCGGCGATCTCCAGGCTCGTCCCGTCCAGCTTCGGAAGAGTGACGTTGTTGGCGGTCTCCTCGGTGTTTCCCTCGGTTCCACTGTTTCCGTCGCCGTCGCCTCCGCAGGCGGTGAGCGAGAGCGCGAGCGCTCCCGCGGCGACGGCGGCCGCGGCCTTGGCGGCTCTGCGGTGCTGGGGGGTCGCCTTGTCCCGTTGCGGCGACCAGCGTGTCCGGATGGTGCTCGTCATGCGCATGACTGCCCCGTTCTTCGTTCCCTCGTCGAACGTCGAGCGCGCTCCCGTGCGATCTGGTCTACGCCCGGGTGTGCGGGGGCGGCAAGATGGCGTCGGCTGTCAAGCGGGGGATCGTGACCCCCTCGTGACCAGGGACTCGGCCCTGGCCGACGGACGGGGTCGGCATCCAGCCAGTGCCACGGACGAGTGCTACAGAAGTGACGGCACCTGCGCCGCCGCGACCTCCCGCGCCGCCCTTTCCAGCGCGCTGGCCAACAGTGCCAGGTCGGTCGGGCCGTTTCCGAGTTCCCGCACCGGACGGCGGGCCGGAGGGTCACCCATGCGGTGCCATTCCAGGGGCACGACCGTGGGCCGGAGCGTCGCCGTCCGGGGAATACGGCCGGTGACCCGCCCGCCCTGGAACGGCGTGACCCGCCCGTCCGCGCAGGCGAGGCGGCCACGGCCCGGAGCGGGCTCGTCGGGGCCCGGCGCCGGGGCGTCGAGGGTGACGCGGAGCGTGGCCCGGCGCGCCGGTTCCGTCTCCGCCGTACGGGCACACGGGCCGGTGGCCGCCACCAGGTGGACGCCCAGCCGCTCGCCCTCCCGGGCCACGGCCTCCAGCGCGCGCATCACCGATCCGGCCGCGGGCCGTCCGGTCGAGCCGAGGGCGGGGGAGACCAGCGCGTCCAGGTCGTCCACGACCACGACGAGCCTGGGCAGCGGCGGCGCCGCCTCCGTCTGCCGCCGGGCCGCTCGGGGCCGCAGCCGCATCGTCGAACTGGGCGGGGAGTCGAGATCCCCGGCCCCGGCGGCGGTCCCCGCACCGGCCTCGGCCTGGGCGCCGCCCCGGGCCGTCGCCGTGCGCTGGGCCACCATGCGGCCCGACAGCTCGCGCCCGGTGTGCCACTCGGCGAAGTCGGAGCGCCCCAGCAGCTCGGCGCGCCGCTTCAGCTCGGCGCTCAGGGACTGCGCGAACTCGCGCATCCGGACCGGGTCGTGGGCGGTGAGGTAGGTGGTGACATGCGGGACGTCCGTACACAGGCGCAGTCCCTCGCCGGACCCGCCGCCCGCGCCGGGACCGCCCCGGCCGTCGACCAGCACGATGCCCAGCCGGTCCGGCCGCTCGGCGGCGGCCAGGGACGCGACGACCGCCCGCAGCAGCTCCGTACGGCCGCTGCCCGGCGGGCCCTCGATCAGCAGATGCGGCCCCTGGGCCGCGAGGTCCGCGCAGACCGGGCCGCGCGGCCCGGCGCCCAGCACCGCGCGCACCCGCCCGCCCAGCGCCTCGGTGTCGTCGGCCGCGTCCGCCCAGCGCGCCATCAGCGACGCCGGAGTGGCCCGGGCCAGGCCCAGCTCGTCCAGCAGCCGGGCCGCCTGGGGCAGTGGCGCGGAGACGCGCGGCTGCCGCTCGCTCGTCGCGCCGTCCGTACGCAGCGGCGCCAGCGCCCGCGCGAACCGCTCGGCCCACGCGGGGGAGACGGCGTCGACGGTGGCGATGGTGCCGTGGCCCACGGGCCCGACCGGGCCCGAGGCGCCGCCGACCCGGGCCACGCGCATCAGCCGCAGGGCCGTCGCCACGTCGCCGCTGAGCAGCGCGACCGCACCGCACTGCCGGAACGTCGGCGACACCGAGCAGGCCGCCTCGTAGGTCTCCGTCACGGGCGAGGCGGGTGAGGCGGCCGCCGTCTCGGCCAGGCAGACGACATGGATGCCGGCCCGGGGGCCCTCCAGCGCCAGCCGTGCCACGGCTTCACGCAGGTCGGCTCCGCCGGGGTCGCCGTCGACGACGAGGACGGTGTAGGGGCCGGGGAAGTCGGGTTCCGGGTCGGGGAGAGGGGTGTCGTCCCGTGCCCAGG
>NZ_NGFN01000719.1 GCF_002148965.1 Streptomyces swartbergensis | reverse complement strand
GCGGCGCGGGCACCGAGGGCACGGCGACTGAGACCGAGCAGGGCACCGGCGGCGCGGGCACCGAGAGTGCGGCGGCTGACGCCGAGCAGGGCGCGGGCGAGGCGGACTCGGCGGCTGGCGCCGAGCAGGGCACCGGCGGCGCGGGCACCGAGGGCACGGCGACTGAGACCGAGCAGGGCACCGGCGGCGCGGGCACCGAGAGTGCGGCGGCTGACGCCGAGCAGGGCGCGGGCGAGGCGGACTCGGCGGCTGGCGCCGAGCAGGGCACCGGCGGCGCGGGCACCGAGGGCACGGCGGCCGACGCGTCCCGGCAGTCTGCGGAGGAGTCCGTGAGGGGCTCCAGCCGGTCTTCGGGGTCGGCTGGGGCCTCGGCCTCCGCTGAGGCCTCCGAGCCCGGCGAGTCAACCGGCACCGGCGAGGCTTCCAGCCCCCGCGAGGCTTCCGGTACCGCCGAGGCTTCCGGCTCCGCCACGGCTTCCCAGTCCGGCGAGTCCTCCGGCTCCCGTGAGCGCGGGGACGACGCCGTCTCCAGTGACGGGCGGCTGCGGGACGCCGTGGCCGCGTGGGTCGCGTCGGCCGACCAGGACGAGGAAGCCGCGGCAGCCGAGAGCGCCGACAAGGGCTCTGAGGACGGCCAGGAGGCGGCTGAGAGGGCGGAAGAGGCCACGGAGGCCGACACGGACGGCCAGAAGCCTGAGAAGGCCGCTGAGGCCGACGTGGACGCTCGGGACGACCAAGACGCCGAAGGCGCGGACGAGGCCGCCACCGACGTCGCGGACCGGCCGAAGGCCGAAGACCCGGACGAGGCTGCCGAGGCCGGTGCCGGTGCCCAGGGCGGGCAGGAGGAGGCCGACGAGCCCGAGGCGGACCGTTCCGCCACCGGCGTTTCCGAGGAAGCCTCGGCGGACACGCCCACCTCCGACGACACCGACGACACCGGCGACACCCGGGAGAAGCCCGAGACGGCCAAGGCCGACGGCGCGGACAAGGCTCCCGAGTCGGACGCCGAACCCCCCGTCGACCAGCCCACCGCCGTCTTCAAAGCCGTACGGCCCCCGGTCGATCAGCCGACCACCATGCTGAAGCTCGGCGGTGCCGCCAAGGACGCCAAGGACGGCAAGGGCGCGCCCGAGAAGGACGCCGAGCGGACCAGCAAGTTCGTCGCGCTCAAGCCGCTGGACGACCCGTCGACGCGGAAGCCGGCGTCCGGCACAGAGG
>NZ_NGFN01000718.1 GCF_002148965.1 Streptomyces swartbergensis | reverse complement strand
TCGGAGGCGGGTCCGGGGGTGGGTTCGGAGGCGGGTCCGGAGTTCGAGGCCAACGGGGTGTTCTCCTTCTCTCCTCCCTGCGGCTCCTTCTCCTCCTGCTTCTTCTCCGGGAGCGCCGCGTCCTTCTTCTCCGGGAACACCACGTCCGAGCACGAGTAGTACGTGTCCGGCGTACTGCTGTTCTGCCAGACCGTGTACAGCACGTGCCGCCCGGTCCGGTCGGACGGCAGGGTCGCCTCGACGCCGTACGCGCCGTCCGTCAGGGCCGGGTCCGTCACCTCGGCGAACGGCTTCCCGGGCAGGTCGGACCAGGACAGCGGCCCGGCCGGGTCGTAGCCGGGCTTCGTCAGGTACATCCGGAACGTGCCGGTGTGCGGGATCGTCGAGACGTACCGCATGGTCAGCGTCTCGCCGGGAGTCATCCGGGTCGCCGGCCAGTCGGCGCGGGCGAGGTCGAGCCCCTTGTAGCCGGGCAGGCCCCCGCTGCACAGCTTCCCGTCGGGGACGACCTGCCGGTCCCGGCCGTCCACGTTCGCCACCCGCAGGTTGTCCCACGCCGTGAAGGGCGCGCCGTTCGCCGCGACGGCCGCGCGGCACGCCGCCGAGTCCGCTCGCCCGCCGCCCTCGGGGGAACAGGCCACCACCCGGCTCACCGGATCCGTCGGCGCACCGTGCGCCCGCGCCGGACCCGCCGCCCACAGCGGCAGCAGCAACGGGGTCACGAGGGCGGCCGCGAGCGCGGCGCGGTGTGCGGTGGTACGGGGCATCCGTCTGCGTCTCCTCGGCCGGACCGGTGCGGTCGGTAGTGCAATACGGGCAACCGGCCCGGCGCGTTCACCGCGCCACGACCTGTTCGAAAAGGGGGCCATTCGCGCCCAACTGACCGCCATAGAGGGTCGGTTTCCGGCTCGATCGAGGGTTTCCCCCGTATCCCGATGACCTTCACTTTGCCTATCGTTCGACCACAGCTGACCCACAGGTAACCCCGGACGGGTCCGCTCCCCACACGCCTGGCCGGCCACTGCGTCGCTCTTTCGAACCACCCCCCTCCGCTTCAGCGAGGAAGCGCATCCACCGCCGCTCCGCCCAGCCCGGAGTCCGGCCACGAAAGGCAACGACCGTGCGTATCTCCCCAGAGTTCAGACGGAAGCTGATATCCGTCGCCGCCGTCTCCGCCGCCCTGCTGACCGCCGCCCCCGCCTCGGTCGCCGTCGCCCAGGAGAC
>NZ_NGFN01000717.1 GCF_002148965.1 Streptomyces swartbergensis | reverse complement strand
GGGGTGTGTCCGGGGGCAGCGGGGAGCCGCCCGAGTCCGTGCCCTGAAGGTCCGTCGGCAGGTGCGCCGCTTGCGATCCGCCCGCGCCGTCCGGCCCGGGGGCGGGCCAGCCCGCGCCGGTGGGCGGCACCGACGCCGGCTCGGGATACGCACCGGCGGCCGGAGCGCCCTGCGCGGGCACCGAGCCGTTCATGGTGATGGTCGGGTTGTCCTCCGGCCGTGCCGGCACGGCGGACAGGTCGTATCCGCACGCGCCGCAGAAACGGTCACCCGACTCGAGGGGTTCCTCGCAACTCGGGCAGGCGGACAACTGGGGCATCTGCGACATCAACTACACCCACGTCCGGGGGCGGTAACGATTGGCACGTTCCACCAGGTCGATCCTCTCCTCGCCGCCCCGCGCCAGCCGGGCCAGCGTGCGGTACGAGCGTTCCAGTCCGAAACGCAGGCCCCGCTCGTCCAGGCCGCTGCCGAGCAGCGTCCGTCCCCCGGCGGCGGGAGGGGCGGAACCCTGGCCCCCGGAGAGTACCCAGTCCAGCGCGCAGCCGAGGACTTCGGCCGACAACTGCTCGCGCCGCGCCGGATCCAGACCGTACGCGTCCAGGGCCTCCACCTGCGCCGCGGCGGCCGTGAGGTCCTCCAGGAACGGTACGTCGGAGGCGATCGCCGTGCGCTGCCGCAGCCGCGCCCGGACGGCGGCCACGCGCGCGCCTGTGTAGTGGATGGAGGACTCGGGGACCGACTCCAGTGTCCGTACGGCGCTGCGCCGATCCCCGGTCGCCAGCTGGACGCGGGCCAGCCCGAACGCGGCGCTCACATAGCTCGGGTCGGTCGACCACACCAGCCGGTAGTACTCGGCGGCGTTGTCGAGCTGACCCAGCACCTCCGCGCACAGGCCCAGCGCCAGCTTGGGCGCGATCTCGCCGGGGAAGGCGTCGTAGATCGCGTCGAAGGCGAGCGCGGCGCCATCGTCGTCGCCCGTCACCAACGCGGCCACGCCCCGGTACCAGACCACCCGCCAGTCGTCGGGCCGCTCCCCCTCCAGCCTGACCAGCGCCTCCAGCGCGGCGGCCGGGTCGCCGGTCTCCAGCCAGGCCCGGATCTGCCGCAGCCGCGTCTCGATCGACGGGGCCGGAGCGGCCGCGAGGGCGCCGAGCAACTCGGCCGGGGCGGAGGTCATCAGGCCCGCCAGGAAACCGGCGTTGGGGTCGGAGGGGTCGACGCGGGGG
>NZ_NGFN01000716.1 GCF_002148965.1 Streptomyces swartbergensis | reverse complement strand
GCCGCAGCCCGAAGGGCAGGGGCAGCCTCCGCAGCCCGTGGACCCCCGYACCGGTGCCGCCTGGCCGCAGCCCATGCAGCACGAYCAGCGGCAGCCGACCAACCCGGGGGCCGCGCCGCTGGGTTACACCGCTGCCGTGGAGTTGTCGTCCGACCGGCTGCTCAACAGCAAGAAGCAGAAGGCGAAGAGCAGCCGTCCGGTGGCCGGTGGCGGGCGGTTCAAGATCGGTGGGAAGAAGGAGGAGGCCGAGCGGCAGCGGAAGCTGGAGCTGATCCGCACGCCCGTGCTCTCCTGCTACCGGATCGCCGTGATCAGCCTCAAGGGCGGTGTCGGCAAGACGACCACCACCACCGCGCTCGGCTCCACGCTGGCCACCGAGCGGCAGGACAAGATCCTCGCGATCGACGCAAACCCGGACGCGGGAACCCTCGGACGCCGTGTGCGCCGCGAGACCGGGGCCACCATCCGTGACCTCGTCCAGGCGATCCCGCACCTCCACTCGTACATGGACATCCGGCGGTTCACCTCCCAGGCGCCGTCCGGGCTGGAGATCATCGCCAACGACGTCGACCCGGCCGTGTCCACGACGTTCAACGACGAGGACTACCGGCGCGCGATCGACGTGCTGGGCAAGCAGTACCCGGTCATCCTCACCGACTCCGGTACCGGTCTGCTCTACAGCGCCATGCGCGGTGTGCTGGACCTCGCCGACCAGCTCATCATCATCTCGACCCCCTCGGTGGACGGTGCGAGCAGCGCGAGTACGACGCTGGACTGGTTGTCCGCGCACGGGTACGCCGACCTCGTCTCGCGGTCCATCACCGTCATCTCCGGGGTGCGTGAGACCGGCAAGATGATCAAGGTCGAGGACATCGTGTCGCACTTCGAGACGCGCTGCCGGGGCGTCATCGTCGTGCCGTTCGACGAGCATCTCGCCGCCGGTGCCGAGGTCGACCTCGACATGATGCGGCCGAAGGTGCGGGAGGCGTACTTCAACCTCGCGGCGATGGTCGCCGAGGACTTCGTCCGTCACCAGCAGATGCACGGCCTGTGGACCTCCGACGGCAACCCGCCGCCGGTGGCCGCCCCGCCGCTGCCCGGCCAGCCCGTCCCGGGCCAACCCCAGCCTCCGTATCCCGGGCAGCAGCCGGGCCCCGGGCAGCCGGTTCCCGGCCAGCAGGTCCCCGGGCATCCGGGCCCGTACCCACAGCAGCCCCACCCCGGTCAGCCG
>NZ_NGFN01000715.1 GCF_002148965.1 Streptomyces swartbergensis | reverse complement strand
GTCCGTCCACCGCCCGCGCCTGGCGGACCTGGAGCGCGAGTACGGCGCCCGCGTCGGCGTCTACGCCCTCGCGACCGGCACCGGCGCCAGCGCGATCCACCGCGCCGACGAGCGCTTCGCGTTCTGCTCGGTCTTCAAGGCCCTGGCCGCGGCGGCGGTCCTGCACCACCGCTCCCTCGACGGCCTGGACCGGCGCGTCACCTACACGCGGGACGACCTCCGGTCCACCACGCCGATCACCGCCAAGCATGTCGCGACCGGCATGACGCTGCGCCAGCTCTGCGACGCCGCCGTCCGCCACAGCGACGGCACGGCCGGCAACCTGCTCATGCGCGACCTCGGTGGCCCGGCGAAGCTCACCGCCTATCTGCGCGACCTCGGCGACAGCGTCAGCCGCATGAACCACTACGAACCGGAACTGCACGACGTACCGCCGGAGGACCCCAGCGACACCACCACTCCCCGCGCGATCGCCGCCGACTTCCACAAGCTGCTCCTGGGCACCGCACTGCCCGCCGGTGAACGGGCGCTGCTGACGGACTGGCTCTCGCACAACGCCACCGCGGTCGGCGCCCGCCGCATCCGGGCCGGACTTCCCAAGGGCTGGCAGGTGGCCGACAAGACCGGCACGGGCAACTACGGCAGGGCCAACGACATCGCGATCGTCCGCCCGCCCCGCACCGAGCCGCTCGTCCTGGCCGTCATGACCGACCGGCCCGGCTACGACGCCGCACCCTCGGACGCCCTGATCGCCGAAGCCACCGCCCGGACCATCACCGCCCTGGGGCTCTAGAGGCCCCCGCGCCCCCGGGCCCCGGTGGCTTATAACGGGGCCATGATCTACCACTCCGTACCGCTCACCGACTGGAACGCCGCCCCCGACGGTCCGTACGCACCCGCCTCCCTCGCCGAGGAGGGCTTCGTGCACTGCTCACCCGACGAGCCGACCACACTCGCCGTCGTCAACGCCTTCTACCGGGACGCGCCCCGGCCCCTGCTGGTGCTCGCCCTCGACGAGACCCGCCTCACCGCGCGGGTGGAGTGGGAGGCGGCGGCCCCCGCCCCGCCGCCCGGCGTCGCCGAGGACACCCGGTTCCCGCACGTGTACGGCCCCCTCGACCGGGACGCCGTCGACCATGTCCTGGAGGTGCGGTGGGACGAGCAGGGCCGTGCGGTGGGGCTGGGGGACACGACCGGATGAGCCGTACGACAGGATGACCGCGTGAGCGATCAGGAAT
>NZ_NGFN01000714.1 GCF_002148965.1 Streptomyces swartbergensis | reverse complement strand
CACCTGCGGCTGCCACCGCTGCCGCACGGCGTCGTCGATCTTCGCGGCGACGTCGGCGCGGGCGTGCTTGCGGGCACCGCGCCGGTAGCGGTTGACGGAGTCGGCGGTGACACCGATCTCCTGGGCGACGGCCTTCGCGCTGCCCAACTGCTTGAGCAGGAAGCCGATCTGGCCCTTCAGCGTCTTCGGAGGCTCCCGGGTGAAGCCCTCCCGGTCGGCCCGCTCGATCGCGTCATGGATCTCCACGGTGGTGCTCAGCTCCCTTCAGGGGTGGGGTCCTGGCCGTCGGGATCGACCAGGCGGAACCAGGTCTCGCGGGTCTCGTGGAGGTCGTGCCTCCAGAGTTCGAACCGCGGTGAGGTGCGGAGGGTGCGCATGGAGAACTGCAGGGCCTCCATGCGCGCCTCCAGGCGGTCCAGCGTCCGCTCCAGCTCCGCGCCGGCTTCCAGCGTCGACACGGCGCTTGGGGCGGATCCGCCCGAAGCGGCAGACATAGCGGTGTCGGTGGCCACGGGGCTACTCGCCTTCGTCGAGGACCGCGTCGCCGCCCTTGATGTGGCGGGCCGGGTTGAGGCCCTTCTCCATCAGGTCGACGGCCCACAGCATCGACTGGACGCCCTCCAGCTTCGCCAGGCCCGGCGTGGGCCCGAGGCGGAACCCGCCGGGCTGCGGCTTGCCCGAGGCGGCGTACGGCAGGAAGTCCAGCGGGCTGTCACCGGGGCTGGGGTAGACGACGCAGTCGGACAGCACGGCGAGCGGGAATAGCCCGGTCATTCGCGACATGTTCAGCAGCTTGCGGTGCATGTTGACCCGAGCCTTGCTGATGACGGCTGCCCGGATGTCCGGCCGCCAGGTCGGCCGCTCCAGCGCCGGCCACCGCTCCCCCGCTTTGTAGGACTTGCCCTGCGGGCGCTCGCGCAGCTTGCCGACGCCGCCCTTCACCGTGGCCTTGATGGCGGACAGGACAGCGGCCAGGGCCGGGTCGACCTCCTTCCGGCGCTCCATCGCCGCGAGGAAGGCCCGGTCGTCCAGGTCCCGGGTGACGCCGAGGTCGGCGAGGGTGTCGACGTAGGCGGTCTTGAGCCGGTCGTGCCACGGGTCCAGATAGGCGCCGGTCTCGCGGCGCAGGTACGCCTCGATCGGATGGACGTCGTAGCCGAGCTCCTGGGCGTAGGCGACGGTGTGCGTCTGGTACCAGGCCGGGCCGGTCGGACGGGTGCCGTCCGGGGTGAACGGGCTGGGCAGGCGCGGGTCCAGCTCGATGTGCGAG
>NZ_NGFN01000713.1 GCF_002148965.1 Streptomyces swartbergensis | reverse complement strand
TTCCCCACCCCGTCGGCC
This sequence comes from Streptomyces swartbergensis, assembly GCF_002148965.1. Lineage (GTDB taxonomy): Bacteria > Actinomycetota > Actinomycetes > Streptomycetales > Streptomycetaceae > Streptomyces > Streptomyces swartbergensis. The sequence continues at coordinate 1,281 of NZ_NGFN01000713.1, read as the reverse complement.
GGCTGTCGCCCCGCCCAGCACAGAAGTCCCCACATCCTCAGGCGAATCGTTCCTGGAACACCCTTATGTGTGAAGTCGGGCCCCAGCGGATTCCCCGCCCGCACGTACGAAAACTACGTTCGTCACTGGAGGTGACCGAACGATGACAGCGTGTGCGATCGAGCCTTCGGCGGGACACGAGGACGACGAGGTCGCGTCGGCAGGATGCACACTCACCGCGGACGGTGCCTACGCCGCACGCCTCGCCTCGGCCGGCGACTCCTGGTTCCCGGAGCGCTGGACCCTGGACGGCCCCGAGCCGTACGCGGTACCCCTGCCCCGCAACCAGCCGGAGGAGCCCGGCACCGAGGTGCAGCCGATGGGCGACGGGCGGGTCCTCATCCACCGTCTGGTGGCCGGGCGGCACGCCTTCTCTCTGCTGTACCCGACCGGGCCCGGCACCGGCGAGCTGCCCCTGGGCGTGGTCGAGTGCCCGGACGGCACGGCCCGGCTGCGGCTGCTGCCGCCCGCCCCCGGCGGCGAGCGGGCGTACGCCCTGGCCGTCGGCCCGCGTTCGACGACGGTGTGGCTGGTGGCGGGCGGCGCCTTCGGGCCCGAGCGACTGGCCGAGCTGCCCGGCCGCTGCTCGGGCGGGGTCTGGCTGGACCGTACGGGACGGCTGCTGGCCTTGGACCGGGAGGCCGGCGGGCGCACCAAGGCCGTCGTGGTGGACCTGGAGCGCGGCGGGGAGGTGTCGCCGCTGCTCCAGATCGCCGCCGACAGCGACGACCGGCTGCTGCTCGCGGACCACGACAGCGGGCTGCTGCTCATCCGCTCGGACGCGCCCTCGCCGGGACAGGACCGACTGGGCTGGGGCGTCCTGGGCAGCGCCCTGCCGGTGCGCTTCCCGCAGTGCCTGCGGCTGCGGGACTGCACCGTCACGCCGTTCGCGATCCAGCCGGGGCAGATGCTGACGCCGGAGAGCTGCGCGGTGGCGCTGCGCGTCGACGGGCCGCGCGGCAGGTGGGTCGGCGTGTGGCGGCCGGCCGAGCGGCGGGTGCACCATCTCCCGGCGCCCGAGGGGTGGCTGGCGGGCACGGGCCTGTGGACGCCGGAGGGAGTGCTGCGTCTGCCGTACGCGACGGAGGCCGTGCCGTGCGGCGTGGCTCAGGTGAGCCCGCCCGCGCCGGCGGCGCAGGAGCCGGGCGCCGTGCCGTCGCATCCGGGGGCGGGGCCGGGGCAGAGGCCTGCCGCCCGAGCCGCCGACGCAACCCCGGCGACGGGACACCCCCATGAACCGGT
>NZ_NGFN01000712.1 GCF_002148965.1 Streptomyces swartbergensis | reverse complement strand
CCTCCGCGGCACGATCCTCATGGGGTTCGCGGGCGGGCTCGTGCCCAGCCCGTCCGCCGTGGTGGTGCTCGTCGGCGCCGCGGCCCTCGGGCAGGCCTGGTTCGGTCTGCTGCTCGTCGTCGCGTACGGCGTCGGGCTCGCGCTCACCCTCACGGCCGCCGGGTACGCCGTCGTCAAGGCGGGCAGCGGCATGACCCGGCTCCTGGACCGGCGCCCCCGCTGGACGGCGGGCCCGATGGCGGCCCTGGTGCGCCGGACCGCCCCGCTCGGTTCGGCCTTCGCCGTGGTGGCGCTCGGGGCCGGACTGGTGTTCAAGGGGGCGGCATCCGCGCTGGGCTGAGTTACGTTCGTGAGGAAATCCGACGTCATGGGGAAAACAGACCTCGTGGAGATTCCGCCCGGCTGCGAATGGGGGCGCCGTGTCCGAAGAACCGGGCCATGAGCGTGTGATCGCGGGCCGCTACCGGCTCCTGGCACCGCTCGGCGAGGGCGGTATGGGGACGGTGTGGCGCGCCCGCGACGAGGTGCTGCACCGCGAGGTCGCCGTCAAGGAGGTGCGCGCCCCGGCCGGGCTGGGGGGCGACGACGTGCGGCGGATGTACGCCCGGCTGGAGCGGGAGGCGTGGGCGGCGGCCCGGGTCGCCAACCGGAACGTGGTGACGGTGTACGACGTGGCGACGGACGGCGGCCGGCCGTGGATCGTCATGGAGCTGGTGCGCGGGCTCTCCCTGGCGGAGGTCCTGGACGCCGAGGGCCCGATGCCGCCGCAGCGTGCCGCGCACATCGGCGCCGAGGTGCTGGCCGCGCTGCGGGCCGCGCACGAGGCCGGGGTGCTGCACCGGGACGTGAAACCGGCCAATGTGCTGATCTCGAACGACGGCCGGATCGTGCTCACCGACTTCGGGATCGCCATGGTCGAGGGCAGCTCCGCGCTGACGATGACCGGGGAGGTGATCGGCTCGCCCGAGTTCCTCGCCCCGGAGCGGGCGCTCGGCCGCACACCGGGCCCGGAGTCCGACCTGTGGTCGCTCGGGGTGCTGCTGTACGCGGCGGTCGAGGGCCACTCCCCGTTCCGCCAGGACACCCCGCTGAGCACGCTGCGCGCGATCGTCGACGAGGAGCTGCCGCCGCCACGCCGGGCCGGTCCGCTGGCCCCGGTCATCGAGGGGCTGCTGCGCAAGGATCCCGCGCAGCGGCTGTCGGCCGGGCAGGCCGAGCAGGACCTGCGGGTCATCGCCGCGGGCGGGTCGCCAAGCGCGGACACCGTACGCGCCGTGCCGTACCCGCCGACGGTGGCGGCCC
>NZ_NGFN01000711.1 GCF_002148965.1 Streptomyces swartbergensis | reverse complement strand
CCAGTACGTGGGGCGCTCGCGGGAGCCGTCGCCCTGGTCGGCGACGCGGACGGAGGTGTGGCAGCGCAGGCAGGGGCGGGGAGCCCGGCCGTACACGAAGAGGTCCTGGCCGCGGCGGCCCGTCGTAGTGCGGATCCCACGGTCGCGGTTGGTCTCCAGCAGCTTCTTGGCGAGCGCGGGCAGCTTGGCGGCGCGCTCGGCGGGCAGGTCGCCGACGGGGAGCCAGGGGGTGACGCCGAGCAGAAAGCACAGCTCGCTCTTGTAGACGTTGCCGATACCGGCGAGGTTGCGCTGGTCGAGCAGGGCCTCGCCGAGGGGGCGGGTGGGGTCCTGGAGGAGATTGGCGAGTGCCCGGCCGGGGTCCCAGTCAGGGCCCAGGAGGTCGGGGCCGAGGTGGCCGACCACGCGGTGCTCGTCGGCGGTGCGCAGGAGTTCCAGGACGGGGAGGCGGTAGCCGACGGCCGTGCGGTCGGTGGTGCCGAGGATCGCGCGGATCTGGTGGCCGGGGCCGCCGCTCCAGCGCCGGCCGTTCTCGTACACCTTCCAGGAGCCGTCCATCCGCAGGTGGGAGTGCAGGGTCAGGCCGCCCTCGACGCGGGTCAGGAGGTGTTTGCCGCGTGGGGTGACGTCCAGGACCGTGCGGCCCGTCAGGTCGGCCGTCGCGAGCCGGGGCACCCGGAGGTCGCTGCGGGTCAGCACCTTTCCCGCGAGGGCGGCATGCAGCCGCCTCGCGGTCTGCCAGACCGTGTCACCTTCGGGCATGGGTCAAGGGTGGCACGGGGGCGGTGCTGGTGGTCGGTGCAGGCGGTGTGGTGGTCAGGCGCGCAGGCGGAGGCCTCGGGGGGTCGCGATGAAACCCGCTCCTTCCAGGAGGGTGCCGATGGGGGAGGTCAGGGCCTGGGCGCCGTTGACGCGCTCCACCGTGACCGTGCCGAGGGAGCCCGCTCGGGCGGCTGCGGCGAGTGCCTCGGCGGCGGTGCGCAGGCGGGGGTCCTCGCTGGGGTCACCGTCCGGGTCGGTGGCCCAGGCCAGCAGGGTCTTGCCGCCGCGCTCCATGTAGAGCGTCAGCTCTCCGTCGACGAGGACCACCAGGGAGCCCGCCTTGCGGCCCGGCTTGTGCCCGGCGCCGGTCGGGGGCTCGGGCCAGGCCAGGGCGGCGCCGTACGCGTTCGCCGGATCGGCGGCGGCGAGGACGACGGCCCGGGAGGCGGGGTCCGGGCGGGTGCGGCGGCCCGGGAACCCGGCACCGTACGGTGCGCCTCCGCCGTTCTGCCAGGGGCTGCCCTGCGGGGCGTAGTCCCGGGG
>NZ_NGFN01000710.1 GCF_002148965.1 Streptomyces swartbergensis | reverse complement strand
CAACACCGTCCGCGGCATGTTCGAGCTGATGTACGGCTTCACCAACGACCTGGCCCCCAACTTCCAGCTCATCGTCAGCGACCACGCCAACCTGTCCGACCAGTGGTATCAAGACTGCGTCCGCTACAACTGGCGCAACGGCGACGCTCTCGTCCCCCAGGCGTGGATCGACGAACACGCCAGCTAGCCATCCGTCCGCCGTGGCCGATTTCCCGAACGCCTGGTCCCGAGCAACCGGGGCAGTTTTCACCGACGCAGGGGCTCGTCGGCACCGTCCACTACCCCTGCGCTCACCGCCGTCAGCGACTCATCGACGCGGCCCGTCCGGGCGGGGTGCTGCACGCATCGGACTGCGAAGAGGCGCCGCAGGGCGCGCCGCTGCTCGCCCTGGACGTTGCGGAGAGCCCGGCGACGCGGCTGTCGTCGGCCCCTACAGCTGCCACTGCGGCCCCCGGGTCGCCTCCCTGCGCCCGACCCGGGGGCCGGGGCCGGGGTGTTGCTCGCGTCAGGTGGCGCATGGTGGCTTGGTCGGGATGGTGGTGAGGTCACGCACGTGGCGGATGAGCAGTGTTCTGGGGAAGGAGATGACGCCGAGGTCGGGATGGGTCAATGGACAGCCTCCGCCGCAAGCTGCCCGAACGCTGACGTCACGCGCCGTCATACCGTGGGCCAGTGACACGGCTACACGGCACGGTGACGCCGGGCAGGACGTCGGCCTGGTCCTCGTCRCGCAGCAGCTCCCGCAGCGCGGCATAGTGCCGCTGCCAGTCCGCCGGCCACTGGGGGTTCCAGTGCTCATCCACGGCCTCCAGCGCGGCTTTCCACCCGGGGTGGCCGTCCAGTGCGCCGGGCCGCCGAAGGTTGGACAGCCATTGCCCCACGGGCCGGTCCAGGGCCGTCGCCGACCGGGGCGCGCACAGTGTCCAGTGCACTTCGTAGTACGCCTTGGCGGCTTCCAGGTTCTCCTGGAACCGCTCATCCGCTAGCGACCAGACCATGCCGAGCTTCTCCAGCCGCGCCGCGCGCTGGCCGCTCATCTGCCCGGCCCCGTAGGCCCTTCGCTGTTCTGCCACCCATTGCCCAAGGGAGTACGGGCCGGGAGGCTCCTTGTGGCCGTAGGGCACCCGGGCGTGGCCCTCGCGTTCGGTGAACCGCTTGAGTGCCGCCCAGCCGCGGGCCCAGTCCTGCTTCTCGGTGTCGATCACGTTGAAGTTCACCCAGTCCGCGACCATCACCGGGTCACGGGGAGCGGCGAAGCGGAGCAACAGGCGGGATTCTTCCTCTCCTTCCTCGGGCGGCGGACCGATGA
>NZ_NGFN01000071.1 GCF_002148965.1 Streptomyces swartbergensis | reverse complement strand
CGGTCGGGGGGAGGGGGATTCACCGCCGGCCGCCCCTGTCTATGGGTGTCGAGCGAGCTCGCGCTCGAGGTCGACGACCGTGCAGTCGTGCAGTGAGCGCACGAGCTGCCCGGCGAGCACCCAGCGCGCGGCGGGGCTGCCGTATGCGACGACGTCCTTCTTCGGAGTCCGCACCGGCACGCCGAACGCCGAGGGGGCCCAGAGTCGCCCGTACACCGCGCACACCTCACTCGACCGGGCCCGCACCGCTACGTGACCGGTCTCGGCGAGGTGCGGGCACGAGTCCCGCATCTTGACGATGCACGGCGCGCAGCTCGGGGGGTGCGCCGTGAGCAGATTGTTCGGCCACCCTGCCCAATCGCCCCGGCGGTCCTCGAGCAACCAGAGAACGCCGCGCGGATCGTCGTCACGGGGACACCTGCACCCCTGACACAGCAGATGTTGCATCGCCTCGCGTTGCCGCTGGGGGTGAGGGTTGCCGTACTCGGGACGCCCGACGCCCTGCGCCACGGTGCGGCCGTTCCACAGAACGCCGTACTGATCACGATCTTCCGGTGTCTCGTCCGCGTACCCGATACCGCCCCGCGCGGCGTCGTAGACGATCGGCCGGCGAAACGGCTGCTCGCCGCTCCATGCCGAGATATACGGGACGACGCCGGGTCGAGCTAGAGCCTTCACGAGCTGCCCCCCGAGAGGTCACAACCGTCGAGGCGCTCGACCGGCGCGTCGGGTTCCGCTGTAGCGCGAAACAGCTCGACGATGCGACGGGCAAGCTCGGCGACGTGAATCGACCCGGAGATCTGCCCCGTCGATACCGGATGCCGCATGGTGTACTCGGCAGCGTCGACGGCCTTGTCGCACGCGTACCAGTCGCGCGAGCGGTGCGGAACCTCGCCGGCCCGGCGTCGCACGAGAGGTACGAGCCGGTCGACCTCTTCGCGCAGCAGCTTGTCGAGGTCGATGAACTCCTGTGGTTCCCACCACTCGTGACCGGCGCTGAATGCCTTCGTGATCAACGCTCGCACCTCGCTCGGCAGGAGATCGTCGGGCGGTCCGTAGGTGGGTTGGGTGGCAGCTCTCATTTCGCGCCCCTTATGGGGCGGCCGACGCGTGCGATCCCGAGGTGCATGCGCTCGGCAGCGCGGGCGGCCTCTCGGTACTCGTCGACTTCGGCGGCCGTTGCGACGGGCGACAGCTCGTCGAGTCCGACGGCGAGCAGCGCGCGGTCGCTCACGTTGACCGCGCGGGTCCAACGCGGATGCGCGATCTTCAGGGCGTACGCGGTGTCGGTGAACCAGAGCAGCGCGTCGGGCCCTCGCAGTGTGAGGCGTACGCCGACTTCGGGCACGACCGGGCCGGCCGCCACGGTGCCGAGCGACGCCGCCACATGGCGCATGGTCGCCTCGACGACGTCCGGGGAAGGCTCGTCGAACTGGGGTGCCGGATAGGTGAGCATCAGAACGGGCAGTAGCTCGCCCTCGCTCGGCGCGAGCCACGTGCGAGCGTTGAGTCGGGCGATCACGCCGAGGGGAACGGGCTCGAGTACGGTCGTCGGCATCGTCACCGGAGGTCACCTGCGATCAGTGTCGCGCCGGCGGCCGCGTACGCCTCATACAGCTTCGCGCCGTCCGTGAGCGTGTCCTTCGGGGGCACGATCCAAGAGCGGGCGTTCAGCGTGTGCGGGGCGACCACAGCGGGGGGCGGTACGGGGACGAGCTCGCCCGCGGCGAGGACGGTCGCGCCGTCCTGGTCCCAATCGTCGGCCGAGCCGAGCGCCACGAGCACCTCGACGTACGGCTCGGCGACCAGGACCGGGCCGACGGGCTCGCCGGCGGCGCGCAGCGCGTCGACAGTGCGCCACCCCCGGTGACGTCCCATACGGACGACGTCCCAACCGATCCCGGCGGGTACCTCGGCGAGCTGCCCTTGATCCCACAGCGCCAGGGTCCCGCTCACGCTCGCGCCGCTGCTCTTGATCCATCCGACGGACACGAGCCCGTCGAACCCGGCTGCTGCGTCCGCAATGTGCGCGCGGCGCAACCTGTCTTGTGTGCTTCGTCCCGTCGGCTCGCGCTGCGGCCGAGGCTCATTCGTCGTCATGTCACTTGCTCCGCTCATCCGGAGTAGTCGGGGGAGTCGACTCGACGGCGAGCAGTCGCCCGAGCTCGGCGTACAGCTCGGCGGCGCGTGCATGGGTGAGGATCAAGCGCCCGGAACCGACCGGCTCGCCGTCCTTCGTGACCGACAGCGGCAGCGCGAAGCGGCCGGCCCCGGTGACCTGTAACGACCCGTCGCGCTCAATCCGCACACCCTGCGCGGGATTGGCAGTCACGCAAGCCACCCCCGGGCGCCCTCGCTGAGTCATCGTCATGTAACGGACCGTAGAGCGCACACACGAAGGCGACCCGGAAGAATTTTCCGGGTCGCCTAGGGTTCCGGGTTGCCAACTACGCCAGAACGCCCACGTGTTCGGCGATCTGGTGCAGCTCCGCATGCATGTGCGGCCGCGGCCGCTTCATGAGTGACTGCACCGCCTCACGGACGAGCGGGAAGTATTTGATCTCTTCCGGTGACGCTTCCATGATCTGTCGCAGCATGTGCAGCGTCGCGTACTGGTCACCGTTCACGCGGTTCGCGTGCATCACCTCGACGAGATACCGCGTCGTGCGCTCGAGGGGCAGCACGCCCTCGGGAATCGACACGCTGTCGGCGAGGTGCAGCGCCTCGGCGACGTCGCCCTCTTCGGCTGCGAGGTGCACCCCGTGCATCTGCACGTTCGTCGGTCCAAAGGACGTATGGAAGTGGTTCGCGTCCCTGCCGAGCCGGCCCGCGATCCTGTCGGCCTCGCGCAGTAGATCCCATGCGGTCGGCGCCTTGCTGTCGCGGACGGCGGCGATTACCGCGGCGAGGTGCAGCGCCCCGTACGCCGAGAGGTGCTCGGGCGAGGCGTCGTCGCCGGGCCGGCAGTGCGCAATGGTGCTGCGCGCGAGCTCGAGCGAGTCGGCGACCTCGCCGCTCGAGGTGAGGATGCCGCAGACGTTCCACGCGGCGGCCGCGATCAGCGCCGGGTCGCCTGTCTCGTCCGCGATCTGCATCGCGCGGTCGGCGGCGCGCAACGATAGCTTGCGCTCGCCGACGCGCCGCAAGAACACCTGATGCAGATGCAGCAGCGACACGAGCGCCCGGGTCCCCTCGAGCTCGTCCTCGCCCGTCGCCTGCCGCAGCGTCGCGTACGCCTCGGCGAGCAGTCCCGGCAGCATCTCGCCGACCGGCCCGTACCGCTCCGTCTCCGTCTCGTAGACGCCCCACGCCTCGACGACCCGCTCGCCGAGCTGAGCCCCGGTGAGCGCCTCGCCGGGCAGCCCGACGCCGAGCAGCGACGGCGGGGTGTTCAGCGCGCGCCGAATGTTCGGCACCGACGGGTGTTCGGCGCCGCCGACGAGACTCAAGTCGACCGACGGGCCGACGAGATCGGACACGTTCGAGAGCCCGAGCTCGCGCGCAATCGCAATGAGCATCGAGAGCGAGTCGATCCCGTGTACGTTGCGCTCGACCTTGCTGAGCCAATCCTCGGAGCGACCGACGAGCCCGGCGACGGCTGCTTGCGTCTTGCCGGCCTTCGTGCGATAGAACTTGATTCGCTCACCAGTGGTCATGACAGATGGATTGATCATGGAAGCCCCTTATCGGGTGAGAGCACTCAACGACCAGCGTACGACTGACGATTGCGGTCCGCATGGGTCATACTGGGATGCGGCCCCTTCGGGGAGCACTCAACGACCCTCGTCGACTCATCTCGACGGGGGTCGCTCCCGTTCCGGAGCACAACGACAAAAGCGCCCCCGCCGGGCCGTAAGGCCAGGCAGGGGCGCAATGCAAGGGCGTTACTGACCGGTGCCGAGGTGCTCGCGTACGAGCTCGTGCACGTCGTCGGGCGAAGGAGTGATACCCGCTCGGTCCATGCGGGTGATGAGCCGGTCGACCGTCCATGAGTAGGCGCGCAGCAGCGCGCGCAGCCCGACGAGCTCGGCCCGGGTCTCCTGATTCTCCTTCGCTACCTGCGTTAGGGACGCCTGTAGAACCTCGAGCCCGGCCCGGGTCGCATCCGGCTCGGCGGCCGCACGCGCGGCCGCTTCGTTCGCCCGAGCCGTTGCGGCCGCCGCTTGCGACGTCGCTCGCGAGACGAACCACCCGCCGAGCACGGTCCCAATCGTGCCCAGTACGGCAACGATCGCCGCTCCATAGCTCACTGTCCGCCCCCCTCGGGGGACTTACGCGATCGGCGCGGCGTCGGATCTTCCCGCACTGTCGCCGCCCAACAGATCAAGGCGGCGTGACTCGTCGCGAACCATCCCGCGATGAACCACGCGCGCAGATACCCGTCGACCGCACTCACCGCGTAGGCCACCCCCCATACCGACGGCGGTACGAGTGCGGCGAGGAACCCGACCCGGTCGCGGCCGATGCGCAGCCACGCCGAGGCGAAGGTGATCGAGCCGAATACGATCCATACCCACGCCCAGCACTGCATGGGGGCGACGGACGTGAGCAACTCGAGCCCGCGCGGCCGCGGCTCCGGGTCCGCGAGGAACCCGGCGCCGTAACACACCTTGCCCGAGCCGAAGATGAGCAGCACGACGCCGCGGCGGCCGAGCGTCCGCACGAGCTGCCGCGCCGCCGCGGTCGGCACTACCGGACCCCGTCGCCCGGGTCGAGGTACGCGCCCCGGGCGACCGGCTCGAGCACGGGCACCTTCGGATATGACGGCGGCCGCGCCCAACCGAGCAGAACGCCGGCGAAGGTCTGGAGAGCGGTACCGCGCGACCGCTCGCCGAGCCACTCGAGCAGCCTGAAAGCGAGGTAGTACGCAACGCCGAGTGTGACGGTCACGAAGCCCGTGACGGTCGCCGAGTCGATCTCGACGCCGGCACGCACGGCGAGCGTGAGCAGCCATCCCGCGATGAACGGCACGGCGGTGCGCATGAACGATACGAACAGAGCGGGCATGACCGCCCCCTTCCGGTGATGGGTGAGCCCGGCCGCCCGGCGGCGGCCGGGTCGGTGTCAGGCGACGACGTCGAAGCCGTGCTTCGCCCCGAGGCGCCGCAGCGTCGTCGCGCCGGGCGTGCCGTCGGCGTCGCCGCCGGGCTGCGTGCCGGTGAACCCGCATCGCTGCTGCCACAGGCTGTACGCGCTCTTCGTCGCCGTGCCGAAATGCCCATCGGCGTAGCCGGCTGCGAGCAGTCGCTCGGCGACGAGTGCCCGCTCGACGACCTTCGTCGGCTCGTACGAGACGGGCGTGCCCTTCTTCGGCGGGTCGACCTTCGACGCCTTGACGAGCTTCGCGAGGGAGACCTGCGGCCGCTTCGTGCCCGGCGAGCTGCCGGGCGTCGGCTTCGGTGCCGGCTTGTACTTCGGGCGGCCGAACCCGGCGATATCGGCGACGACCCGCACGCGCCTCGCGCACACGTTGAGGGTGTTGCCCTCGATCGTGTACACGTACCGGTGGTCGCTGCTCACGCCGGTCACGATGCCGACGTGATCGATCTTGCCGATCTCGCTCGACCCGTGCCAGTCGAAGAAGATGATGTCTCCGCGGCGTATGCCGCTGTTCTTGATCCCGTTCGTCATGGCGTGCCACTGGCCGGCCGTCTTGAAACGCTGCGCGTGCGCAACGGTGTACGCGAAGTCCTGCCCGAAGAGCACCGCCTCGCGCTCGTCGGCGAGCGTTGCCCAGTAGGACACCGCGGCGTCGCACCATGCGAACTGATAGTTGTACAGCGAGCCGTTCCTCTCCCTGTACCACTGCTGTATGTGGTTCGGCTCGCCGAGCCCGATCGACTTCTCGGCGGCCGCGATCATCCCCTCGAGGCTCATGCCGAGTCGCCCCCCTTCGTGGTGTCCGCGGCCGGGGCGGCGTCGTCCTGGTCGGCTGCCTCGCCCTCGACGTCGTCGGCCGGTTCGGCGTCGTCCTGGTCGACGGGCTCGGGCCGGCTGTAGAACCCCGCCATGTCGGCCGGGCCGTGCACCTCGGCGAGCAACTGCTCTTCGTTCTCGACCGTCGGCCCGTTTCCAGTGCGAGTGAGGTGCTGCGCCTGCTCGTCCTGGTCGCCGAGCCGCTCGGGGATCGGCCTCTCTGTGTCACCCATGGGTGAGCCTCCTGAGTGCGTGCATGAGAAACGCCCCGGCCGGAACGGTCCGAGGCGTACGAAGGTGAGTCGGCGTCAGGCTGCGCGCTGCACCTGTACCGCGGTCGCGGCGACCGTGTTCGAGGCCGAGGCGACCGACCACTGCGCCGTGATGACGAGCAGCTGATCGACCGTCGAGTCGCGCGTGATCGGAGCGTCGGTGAGCTCGTGCTGCGCCGCGCCGGTCGTGCTCGCGAGATGGTGATAGAGGGCGCCGCCGCCGGCCCATGTGCCCGACGAGCCCGTGCTGATGCAGTGCACCGACCCCTCGACGCGCCACCCGCGGTTACTGATCGCGGATGCTGTGGTGACCGCGGCGTACTGCGCGATCACCGGGCCGGACACGCCGCCGAGCCGGACCCGCAGGGTCAGCGTGGGCGTGCCGGTCGTCGAGGCGACGCCGTGCGCGACGAGCCGGTACGCGGAACCCGCGACCGCGTCGCCGCCGGGGATCGTGCCCGAAGCGATGACCGTCTCGGCGGTCGTGTTCGCCGCGGTCGCCGAGCTCGGCGCGTTGAGCTGCAACACGATGTTCGACCCGGGCAGCCCGGACCCGCCTGCCGGTGACGTGATCGGCGCCGCGGTCGACACCGACATAGCGGCCGACGTCGACCAGCCGTTGCCGGAAAAGTCGTTGTGCAGCACCGAGCAGCCGGTCGCCGACGCCGCCATGCTGAGCGCCGAGGTCGCCGCACCGGCACCCTTCCGGACCCGGTTGCCGACGACCAAGCAGCGGGCGGCGCCGGTCGACAGCCGGATACCTGCCGACGCCGGCGCCGTGATCGCGTTGCCGGACACGAGCACGTCAGTCGCCGACGTCCCGTCGCCGGCTTGCCCCACGAAAACGCCGAAGTTGGCTGTCGTGCCGTTGACGACGTTGCCGACGACGGCGCCGCCGACGCAGCCGGTCACGTTGAGAGCGTTGCTGCCGGCGTTGCGGACACTGTTGCCCGACATGACGGGGTCAGTGCCGAACTGAGCGAACACGCCCGTGCTGCTCGAGCTGTCGACGATGTTGTCGGACAGGATCGGCCCGTTGCAGTAGTCGGCACGGAACCCGACCGAGCCCGAGCTGCGCGAGGTGTTGCCGACGATGGCAACACCCCGGTACAGGGCGGTCGCGAACCCGATCACCTGCACCGCGGCCTCGGCCGCGTTCGACTCGATCACGTTGCCGTGCACGTCGATCGAGTGCGGGGTGAGCGCGTAGCCGGCGCTCGCCGGGTCCGGCACGGTGAACTTCACCGCGGCCAGACCGGTACCGGTGATCACGTTGTCGGCGACGACCGCGCGCCGCCAGCCGTACCCGTGGATACCCTCTTGCAGCGCGCCGTCGATCCGGCAGCCGGTCACGGTGATGTTGTCGTAGTACACCCCGTCGGCGACCGTGTGCGAGCCGACCGCGCGGCCGGGCGGCCCGAGCCTCGAGGACGGGCCGAAGTAGCAGCCGTGCACGGTGACGTTGCGGCTCGGGGTGTTGTCGAACTGCCCGATCGAGCTCGAGCCGCTCTTCGCGAGGTCGATCTGCACCGCCTCGGCGAACTGCCGTGAGCCGTTGCCCGAGTTGTCGCGGAACCCCTCGAAACGGCAGTTGATCACTCGGGCGCCGTCTGTCGAGTTGAACTCGAGGGCATGCGCCGACGACGTGTTGCGAATGATCGCGTCTCGCACGGTGACGTCCGTGCAGTGAACGAACCCGAGTACGTTCGTCATGCCGGTGACGGTCCCGACAACGCCGTCGGCCGCGTTGCCGTCCCACACACCGCCCAGGATCGTGATACCCGAGTGGCCGGAGTAGCCGGCGAACGTCTCGCTGCCGAGGAAGTTGCGCAAGATGCCCGAGTTGCCGATCGCCCGGATCGTCGCCCCGTACGCGACGATCACTGTCCGGTCGTAGACGACCAGGAACGTCCCGACCCCGTACGTGCGGCCGGGCGGCAGAACGACGATGCCCCCGCCGGCGTCCCGCGCGGCGTCGAGCTGCGCTTGAATCACTGCCCGGTCGTCGGCGACGCCGTCGCCGATCGCGCCGATCACGTTGAACACGCGGCTGCCGGCGAGCGACACCGCGTCGGGGTAGAGAGCGGCTGTCAGCGTCATGGCCTTCGCGCCGCTGCGGTACAGCCGGACGTCGCGCCCGGCCGTGCCCGATCCCCACTGCTGTTCGCCGTTCGCGAGCCGGCGGTACCGGTCGAACGCCTCGGCGCCGACGAGCGACGCCTCGGCTATCGCCGTGTCGCTCGCGGTGTGGTGGGTAAGGGTGCCGGTCATGGTGCCGCCGGCTGCGGGCAGTGCTGCGTTCGCCTTCGCCGCGGCGTCGGCTGCGAGCTCGCGGGCAGGCTGATACCAGCGCACCGGCTGCCCGTTCGCGTCGAGGTACTCGTATTCGATCGCCGTCACGTCGTCGGCTTTGAACGTGCGGACTGCGCCCGGCTGCGGGTGCGATGCCCCGTTCGTGCGCAGCTCGCCAATCGGGGTGACGCCGTTCGCTTCGTACAGAGCGGTGACCCGCTCGCCGGTCCCCGCCCGCCGGATGATCAGGGGGTAGTCGGGGACGACGTCGCCGGTTTCGGTCATCAGGACGTCGGCGGGGCTGCCGCCGAAGGTGTAGAGCACGCGGTGCCCCCTCTCAGTCGAGCCAGTACGAGCCGGATATGTCGACCCACGAAGTGCCGGTGCCGTCCTGCGAATACCAGACGAGCGAGCCGCGCCCGCCGAGGGCGTTCGAGTCCTGGTCGGCTGAGAAACACTCCATGCGGCCGACCGCGGTCGAGGGGTCGCCCGCGATCGACTGCCCGCCGGCCCAGCTCGAGAGCTGCTCGGGTATGCAGTCGTCGGGCACCGTGCCGAGCTTTACGCCGCTGAGCCCGATGGTCGTCTCGTCGCTCTTCTCGACCCGACCGCGCAGGAAGACTTGCCCGCGGTCGATGCGTACTTCAGGCGACGTCTGCCCGGCCGCGAACCCGGCGGCGAGAGTGATCGGCCGCCACGGCTGCAACGGCGCGTAGATCGTTGCCCACGTGTTCGACGTCGCGCTCGTCTTGAGCCACAGCGAACCGTTCTCGGCAGAGACGAGCGTGTGCAGCGGCGCGGCCGCGTACTGCGAGTCGCGCTCGGCCTGGTCGACGACGTGCTGCACGAGATGCGGGTCGACCGCGAGCCCGAACTCGGCGAGGGCGCCGGGCCCGACCGGGGCATCACCTCCCCCCGGGATCGGGAGTTGCGCGTATCCGACGGTAGCCATAGGGCCCCCTAGCTGAACGTGATGGTGATGGAGCCGCCCGAAAGAGACAGGTAGTCGCGGCTGCCGCTCGCGTAGATCGCGAGCCCCCTCGCTGCCCCCGAAGCGAGCTGCGAGCGCCACGACGCCGGCAGCGTCGCCGTGCCGGTCGCGCCGGCCGACAGAGAGAGCAACTCGTCGGGCCCGTCCGCGAGGCTGAGCTGCCCCGACGGGGGCGCGCTGTAGTTGTGCAAGTAGAGGTGCAAGGGGCGCTTTGCGTTGACGCCCGAGCCGGTGCGGCGGGTGAACTTGACCGTCATCTTCGAGACTGTCTTGCCGGCGCACGCGCTCGCGATCTTCGTGCCGTAGAAGAACCCGCCGCGGCGGTTCCCCCTGCCCGTCCAGTCACCTTGCGTCGGGTACGACGCGTAATCGTCGGGGCGGCCGCCGCGCCATGTCCCCGTGTCGGTCGGGGAGATCGTCACGGGCTTCGGCGCCCGGTCCGGCGGGGCGGTCGGGCTGTCGTCCGACTGCGCGGCGAGCTGGAAGTACAGCTCGACCTTGCCCTCGGCGTTCTTCCGGACGTACGGGGTCGTCGCCGCCTGCCAGCCTGTACCGCTCGGCGCCGTCGTGCCCCATGTCGCTGCGCGCACGACTTGCTCGTCGAGCGAGACCTCTTTCGCGAGCGACTTGATCGTGTTCTCGTCGAGCGGGCCCGGGTCGGCGCCGAGCCGCCACATCACGACGGGCTTTGCGCCGAGCTTGACCGCTACCCAGTCGCCTGCCTTCCGGTTGCGGTAGGCGTCGGAACACTGCACGTTGATCAGCAGCGCCCCGCCGACTGAGAGATTCACGCCCGTATCGGTGATGTCGACGACCTCGGCCGACACGGTGCCCGAGCCGGTCGTCGCCGACTTCGCGAGGGCGAGATCTTCGCCGAGAGCGCGCGCTGCCTCACTGGTCACGGAGCCTCCCGGAAGTGGTGCGGGTCGTGCAGCTCATCGAGGCGCCGCCGAGGCTGTACGACAGGGAATCGATCACGTGCGTCTGCCACTCGCCCGGCCGCACCTCGACCTCGACGACGTCCCCCGGCTCGAGCCCGGGGTGACAGACCGACGAAAATGTGAGGGTCTGCTGCACGCCGAGCGAGTCGGCGAGCCGGGCCCGGCCGACGGCGACAGCCTGAGCCGCCGAGGTGATCAGTGCCGACGAGTATCGGGCGACGCGCAGCCGGACCCCGGTCAACCCGAGGCGCTGCGGGGCGAGGGGATCGTCGATCGGGTCGGGCCCGGCGTACGTCAGACTCGTCGGGTCGTCGTCCCACACGAACACCGGGCCGACCGCGGCCGCGCCGTCGCCGGCGTCGCCCGAGATCACCCACAAGTTCACGAGCCCCTCGGCCGTTTCCTTTTCGGCCGGCTTGACCAGAGCAACGCCGTACGGGATGCGCCACACGACCGGGTCGTCGAGGGCGGGGACCGGCGCCATGGTCGGGATGCCGCGGGCGTCGACGAAGAACTCGCCGCCGATCGCCGCGGCGATCCCGGTCGCGTTGCCCGAGGCGTCGGTGCCCGAGCTGAGCGCCTGCCACCGGTCCTCTTCGACGACGAACTGCGGCACGGGGGTGCCGGCGTCGACGCCCGGCCGCCACGCGACCGGCAGACCGGGCAGCGCCTCGCCGACGAGCGTCGGCACGATCGCCCCCGCGGTGTCCGCGGGGATCGTGCGCGCCGTCGGGAACTTCGCCCCTCTGATCACGTCCTCGAGGCCGAGCAGATCGACCGAGGCGCCGAACAAGGTTCGCTCGACGCCGTCGACGACGTACACCCCTGCCGGCACCCATACCGGGTCCATGCGCGGGCCTGCGATGCCCTGCCAGAGCCGGACCCGGGCGGTCGCCGAGTTGATCCCGGTCCGGCCCCGGGGGACGCCGATCAACTCTGCCGACCCGCTGTAGCGACACTCGGCGTTGCGGTCGGCCCGTACCTCGCTGTCGCCGACCTTCGCCGGTACCCACGTGCGGCCGCCGTCGAGCGACCACTCGGCACGGCGCGGCCGCCGCGAGGCGCCCGTGAGCGCGCGCTGCGCGGCGTCGGTGAGCGGCAGCATCAGGTGACACCGTTCGTCGACAGCGACGCCCACGACGAGTAGGAAGCGGCGACTGCGTCCCATGTCGCGAAGCGGTCGGCGACCGTGTCCCACGACCAACCCGGCAGCCGCATCGGCTGCCCGGCGGCGTCCGGCCGGGCGACCGGGGTGATCGTCCAGCCGAACCGGTAACCCTCGCTGCTGCCGAGCTTCCCGGTCGGCGTCGGCCCGGTGAGATCGCCGGGCACGTGATAGCTGTCCGCGAAGAGGTACGCCGGCCGGGTCTGCGCGAGCAGCACGCCCGAGCGCAGCAACTCGCGCATGCGGTCGACGTCCTCGGGGGGCACGTCGACGACGATCTGCACCGACTCGGCCGCGTGCTCGTCGTAGGCGACCGCGACGTACGGCGACCCGGCGACCTCGGCCGTGTCCTGCCGGCCGGCCGCTGTCCCGCCCGACCAGTCGACGACCATGACCCGCAGGGACAAGCCCGGCTCGTCGACCGACTTGATCCATAGGTCGCGCTCGTCGCCCGGCTCGGGCGCCGGCACGGTGACCGCGAGGCTCGACGACGGGCCGGTGCTGCCGTCCGCATAGATCGGGGTTGCGGTGTAGACGACCCCGACGCCGAGGGGCGCTTCGTGGTCGTACGCCGTGCCGACGCCCTCGACCGCCCATGCCGTGTCGCCGCTGCGCACGGTGACCGGTGCGGCCGCGCCCGGGTCCTGCCGGCTGATCCGGACCCGCATCACGTCGGCCGCGTTGGCGAGCGGCGTGCCGGCGCTGTAGTCCAGCGACAGCACGACGCCCGCCCACAGCGGATCGACTACCGCGGCGAACCATCCATCGGGCGAGACGATGCGCGCCGGCTGCTGCACCTGCGGCGCGCTCGGGTCGACGATCATCGGCATTGGGTTACCTCCGTTTCACGCCGGCCCGGCTGCGGCTGCGGGCACTGGTCATGCCGGCGTCGACTCGGGTGTCGACATAGGCGTCGAGCTGCGTCCCGTCTGCGAGGACAAGGGCGAGTTGCTGCCCCTGCTCGAGCCCGGCCGCCGGCGCCGGCGTCGACGCGACCGGCACGACCTGCGGGAGCGCCGCCGTCGCGAGCCGTACCGCGCTCGCCCGCACCGCGGCGAGGCTCTTGTCGGTGCCGACGACCACACCCGCGCCGAGCTGCCTGCCGATCCGCTCGGTCTCGCGGCTCGGCGAATGGATATCGAGCCGGTCCTCGATCGCGTCGACGATCGTGTCGCCGAGTTTCTTCATCTGCTTTTGCAGCTCTTTTTCCTGCGCCTTGAGCCCGGTAAGGAATCCCGCACCGGCTGCTTTCCCGCTGTCGTACATCGCGTCGGCCATGAAATTGCCGTAGCTCGTCGACAACTTGGCGCCGCTCGCCGCGAGGGCGTTGAGCTGCTTTACGTCGCCTGCCGTTGCGCCCGAGACGAGCCTCGCGAGGTTACTGTCGGGGCCGGCCGCGACGAGTTGCTGTATGAGGCTCTGCGAAACTCCCTTCTTCTGCGCCATCTTGATTTGAGCCTCGAAGCTCTTGAGCGACTGCTGCCGCGACTGCATACCGGCGATCAGACCGCCGACCGACGTGACGTCGCCGAGGCTCGACAACCCGAGGTAGTCCGCGGAGCTCTTCTTCTGGTCGGTTGCCGCTTGCTTCGCCGTCTCGAGCTTCGACGAGATCGCGTCGCGCTGCTTCGCGAGGCTCTGCAACTTCGTCGACGTCTTGCCCACTTGATCGGCGAGCGCCCGGCCGGCTTTGCCGGTCTTGCGCAGGTCGTCGGCGAGCGCCTTCGACGCCGACGCGATCTGAGACGCCGAGCCGGTGAGCGACTTCGTGAACGACCGCAGGTCGCCCGGTACTTCCTTGCGCGCCTTCGCAGCCGCGCCCGAAGTGCCCTTCGCGAAACCCCTCGCCATGAGCCCGGCCGCCATGCCGAGCGAGGTTCGGTGGTCGTAGACCGTGGAGTTACCCGACCCGAAACGGACGAGCTCGGGCCCCTCCTCGCCTACCCAGGCCAGTTCCCCGGCTCGAGGGCGGCCGCCGCTCGCGTACCCGCCGGGCCGGTTGTAGGCCGAGGCGAGCGAGCCGTACCTCGCCAATGCATAGCGCATAGAGGCGTAGATGTTGGCGAGCGGGTCCCATACGCCGCGGCTGCGCATGGCGCCGGCGTACGCGTTGAACGTCGGATCGATGACCTGCATCAGGCCCTTCGACGGCGTCCCGTTCTTCGCGTTGATATCCCAATTGTTGATTGCGTGGGGGTTTCCTCCGCTTTCCTGGTTCATGCGCCGCAGCACGGTCGCGAGCAGAGACGCCGGCTGCCCGACCATCTTGAGCGCCTGGAGTACGACCGACGACCAGCGCTTGACGCCCGAGCCGCCGATATCGGCCGACGAGCCGCCGAAGGCGCCCTTCGCTGTGTCGACGACCTTGTCTTTCAGGCTCGACAGCATCTTGATCGGGACCTTCCCGATCAGTTGGGCGTACTTCGATTGACCGATCGCCGCGATCTTGTTGCGGACGAACTTCGTCGCCTTATCCCAGAGCCGGCCCGGGTTGGCGAGGAAGTCGACACCGTCCATGACGGTCGAGCCGATCTTCTTCGTCTTATCGCCGAGCCAACCGGCGACGTCGCCGACGATCCCGCCGTCGGCGAACCGCTGCACGGGCGGCAGCTCGCCACGCTGGTTGATGTACGCGAGCGTATCGAACCCGATCTTCCGGGCCGACGAGCGCTTGATCACGTACTCATCGGCCATCATCAGCGCCGGAATGCTGTCCTTACCGGGGACGCCGCCGCGGGTGCGGCCGCCGTCGCGGAACTTCGCCGCGGGCAGCTTGTCGAGCCCGACAAACCCCGCCACACCATCCCAGACCTTTTTGATCCCTTGCGTATATACCTGATTCACCACGAAAGCGACGGGCTTGCGAGTGGCCTCCCGTACCTTGCCGAACGCTGTCCCGATGGCTTTCTGCGCCGTGTCGAAGGCACCGGCGAAGAGCCCGATCGCCTTCTTTCCGGCGTCGATCGGGGGTTTGATCCCCTTCTCATACAGCCACGACGCCGCAGAACCGATCCCCGAAACGGCCGGCTGAATCGCCGACCGGTACAGCCACGTACCGGCCGCGCCGAGCCCGCGAAATGCAGCCTTCCCAAGCTCGATGTTCGGACGGATCGCGTTGTTGTACAGCCACGACGCCGCCGCGCCGATACCCCGCACCGCCGGCTGAATCGCCGACCGGTACAGCCACGTCCCCGCCGCGCCCAGCGCACGGAACGCCGCCGTGCCACCGGACACCGCCGGCTGAATCGCCGACCGGTACAGCCATGAGGCACCCGCACCGATCGCACTGAACACGGGCGACAGCGCCGTGTTCCATAGCCACCCGCCGACCGCACCCAGCACGCGGAACCCGAGGACGAGCGGCGTGATCAGAACGACGGCGACGATCGCGGCGAGCACCTTCGCCGCCGTGCCGATCGCCGAGAACACGGGCGACAGCACGGTCGACCACAACCACGACGCCGCCGAGCCGACCGCCTGTAGACCGGTCATCAGGTAGCCGAGTCCCGGCTTGAGCGCCGAATTCCACAGCACATCCCAACCGGCTTTGATCCCGGCCCATGTCGCCTGTACGCCGGCCCGGAACCAAGAGACCTTGTTATAGGCGACGACGGCGGCCGCGACGAGCGCCATGATCCCGACGACGATCAGACCGACCGGGTTCGCGGACATGACCGCGTTGAGCACGCCCTGCGCCACTGCCCACCCGCGGGTAACCGCGGTCGCCGCGAGGATCACGCCGCGATAGATCGAGAAAGCCGCGGTCATGCCCCATGTGGCGATCGTTGAGGCGCCAGCAACGACCGCGACGCCGCCGATCGCGACGCCGAGCGGCACCAGCCATGCCCCGTACTCCTGCACCCAGCGCACGCCGCCGGCGAAGGCGTCGCCGACGCCCTTGACCGCGGGCACCAGGACGTCAGCGACCGCGCCGCCGACCCGCTGCGCGGGCGGCAGTACGTGCGAGTTGAGGAACGAGCCGAACCTCGACAGCGCCGGAAGCGCGTACTTGTCTGCGAAGTTGGCGAGCCCCTGCAACGCCCGCCGCTTGAAGACTTCGATCTGATTCGTCGCCGTGCTGTGCAGCGACTTACCCATCTTGTCGGCCGCGCCGCCGACCTTGCCGAGGGACGCTTCGGCCTTGCTCGGGTCGAGGCTGTAGAGGCTCTGTTGCAAGTCCTCGGCCTGAGTACCGAAGAGCAGCACGGCCGTTTGCGACCGCTTCACCGGGTCCTCGATCGCCCGCAGCCGGTCGAGCACGGTGTCGAGCGCCTTCGCTGCGCCCGGACCGCCCTTCGAGAACGTCGCCGCCATCTTGTCGGCGCTGAGCCCGAGGGCGTCGAACCCTTGCTTTGTGGTGTCGCTCCCGTCCTTCGCCCGGATCGCGAACTCTTTGAGGCTGTCGGCGACAATGTCGGCATCACGGGCGCCCGCCGCGATTCCCTGAGTGATCAGCCCGACCGCTTGCGCGCCGGTCAAACCGAGGTCGCGCCATTGGGTGCTGTACTCGTTCAGGGTGTCGATGTAGTCGCCGGCTTTGTCGGCGCCGCCCTGGAAACCCTTCGTGATCAAGTCGAACGCTTCGCGGGCGTCCTTCACCATGCCGGTACGCATGAGCTGCCCGGCAGCCTTGGCCGAGTCGGCGACGTCGACGTCGAACGTCTCGGCCAGGTTGAGCGCCGACTTCGACAGCCCGGCAAGTTCCTTACGTGGGGCGTTGATCGCCGCGACGCCGTTCTGCGCGAGCGACCGAAGCGACTGATTTACCTGATCGATCGACTCGCCGTAGCCGGCCGAGTAGACCTTGCCCGCGAGCTTGCCGGCGGCCGCGGATTCCTTCTCTGTGAGCCCGAGCTGCGCGCCCAACTTCGCATTGCTCTTGTCCTGCTCGACCGCCTCGGCGAACCCCGCGGCGAAGAGCGCGCCGGCAGTCGCGGCGACACCGACGACGCCCGCTTTCAGGACGCCGCCGATACCGCCGAGGAACCCGCGGCCGGCATCCTGCCCCGCGGTGGTGCCGACGCGCTGAGTGTCCCCGCTGATCTGCTGATCGAGCAGCCGCCCGAAGTTGCGCGCCTCGGGGACGATCGACACGTAGCCGACGCCGACCTCGACCGGCATGAGTCATTCCCCCTTCGCGCGGGCGAGGATGTGCTGATACGCAGCTCGAGCTCGTGCCTGCTGCTCTTCGCTCTTCGCCGCCGACTCTTCGGGCGTCGGATCGCCCGGCCGCCAACCCGGCTCGGGCCACGGAACGGCCGGCTTCTTCGGGTCGCGGTGCGCGTTGACGAACGCGGTCAGCAACAGGTTCAGCAGATCGCGCGTGTCGGCCGCAGCGAAGTCAAGCGGCTGCCACGCGTGCGAGTTGTAGGCGCGCGCCGTCGCCCCGCTCGGCGGCAGGTGCTCGACCATGACCCGCAGCAGCCGCAGACTGATACGGCGTTGCCAGAACGCCGCGAGCGGCCCGCCCGGTCCATAACCGGGGTAGTGGTGCATGAGATCCGCCTCGACGGCCTCGGGGTGCTCCCCGAGGACGTCAAGAACGGTGTAGACCTCGACGTCGTCGACGTCGCTGCCTACCTCTTCGTAGGGCGGTGCTTGCCGAGGGTGTCCTGCATCTCAGACCGCGCGGCGACGTAGACGAGCATGAGCCCGTTCGCGTCGCCGCCGCTCTTCACGAACGCGTCCCACTGGTCGCCGAGCAAAACACGGGCCTTCGCCCCGTCGCCCTCGGCGGCGTCGATCGCCTTCGCGGTGTCGTCGTCGGTGAAGAGCGGGTGCGGGAAGGTGTACACCTTCCCGTCGTCCGTCTCGACCTCGACCTCGGAACCGCCGACCGCTTCCTCGTACGACGCCTTGACAGCCGACAGACGGTACCGGGCCTTACCGGGCTTGCTCATGATCGTGCCTCTCTCGGGTGAGCTGCGGGTGAGCCTTCGAGGGCGAGGGACGGAGGGGCTCACCCAGAACCGCCGTCCCTCGCCCGATCAGGGAGGGGTGTTACGGAGTGGCCAGGGAGCGCCAGCCCGGCCCGTCCACCCAGTTGCGGCACGCCGTCTTGAGCGCGCTGTCGCGGAACGCGTTGAAGGTGACCGGGCGCTGAGTCTCGGTCGAGCGCGCCCATTGCTCGTCGTCCTTCGACGTGAGCCGGGCCCGCGGGAAGAACTTGACGACGTAGATCTCGCCGCCGTCGTCGGAGTAGTCGAGTCCGATGAACAGCAGTCGCCGGTACGGGTTCTTCGGCGTCGCCGCGCGGTCCCACTGCCACGCCGTCCCCATGGCCGGCAGCGCGCCGGTACCCGACAGGGGCAGCCCTTCGTACAGAGCGACCGTCGCGGCGTTCGTCTCCTGCGGCGCGAAGGACGCCGAGAGAATGTCGCTTTCGACGTCGGACCGGGTCGGCTCGGACGACTGCGACGACGTCGTGTCGGTCATCGAGAGATCGCTCGGGAAGGTGAGCCCGTCGTCGGTGGTGTAGCCGATCGGCTGGTAGGCGGCCGGGATCGCGACGAGCGCGCCGTCGGTCGAGTTGAACGGCGCGGTGATCGCGGCGGCGCTGTAGTCCGCGGCGAAAACGGCCTGTACCAACTGCTTCCGGATGTACTCGGCGTGCAGCCCGTCCTCGAGGGACACCGGGGGCGGTGGTGTGGTCATGGTTCCTCCATGGAGAACCCCCGGTCGCCGGGCGGCCGGGGGTGCGGATAGGGGCGGGTGAGCCGCAGATCAGGGGACAGGGGCGAGGCGCTTGCCTCGCAGGGACACCTCGACGGCGAAGGCGAGCCGAGGCGAGGACGTCTCGGGGTCGGGCAGCTCGTTGGGCCCGCCGACCTCGGCGACGTCGTACGCGGCCGCGCCGTGCCAACCGGGGATTGCGAGCAGCAGCGCCCGAGTGATCTGCGTCAGATCGTGCGCACGCTCGTCGTCGGCTCCCCAGCAGTGCACGTCGAGGCGCGGCCGGTCGGTGACGACGTCGAGCCGGGCGCCGCCGATTCTCTTGAGCCGCACGAACTCGTCCGGCCGCGGGTTCGGCACGCGGGTGCCGACGCGCACCGGGAACCCGGCGGCGGCGAGCGCTTCCCGAAGGTAGGTCGCGACGATCTCGGCGGCGTCCGGGAAGACGATCGCCGCCGGCATCAGTCGGCGCCCCTCGCCCCGTCCAGACCGCGCAGCAGCGCCTCGCGCGACACCTCGGGGTCGCCGGTCGAGTAGTCACCGATCACGGCGCCGCGTACGCGCTTGTCCTCGGTCTGGACGTCGACCCGGAACTGCCCATCGGCCGAGCTCGCTGCGGCCGCGGCGTCCGCGGCCGCCCGGGTCTTCCGTCCGATCAGCGCGAACGTCTCGGGCGACTTGAGGAAGGAGACGATGCCGGCCCGGTTGGGCCGGTACCGGAAAGAGGATCGGGCCATGGTCGATCACCCCTGTACGGTCTTGAGCCTGATCTCGTAGTGATGCAGCTCGGCCGGCTCGTACGCAGGGCCCGGCGGTCCGACGACCTCGAGGTCGAGCCCGTCCCAGTGCACGCGAGCCTCGCCCCGGATGGTGAGCGGGTCGCCGTTGACGTCGAACGGATTGCAGATCATGAGCCATTCGCCGATCTGCGCGTTCCTGCCGTCGGTGTCCTCGGCGCCCGTGTTCTGCTGCATCCATGCGTCGACCGCGGTGTGCGTCGACGCCGACCAGTCGTCGACGTCGTTGCCGTACCGGTCGGTCTTCCTGCCGGGCTGCTCGACGTCGACCCGGTGCATCAGCAGATCGTCGGCGATCACAGCGGCCGCCGCGCGTAGCCGACATGTCCCCAACCCGGCGGGCCCGGGGACCAACCCGGCAGCCCGTCGTCGCGCAGCTCGAGGGAGTACGCGGCGTCGGCGCCCGGGTCCTCGAGCGTCTCGGGCTTCAACTGGTCGACTTCGTCGTCGGTGAGGTACAGACCGCCGTCTTCGCCGAGCGTCTCGCTGTACTGTCCGATCGTCCGTTGCCGGCGGCCGCCGGGATTGGCGATCACGCGCCGCACCACAGCGACGCAAATCGCGACGAGCGTCTCGGCGTCGGGGGTGAACCCGGCCGGGATGTGCTTGCGCATGAGCGCCGACGCGTCGGCGAGGTACGCCTCGACCTGCGCACGCCGCGCCCCGGCGAGGGAGACGGCGGCGCGCGCTTCGTAGTCGTCGACGGTCGCGTACGCCGCCATGCCCCCTACTCCTCTCGCTCGACGACGCCGGCCGCCTCGCACGCCGCGATGATCTGCTCGCGGGTCGCGTCCTGGTCGACGTCGACGCCCTTGCGCTCGGCGAAGGCTCGCCACGCGTCGACGCCCGAGCCCTTGCCCGCACGTGGCGGCGCCTCGAGGTCGTCGCCCGTGCCCGCGGGCGGGGGCGCCTCGGCCGACGAAGTCGCGGCCGCCTCGCCCTCGCCCCACGCCTTCGGGTTCGTGATCTGCTTCCGGGCCCATGCCGGTACGTCCTCGCCGGGCCCATAGGCGACCGTGCGGCCGCCGACGTCCCGCACGTGCACGTACGCGACGAGTTGCTTCTCGCTGCTCATGCGATCACCCCTCTCAGGCGACGTCGGCGCAGAACGTCAGATCGGGGTTCGCGAGGACCGGCAGACCGATCGCGGCCGCCTTCGTCCACAGCGCCGGCGGGTCCTTCTCCGCGTAGACGCCCGAGACGATGCCCGGCTCTTCCCCTTCCTCGATCCCGAAATCACTGTCGAGCGACTCGGCGGTCGTACCCCACAGCGTCGCGCCGAGGTCGGTCGACTCGGGGTCGTTCGCGTCGCCGGATGCCGGCAGCATCAGCACGCGGTCGTCGGGGATGACCCGGGTCGACACGCCGTTGACCCGCACGCGAGCCTCGTACGTCTGCACGGGCGGCAGACCGTACGCCCGAAGAGCTTCGTTGATCGAAGAGATCGCGATCACCGAAGGCTGCGAGACGCCGCCGGCGTAGACCAGGGCGCGCAGCTCGTCGTTCCGCATCATCAGCGCGACGACCCGCTCGCTCGTGAGGATCGCGCCGGGCGCCTGCCCGTTGCTGTCGACGTACACCGCCTTCCACGCGAGCAGATCGGCGAGGATCTCGGCGGCCGGGTCGGTCCACGCGACCGACGGAACGACCGTGTGCGAGCCCTTGCGACCGAAGTCGACGGTCGCGATCACGCCGTTCTCGGCGAGCTCGAGCTTGCCCTTGTACAGCGCTTCGCCGCGGGCGAGCTCCATACGGGCCGACACCGACCGCGTCATGCGGATCGCGTCGCGCATGAGCGCGTTGCGCACCTGCCCGTCGAGCCGGCGCTGCCGCAGCCGGTCGTACTCGCCGAGCCGAATCTTGCGCGAGATCGGCGGCAGCTCGCCCGTGACCCGAGCGATCCCCGGCCGCGCGGCGATCGGCGACTCGGCGTCGTACGACCGGAACGTCGCGGCCTCGATCAGCCCCTCGCCGCCGCGCGTGAAGCGGTACTCGAGATCGTCGATCTCGTTGTTCGGCAGCCACCGGGCGAGCGTGAACTGATTCGCCGCGAGGTCGGCCGCACCCGCTCGCACGTAGCCGGTGAGCTCGGCGGGGGTGATGTAGTCAGCATTGATCAGCATGGGTGATCACCCCTCTCAGAAGAACTTGACGAACCCGGCGACGTCGCCCTTACCGGCAGCGTCGACGGGCCGAGGCAGCTTGGCCTCGATCACCGCGCCGTGCCACAAGAGCGCGCCCTGCGGATCGATCGTGTTGACGGACGGCGCCGAGACGGCGGTGAAGAGGAACCCCGCGAGGGTCTCTCGACCGTCGCTCGCGGCGCCGTCGTAGGGCCCGTACAGCCCCGTCGCGGTGATGCGCCCCAGGGGCAGCCCGCTCGGGAAGTAGCCGTTCGGGTAGTGCGTCCCGGCGACGAACGCCGAGGTGTCGAGGGTGATCGGCTGCGCGCTGTCCGTACCATGCGCCGACTTGAGCCACGACTGATCATCTTGACCGAAGGTCTCGGTCGTCGTAGTGAGATTCATCGGGGAGACTCCCGGTGTCAGGTGTTGGTCTTCTTGTGCCGTTCGGCCCAGAGATCACGGCCGGCCGCGACGCTGGTCTGCCGCTTGTTCTTCGAGCGGCCGCCGCGCGCGCCCTGGTCGAACCCTCGGCGGCCGCGGCGCGTGTCGCGCTCGTCGTCGCCGTCGTCGTCCTGGTCGTCGTCCGTGCCGGACGACTTCGGGGCGAGCTTGTCGACGAGCGCGGCGATCGCGTCGTCGTCGACCTCGCCGTCGTCGTCGACGTACTTCTTCAAGTTGATCTCTTCGACGACGTCCTGCGGGTCGGCGATCCGGCCCTTCGCCGCCGCGAGGAACGCCGAGCGGGCGATGCGCTCGCCACCCTTCACGCGCTCCTCTGCCCTTGCCGCCGCGACCGCTGCCTCGGTGTCACTCATGCCTTCACGCTTGAGCTTCGCGAGCTCGTCCGCAGCGCCCTTGTTCTTCTTCGCGCGGTCCTCCCACTTGCGCGACGCCTCGAGCCGGGCCTTGATCTGTCCCGGTGTGAGCCCCTCGGTCTTCCACCCCTTGACGATCTCTGACCAGTCGTCGCCGTCGTCGTCCGTGTCGGATGAGTCGCCGTCGTCGTCGTCCTGGTCGCCGTCGTCGTCCTGGTCGCCGTCGTCCGGGGCGCCGCCGAGGATCGGCCACACCGGGTACAGCTCGTCGGCGTTCTCGCCGCAGCTCGGGCGAGCCTTCCGCCAGCCGAGGGCGAGCTGCCCGGTACGGGCATGACGGGGCAGAGTGTGCGTGCGCATGGTGGTGTCTCCCGTGTCGGGTGTGGGTGAGCGAGTGGTGCGCCGTGCCGGCGCGTCAGTCCGTGCCGGTGACGTCGGTCGGCCCGACGTCCTTCGGCCCGGTGAACTCATGCCGGCGCACGGCCAACAACGGGCCGATCTCGCCGTGCTCGCGGGTGATGATGACCTCGCGGTAGTCGGGCGCCCGGCCGCCGCGGTCCGACTGCCCGATATCACGCGCGATCGCGTCGTGCGCCTCCTCGAGCAGCCGCTCGTCGATGATCTGCCCGGGGTCCCGGTCGCCCGGGATCGGCTCGGGCTTGCAGTGGCAGCCCGGGTGAATCGGCATCAGCGTCTCGACCCGGTACCGCTGTGTGCTCGCGATGACGCACAACGCGCAGTTCTTCGAGCTCGACAGCCGGCGCCGGAAGAACTTCGCCCGGCTGCGCCGCATCGTCTGCCGCGCGGCGTGCGTGCGGGCGAGCTGCAAGTCGGTGTCGGTGATCGACCGCAGCCGTTTGGTACCGAGCCCGACCGCCTCGCTCATGCTGCGCCCCTCGCCGAGAGCGGCCCGCACAGTGACGAACGGCCGGGCGTACACCTCGGCCGGCGGCGTACCGCGCAGCGCTTCGTCGAGCTGCACGCCCACGGGCGCGGCCGCGCTGCCGAACATGTCGGCGACGACGCTCGCGAGGTAGGCGTCGGTGAGCGCGCCGATCTGCTGCTGAGCGCCGAGGACGACCGGCAGCACGTGCTCGACGAACGCCGCGGCGTCATCGTCCCGGTAGCTGCCGAGCGAGCCGAACGCTTCGAGGACGAACGCGAGCAGCCGCTCGCGCAGCCGGCCCGTGATCGTGTCGTACTGCTGCGACAGCGCCGCTTGCGTCGCCTCGCTCATGCGGCGTCACCCGTGCCGGTCCCGGTGCCCGCGGCCGCGCCGGGCTGCTGCTGCGGCAGCAGCGAAGCGCCGAGCAGCGCGTCGGCCGCGGCGCCGGCGGCGATCCTGCGTACCCGCTGCGGCGACTCGCCCATGTCCTCGGCGAGCACGGCGAGCGGGTAGCCGATCGCCTTCTTCTTCGTCGCAGCGTCGGCCAAGATCGCCGGGTTGAGCTGCCGCGGGTCGGCCCAACGCACTTCGGCCTCGGTGAAGTCACGCTCGACGCCTGCCTGCCGCGCGCACAGCGTCATGACGTCCTCGAGCGCCTCGCCGAAGTGCGCCATGTGCTCGCCCACCTTCGCGAGGTGCAGCACGTCGAGCGCCTGCACGGTGTCGGCGCTGATGTTGATCAGATCGGTCGCGAAGTAATACGCGGGGGTGTTGCTGATCAGCAACAGGTTCCGTATGTCAGCTTCGTGTTCCTTGAGGAACCCCGAGAGGTCAGTCGCGTCGAGCTGCCCAAATTTGACATTCTCGCCCTCGCTCGCCCACACCGCGGACGGGCTCGGAACGAAGGGCTGCTCGACGACCTCGAGCCCGGTCATCGGGTCGGTACGCTTCCGGAACTTATGCCCCGTGACGTACTTCTGACGGAACGCGGCATAGCGCCCGGCGGTCATCCGGTTGAGTACGCCGAGGTTGAGCCGATCCTGAATGTCGATCACGCCAGCGAATTCGGGTTCAGGGTCCTCGCCGAGGTCGGGCCGACACGGGAAGTCGACCATCGGCAGCGCGCCGAGGTCGTGCTCTTGCTCGCCGTCCTCGACCCGTTCCCATGCTTGCCGGCCCCACGGCAGCCGGCCGGGCCCGCGCTGCTTCGTCACGTACCGCACGACCCGGTCGGGCAGATACACAGTGGCTCGGCCGACCCGTGCGACGTCGTCGTACCACGCCTTGAGCCCGGCGCGGCGCTCGCCCGTCGCCGGGTCGTGCTCGACGATGCACTCGCTCGGCGTCTCGGCGGTGATGAGTGGCGCCGGCCGGTCGTTGTCTTCCGTCCGGGTCGGGTGCGGCCCGACGATCATGTATCCGACCGACTGCGACAGTGCGGTACGGAACACCTGTTTCTGCCGGCTGTCGAGCCGGTTGAGCTGCCACCATCGGGCGGCGTCATCGTCCGGGTTGCCCTCGCTGTCGGTGATCCCGAGGGCGCGCAGCCGGTGCACGGGGGCGTTCGCCACCGTGCCCAGGAAGTTGGTCCGCGACTTGCGCTGAAACTCGCGGAACGCCTCACGCGCGTTGGCTGGCAGCTCGGGCAGACGGTGCCGGCCCTTGAACAAGTCCCACCAGTAATCGAGGTCGGGCTGCCGGTCACGCATGCGACGGCCGAGCCGCAGCAGCCACCAGTCGGGGGACTCGACTTCGTCACTCAGCATGGCGCCCCCTCTCGGGCTGTCAGAACGTGAACCCGCCCATAGGCTCAGCCGCTTCGGCGAGCCCCTGCGCGACCGCTTGCGAGCGCGCCTCGAAGGCCAAGATCGAGGCGACCGCGGCGTCGATCTTCCGGGGAGAGTCGGGGTTCTCTTTCATGATCTGGATTCCGGTACGCCCCTCGCGTCGGCGGGCGTTGAGGAAATGCCGGGTCAGTGCGTACGACCCGTCGTAGGTCATCTCGCGCTCGAGGATCGCGTCGAGTAGGCGCTGCGTTGCCCGCACGATCTGAATCGCGCGGCCGCCGGTCATCCACCACTCGACCGGGTGCTGCCGGCTCGCCTTGACCTTGAGCCGTGTCCCGTATCGGGCTTCCCAACCGGTCACGTGTTCCTGCCACTTCGCCGGGTCCGCGAAGAACCCGACGACGTCGAACCGCTCGAAGGCGCTCTCGACCGCGGCGAGCACCTCGGCCTTCGGTACCTCCCAGTTCTCACCCGCGGCGCCGGCCGGCTGCTCCCACACCCCGAGCTCGAAGAGGTGACCGTCGCTCACGCGACAGCCGATCAGCGCCGTCGCGTCGGTGACCTTGCGCGAGCGCTTCCTCGACCCGTCGAACCCGAGCGTGATCATCTCGCCGTCGGTCACGACCTTGTTGAGGTCGCTCACGGCGATCAGCTCGGGCTCGGCGAGCCACGCGTCGGCGGCCGCCTCGGCGAGGTTGAAGAAGTACCGGCGCGAGTCGCTCGGCGAGTTGCGCGGGTCGAAGATCTCGTTAACGAGTCGGTCGAGATCCATCACCGCGGCGAAGTCGCCGTACGCCTCGGCGAGCGCTGCCCGCACCGCGGCTTCGTCCGTGAGGTCGACGCCCTCGGGCCCGGACCGGTGATCGAAGAGCAGCCGGGCCGTGCGCGTCTTGCCCTCGCGGATGAGCTTCGCGTACGTGTGTGTCTCTTCGGCGACGCTGCCCTCGCCGGGCGCGTACATGGTCGACGTCTCGAGCGACCAGGGCGCGGCATCCTTCCGCTTGCCCAGGTTCCGGCGCACCGTGTCGTACATGCGCCGCAGCTCGGGCAGCACGTACAAGTGAGTCTCGTCGAACACGACGAACGACTCTTTACCGCCGTCCTTCGCTGCGTTCGACGCCGTCGACGGGACGATCTCGCCGCCGTCGGGAAGGATGATCCGGGTCACGCCCGCGGCGTCCCCGGGCAAGTCCTCGCCGAGCGGCCCATCGGTGAGGTTGAACAACACGTTGTCGTACGTGTTGCCGGCCTGCGACTCCTCGGTCGCCAGACACCGAATGAACGGATAGGTGACCGGGCGCCCCATCGGTTCGCCCGGCTGATAGACGTAA
The DNA here is from genome assembly GCF_002148965.1 of Streptomyces swartbergensis. Lineage (GTDB taxonomy): Bacteria > Actinomycetota > Actinomycetes > Streptomycetales > Streptomycetaceae > Streptomyces > Streptomyces swartbergensis. The sequence continues at coordinate 2,109 of NZ_NGFN01000071.1, read as the reverse complement.
CGGAAGTCGCGCCACTCGTAGACCTCGCCGCCCTCGGCCCAACCAGCCCATCGGCACGGGCCGAACGCCTCGAAGAGCACGAACCGCCCGGCGGTCCCCGACTTGTCGCGCCCCTTCGCCCGGCTGAAAAACGCCGAGTCGTACAGCCGGCGCCCGGACCCGTCGAGGGCGTAAGCGTCGACCGTGAGAGCGGCGAGCTCGTCGTCGAGGGGCACGCCGTCGGGCGCGTCCGGGTCGAGCGGCCGACCCTGAATGTCGCCGGGCCCATGAACGCAGAAGTGCTCCTTCCACGCGAGGGCGAGCCACCCTAGCGAGCGCTGCCGGTCATGCTGCGGGGCGCGTACAAGCTCACGGGGCATCGGCTGTCAGCCGACGCCGGCGCTCGTCGAGCCGGGTCACGGGCCGAGCCGCAGCCGCGGCCGCGGTCCGGGCGGCCGGCTGCTCGTCGTCCTGGTCGCCGTCCTCGGCCGGGACATACCGGATGCGGAGATCCCGCCGGGCGTCGAGCGTCGTGCCGAGCACCCGCTCGCGCTGCCGCAGCTCGCCCGCGAGCCGGACGTCGCCGGCGAACACCGCATCGGCGACAAGTGCCGTCGTCACCGCGTACTGCCAATCAGCATCCGACCAGAGCACACAGTGCGGCATCGAAGCGACCCTGTCCCACCACTGCCCCGTGATCGACTGCAACGGCTGCATGTCCGACTGCCGGCCGAGCTCGCGGTCGGTCCACTCGACCCGGCGAGCTTCCGGCAGCGTCGGCCGCGGCCCGTCGTACGGCTGGTCGACAACCGTCGTCCAGTCGTGCACCGCGGCGACCCGGTTGCGCTTCGGTCCGTCCTTCGGCTTGCGCCCCGTGACAGCCATCAGCCGAGCCCCTTCGTACGCAGCACCGACTCACACGTCGGCACGTCCCGGCGGGTCACCCAGTCGACCCGGGTGATCCCGCAGACCGAGCAGCGCAGCGCGCCGTCGTGCTTCGGGACGGCGACGAACCGGTGACCGCCCTCGGCGACGAGATCGAACGGCTCGGCGACCGGCAGCTCGTCGGCGAGCTCGACCGTGTCCGTCGTGACGAGCGCCCCCCGAGCACCCCAAGCGCGGGCAGTCGCGCCGAAGCTCTCGACGCCGGCGCTCGAGTTGAACGGCGAGAACTCCCCGATCTGGTCGAGGACAACGACGAACGGTGTCGTCATCTCGTCGCCGTTGTGCTGCGCCGGCAGCTCGACAATGCGCAGTCGCGCCATGGCTGTACCTCCCGTGTCGGGTGCGCCGCAGCGCGCCCGTGTCGGGCGGCGCTACAGCAACGCGTGAATGACGGCCGACAGATCGCCGAGCCGGCGGGGCGTGTCGCCCCACGTGTCGCCCGTGACCGCGATGTATCGGCCCGTGCCGTACAGCTCGACCGTCCCGGTCCCGACCGACACCCGTCGGCCGTGCGGCAGCTCGCCGTACCCCCAGACGTGCAGCCCGTCGCCGGACACCGACCGCTCGACCCATGTCGGGCCGGCGGCGTCGAGGATGCGCTGCGCCCACGGGGCGACCCGGTCGCCGTAGAGGCAGTGGTCGAGGTCGAGACACACGACCCCGTCGCCGTTGAGGACGAACCCGAACCCGGCGCCGACCCGGCTCGCCGCGGCGTCGCTGTACCGCGACCACGTCTCGGGGTCGGTGCTGCTCGCCGCGGCGCCGTCGACCGTGACCGGAACCTTCGCCGCGGTGCGCCGTACCCAACGCGGCCGGCTCGTGAGCTCGTCCGGCAGCGTGCGGCGCCGCGCGCGATGCGCCGCCACGCGGCAGCGCGTCGAGCAGTACCTCGCGTGGCGCCGCGCCGTGATCGGCAGCGGGGCGGGGCAGTGCTCGCAGGTCGGGGTCGGCATGCCTCTATGATACCGCAGGTGTAACGCTTTTGGCGCTTTGACCTGCGTATTCATCAAACGTTGATTGGGGTCGAGGGGCTGAGAGGCGCCATGCGGCGCCCACCCGCCGCGCCATCAAATCAGCCACCCCGACCCCTGCCCGCACCCCTACGGGCAGCCCAGGGGGCGCCATGCCCCCAAATCTCGGAGTTTCATACGCACGGAGCGCCGCAGCACCTCCCGAGGCCCAGAC
>NZ_NGFN01000709.1 GCF_002148965.1 Streptomyces swartbergensis | reverse complement strand
ATACGATGTCCCCCTGCCCCCTCCCGCCTTCTCCAGCACCACACTGACGCGGGAGGCTGCCGTCTCGCCGTAGGAGCCTGCCGCTGTGCCGCGCGTCCACGATGTCCCCATGTGCCGACAGCTCATCGCCCCCGCCGAGTGGGATCTACATGGCGGATGGGCATTTGGAGACCGGATCGAATGGTCCAACCGGGCGTGCGGTCTGGCGTCGCTGAGGATGATCCTTCTCGCCTACGGGCGTGAGGCTCCCACGGTGCCTGAACTCCTAAAACTCGCGGTCAAGCACGAGGTTCTGACCCCGCGTGGAGCACTTCACGCGGGGATCGCGAGCCTGGCGACCGACCTGGGAGTGCCAGCTGTCGCAGATCCCGTGCCCGTGGAAGGACTGTTCGGCCGCCTCGATGATGCCCCGCTCATCGTGTCCGTGACCGAGCAGTTCCCCGACGACGGCCGATCAGGTGGCCACCTCGTCATCCTTCGCGGCTACGAAGACGGACTTGACCCGGCGATCCTCTTCCGAGACCCGTCGGCGTGGGGCCAGACGCACGATCGAGTCACGCTCAGCCGCCTGTCCCGTTCCTACACCGGCCGCGCGATCACCTTCGCGCCCCTGACCCCCAACGGAGAATCTTGTTGACCGAGGCCGGCGGCGAAACGACCGAAGCCGCAGACGGCAGGAGGATCGCCGTACTCGGAGAGATGCTGGAACTGGGCGACGAGGCAGTGGAAGCACACCGCGAAATCGGCCGCTTCGCGGCCGAGAGCGGTGTCGATCTCGTCGTGGCAGTCGGCGGAGACCTCGCCAAGCAGCTCGCCCTTGCGGCGGGCGCGGCAGGTGTCCCAGAGATTGCCCTGGTGGGCGACAACGCCACTGCCGCCGCCTACCTCGATTCCATCCTCCGCCCCAATGACGTTGTACTCGTCAAGGCGTCCCGCGGCGGTCAGCTCTGGCAGATCGCCCAAGCCCTCACCGGACAGGCCGTCACCGGCCTGTGAGCCGCCACCGACCCTCTAGGGCGTGTGTGAGGTCGTGATCAATCTCGGGTTCTGGCCCCGTGCGGGGGCGGGATGCGGTAGGACGCTGGGTGTGACACGTAGGCAACTCACAGACGAGCAGTGGGAGTTCATCGAGCCGTACCTGCCGATAGGCGAGTACGGTCCGTACCCCGAGCGGCTGCGGGAGCAGTTCGAGGGGGTGATCTGGCGGTTTCGGTCCAGCGCCCAGTGGCGCGAGATGCCCTCCGAGTTCGGACCGTGGGCGACCGTCTACGGGCGCTTTCGCGTCTGGCGGGACGCCGGGGTCTTCTCC
>NZ_NGFN01000708.1 GCF_002148965.1 Streptomyces swartbergensis | reverse complement strand
AGAGAGCCTGGGACGATGCCGGTGAGGGTGCGCAGCACGTAGCGTGCCTGCGGTGGCCCCAGGCGCGCGCGGCTGAGGACTTCGAAGACGACATACGCCACGATGACCGGCCACACCCACAGGTGGTGGGTGGCGAGCATGACCGCACTGAATGTGAAGAGCGCCCAGCCGAGGATCGCCACGAAGTCGATGTGGGTGGACTGTGTCGTGCTGACCGTGGTGCTGCTCCCGTGGAAGGAACCCACGGTGTAGGGGCCCATCATCGTGCCGGAGTGGTAGTCGTTGGTCACCGAGTTCTCAGTGGAGCGGCTGATGGGAGAGCCGAGGCCTCCGGAGGTGGCGAAGGCGACGAATCCCAGGCCTGCGGTCGACCATGTGAGGGAGCTGAGTAGGACGCCGGTGGCCAGGGGGACGAACCAGCCCGCGTGCTGCGACAGGCCGTCCCACGCTTGGGCTGAGCGGCGCACTTCTCGGAGGTGGTCCTGCAGGTGGTCGATTACGGCCAGGAGCGTCTCGCGCTGCTGCTCCGCATGCTGCAGTCGGCTCTCGGCAGCCGAGAGGTAGAGGGCTGCAACCTGGAGGGCCTGGTGCTGCTCGGCGTTGCGCGCTTCCATGTCCTCCAAGAGACACCGGTACTCACGCACTTCAACCAGCAGGGAATCCTTGATGTGCCGGTAGACCTCGATCTCCTCACGTGAGTTCGACATCTGCACCCGCACCAGGTGAAATTCTTCGTCGATCACTTCGAGCAGCCCCACAGCTGTCGCCCGCTCACGCAGCGCCGCCCGCCGAAGAGCAAGCAGGTGCTCGCGCCTGTCGGCACTTAAGGGTTTGCCCAGTTGGGAACCGACATTGGCCAGGCAGTCGATGAAACTCCTGGAAGCGATGGTGTTGTCTTTCCCGGACAGGAAACGATTAACCCGTGTGCGCTCCCAGGGAACATCGTCACGGGCCGCGAACGCCGCCTGGGTGAGCGATAACTCTGCGAAAACTTTTCTCAGTTCGCTTGTGTAGGCGCTCAAGGCGTCCATCCGTCCTCCTGCTGCATGCTCTCCTCTTGCCGCGCACCCGAGGCCGCTGCGGAAGCGCATGCTACCGAGCCTCAACCACCCATTCGTTTGATCTTGAAAAGTCGCAGATCACCGGGGTGTGCGCCCCTGGCGCACACCCGATCGAGACCGGGATTCTGGCCCCAACGACCGCGTTCAGCACGGGACTTGGGAGAACGTCTTGTCAGGGCAGTGGGACCTGTGGAATTTCGTCATTCACGACATCGGAAGCCAGATCGTCTCCGGGCTTCTCATCGCCGCCATGGGG
>NZ_NGFN01000707.1 GCF_002148965.1 Streptomyces swartbergensis | reverse complement strand
GTCCAGGCGGGCTGTGCGTCGGACGCATCCGGCACGGCGGCGTCCTGCGGACCGCTGTCCTCGGGAGCAGCGTCGGCGGGCACCGAGTCGGCGGGCTCGGAGCCCACGGTCCGTGCGTCGGCAGGCGGGGCGTCGGGGGGCGAGGCGTCGTCGGCCTGTGCGTCGTCGGGCGAGGCGTCGTCGGGCTGTGCGTCGGCCGGCTCGGGAGCGGCCGGGACCTCGTCCGCGGGCACTGCATCCGGCCCCTCATCGGCAGTCACCGCGTCCACCGCGTCCGCATCCGCAGGCACGGAATCCTCAGGCCCGGAGTCCTCAGGCCCGGCTTCCTGAGGCCCGGCCTCGTCCGTCTCCGCCTCTGCCTCCGGAGCGGCGTCCTCGGGAGCTGCCTCCTCCGGTGCGGTCACCGCGGGTTCCGCGTCCCCGCTGTCGGCATCGTCGGAAGCGGGACCGTCCGGGCCGACCACGTCAGCCACATCGACTGCGGCCGCCGTGTCGGAGGAGACGTCCTCGTCGGCGTCGGTCGGAGCGCCCTCGACGTCACCGCCGGACTCCTCGCCCGGCTCGGCCTCGTCAGCCGGGCCGGAAGCGACCGCGCTGTCTTCGTCCCTGCTCCTGTCTTCGACCTGGACCTCGGCGGCACGCTCCGCGATCTCCCGCTGCAGGGCAACGGCGGAGAACCGCATCGTGGCACCGCTCTCCAGATCACCGTTCTCCGGCTCCGCGTCATCGGCAGCCGGAGCAGCCGGAGCAGCCGCAGCCGGGGGCGTGGCCGGAGTGGCCGGAGTGGCCGGAGCCTCTGTCGGAGCGGCCGGCGCCCACCGCGCCTGATACCCGCCGACGGGGATGTTCGGCATGGCCGTAGGAGAGGCCGGATCCGCCGCGGGCGCTTCGGTCCGCTCCGGCGGCTGAGCCCCCGGGGACTGAGCCGCAGGGGACTGCGCCCCCTGCGGCTCGAACCCCACGGGAAGCCGGGGCACGGCAGCCGGCCCTCCGGCAGGCGACCCCCCGGCAGCAGGCGCGGGCGGCGCGAAGGGCGTACCCGGCGAGGGCGCGGGAGGCGCGGGAGGCGCGGGAGGCGTGAACGGAGCGCCCGGAGCAGGCGACGGCGCGGGCGGCGTGAAAGGCGCCCCTGGAGCCGGAGACGGCGCCGAAGAAGGAGCCGGTGCCGGAGCCGAGCCGGAGGCCTGCCTCTGGCCCTGCCTCGGAATGGACGATGCCCCACCGGAAGGATTGGCATGCGGTGGCGGAGTGAGCCCCGGCAGCGGCGGGACCGGCCCGCTCGGCGCACCGGAACCCCCGCGCGCCCCGGGACCCTGC
>NZ_NGFN01000706.1 GCF_002148965.1 Streptomyces swartbergensis | reverse complement strand
GGCGCAGCCCCCGCCCCCGGACGACGCCGAGGCGGCGCTGCGCCGCCTGGGCCCCGGCGGCCTCACCCCCCAGCTCGACGAGGAACAGATCGAGACGGTCAACGCCGCCCTGCTGCTGCGCCGCCCGCTGCTGATCACCGGCCCGCCCGGCGTCGGCAAGTCGACGCTCGCCTACCTGATCTCGCGTGAGCTGGGGCTCGGCCGGGTACTCGAATGGAACATCGTGAGCCGTACGAGCCTGCGCGACGGCCTGTACGTCCACGACGCCATGGGCCGCGCCCAGGCCATCGCCGCCTGGCAGGCGGGGCTGCGCGACACGGCCCGGGCGGAGCCGGTGTTCGAAGACGACGAACAGACCGTCAACCACGCGACCGTGTCAAGAGATCGTCAACTTGCGCCGGTTATAGGCGAGTTCATTACACTGGGACCGTTGGGAACCGCCCTGCTGCCCTACGAACGGCCCCGGGTGCTTCTCGTCGACGAACTCGACAAGAGCGACATCGACCTGCCGAACGACCTGTTGCACGTTCTGGAGAATGGAAGTTATGAGGTTCCGGAGCTGGTGCGCGACGCCGCCGAGGCCGCGAGCGTGCACACCAGCGATCCGGGGGGCCGGGCCGTGGTGCGCGACGGACGCGTCGAGTGCCGGGAGTTCCCGGTCGTGGTGATCACCAGCAATGGGGAGCGGGAGTTTCCCGCCGCCTTCCGCCGCCGCTGTCTGCCGATGGAGATGCACACCCCGACCCGGGAGCAACTACTGGCCATGGTCGAAGGGCACTTGGGGCTCAGGCCGCGAGGCACCGAAGACCTCGTCGACCTGTTCGTTCAGCGGGTCCAGGCGGGCGGCGTCCACTCCCTCGACCAGTTGCTCAACGCTGTCCAGATGACTACTGCGGGTGGTTTCCAGGCTGACGGTGACGGGCGTAAGCTCGTCGAACTGCTGCTCCGCGACCTCGCGAAGGGCCGCTGATGACCCGGGAGCGCGCATCCGGACCGGGCGACGGGGATCCCGCATCGGGATCGTCGCCGCCTCCTTCGGTGTCCCCCGAGCCGCTCGCGCGCGCGAGCGAGCCCGGAGACCGGGTCCCGGCCGCTCCCGATCACTTCGTCCCCCGCTGGCAGGAGTTCGCCGACGCGGTATGGCTGGCCGCCCACCGGAGCCGGTACGAAGGTCCCGGCAGCGCGGCTCCCGAGGCGCCGGCCCCGGCCGTGGAGAAGGCCCGCCCACAGGACGCCGGCGCCGAACGGCCGGCCCGGCCGCCGGCGGACGACGACGCACTCCCCGATCTGTCCGCGGCCGACAAGGACCTTCCTCCCC
>NZ_NGFN01000705.1 GCF_002148965.1 Streptomyces swartbergensis | reverse complement strand
GGCCGCCGACAGTCCCCTCGCCGCGCCCGGCCACGGCTACGTACCGCCGCAGATAACGGCCGACCCCGCCACGACCGCCGGAACCGACCCGGCGGCTCCGGGCGCGTGGCCGGTCCCCGGCGCGCCCGTCGACGGCGCCCAGTGGCACGACCCGCACGCCCACCGGCAGGGCCACGAGCACGGCGGTCACCAGCAGCCGGGGCACGACACGGGGGAGCGGACGTACGGCACGGAGGCGCCGTACGGATCCGGCACGCCGTACGGCGCGGGGGCGGCGCGGCACGGCGGGGACGACCGCTTCACGTACAACCCGGCAGCCACCGGGCAGTGGAACTTCGACGAGGCGGCGGCGGAATCCGCGCCCGGCCATGACGTGACCGGGCAGTGGTCCATCCCCGTCGCCGGGGGTGACCTTCCGGACGAGTCGGGCGAGTTCACCACGTCCTCGCTGGTCGAGCAGTGGGGCGGCACCCCACCGCCCACGCTGCCGGGCGGTGCGGCCGCGCCGTGGGCGACACAGGCGGCGGGCCGGCCGTGGGGGCAGCAGGCCCCGCAGGACACGGCGGCGCGGGAACAAGCCGCGCCGGGTTATCCGCACGAGCACGAGCAGGACGGCGGGCACGGACACGGGCAGCCGCCGGCTGCCGGACCGGCCTCCGGGTACGCACCGGATCCGGCCGCACAGCGCGCCCACGCCCCGGAGCGGCCGCCTGCCGGGCCCATGCCGCAGGAGGCGGACCCGGCGGCTGGTCATGCCCCGGGGGAGACCGACGGCACCGGACACATGGGTCATGGGCCGGAGCCGCAGGGATTCGGTGGCCATGGGCCGCAGATGCCCGGCGCCGGTCACGCACCTCAGCCGTCCGACGGTGCCGACCATGGGCAGGAGCGGCCGGCTATCACCGACCACGGGTCGGATCCGCACGGCGTACCAGGCCACGGCCCGGATCCGTACGGCTTCACGGACCACGGCTCGGAGTCGTCCGTCTTCTCGGACCACCGCGCGGAGCCGTCTGCCTTCACCGACCACGGCTCGGACCCGCAGGGCTTCACGGACCACGGCTCGGACCCGCAGGGCTTCACGGACCACGGGTCGGACCCGCAGGGCTTCACGGACCACGGGTCGGACCAGTCCGCCTTCGCCGATCCCGGGTCGGATCCGCACGACGTGCCCGGCCACGGCTCGGATCAGTCCGACTTCACCGACCACCGCCCGGAGCCGTACGCCTTCACGGACCACCACGGCCCGGAGCCCTCCGGGGCGTCCGGCCACGGCCCCGAGCCGTCGGGTCACCTCGGTGAGCGGACCAAGCACCCCGCTGC
>NZ_NGFN01000704.1 GCF_002148965.1 Streptomyces swartbergensis | reverse complement strand
CGCCACCACCCGCCCCAGCACCTCCCGGGCGTACGCCTCGTCGTACGGCACCCCGGTCAGCAGCACCTGGAGACAGATGCCGTCGACGACCGCCACCAGCGCCCGCGCGGTCACGGGATCCGTACGCCGGGACAGCAGCTCGGCGAGTCCCTCGGCCCACTCGGCGGCGACGGGCCGCAGGGCGGGCCGGCGCAGGGCGGCGAGGTAGAGCTCGTACTCCAGCTCGACGCCCGTGCGGTCACCCGCGAGCCACTCCCCCATCCACGCGGCGAGTTCGGCGGCCAGATCGGTCCGGGGATCCTCCAGCGCGCCGCGCCCGGCGACGACTTTGGCGAAGCCCTCGTTGGCCTGCCGCAGGGCGGCGACCAGCAGTTCGTCGAGGGTCTTGAAGTGGTACGTCGTCGAGCCGAGCGGCACATCGGCTTCCGCGGCGGCGGTGCGATGGCTCAGCCCGGCGATGCCCTTCGCCCCGACGACCCGGATCGCCGCGTCGATGATCCGCTGCCGCCGCTCGGGGTCGTAGCGCCGGGGCATCAGTGGGCACCTCCCAGGTTAAGCACCACGACACCGATGATGATCAGGGCGATCCCGGCGGCCTTGGTGACGGTCATCCCCTCCCCCAGGTAGACGATCCCGATCGTCGCGATGGCCGCGGTGCCGACGCCTGCCCAGATCGCGTAGGCCGTTCCGACCGAGACGGTCTTCAGCGTCTGCGCGAGCAGCGCGAAGGAGACGAGATAGCCGAGGAGCGTGAGCAGCGAGGGCCCGAGTCGGCTGAAGCCGTCGCTGTACTTCATGGCGGTGGTCGCGCCCACCTCGGCGGCGATGGCCGCGGCCAGCAGCAGATAACCCATGTGTACGAGCGTACACATGACCTGTACACCCGTACGCAGCGAGGCAAGAGATATCGCTTTCAACAAAGACCTCCCAGTGATCCCCCTGGTCCACTACGGTGTCACCGATCACACACCGGGCGACCACAACTGCACCGCCGTCAAGGGCGCCCGCCGGAGGAAACAGAGCATGCCGAAAGACAAGTCCCGGCCCCCACTGGACCGCCCGTGGGAGAGCGGCTGGGCCCCGGACACCACCCGGGCACCGGGAACCCGACGGCTCTGGCTGGCAGGCGCCCTCGCCCTGGCCACGATCACCGCCTGCGTCACGGCCGTCACCGTGCTGGAGAACGAGTCCGGCGTTCCGGCCCGCGAGGCGGCGGAGCCGACCACCCTCGGCAGCTCGGCCCCGGGCGGTCTGATCTCCTTCGCGACTCCCTCCAAGGACGCCGGCAAAACCCCGGGTGCGGACGGCCACCGCCCGTCCCCCACCCCCACGC
>NZ_NGFN01000703.1 GCF_002148965.1 Streptomyces swartbergensis | reverse complement strand
TTACGCCCCCAGCGCCGGCCGTTCGCCGGAACAAACCCTGCTTCCCCGTGCAGATCACGCCGCTTGCGACACCAGTAGCAGTGCGTCCGTATCCGCCAACCGGAACAGCCGCGCCACGGCAGGAGCCACCGGCCCGGATACAGAGAAACCCACCCCCAGGCCTTGGCAGTGGATGCGGGCTGCCAGCAGGACGTTCAGCCCGGCGCAGTCGCAAAAGCCCACCCGGCTGAAATCTACCTCGACACGCCTCGCACCGCTGAGCACAGCGGCCTTCAGATCATCACCGAGCCGACCCGCCGTCTCGTGATCTATCTCGCCCACCACCGTCACAACCGTGCGGCCAGCCACCGCTGTGCTGGATACGCGCAACCGCTCCTGAGGCCGTTTTCCGGGGGCAAAGTTCACCTCGTCAGGGTTCCGGCCGCGCGACCGCAAGTCAACGGTCCGGCTCCGCAGCCCCGCACTGGCGTCCGTACAGCGAGCTTCTGTACGCAGGCGCTGGGGGATGAGAGCGTGGACGGACGCGAGAGCCCAGCTGCCTGGCCCAGCCCTGGTGCCTGCCTTACGCCAGGGGCTCGCTTATGCAACAGGCGAGAGTCGCCGTCCTCACAAGGTGAGGACGACGGCTGTGCACCCGCTCCGGGCCTCTGCTGCGGATGCACCCCCGCCCGGCCTCAGCCTGCATCCAGCACCACTTCGGCACACTCCAATGGCGGTCGCCGGGAGCCTGCCCCGGAGTACACGGTCGGCGCCCGGGTACGCGCAGGGCGGAAAGCCGCTCAAGCGCGGCGCACACAGCGAAAGAGCCCTACATGGTCACCCCGCTTAGGAATCAGGCGGCAGACGAGCAGGGCATGGGTGAGCACGCCACGCTGCGCTCCGACGCGGCCTGGGACAACGGCGCGGCCAGCGCCGCTGACGCGCGCCGCACTCTGCGCGCCTTTCTCGCCCGCGTCCCGCTGACCGGCCGCGCGCCCGTACCAGCCGTGCTGGCCATGGACGCCRAACTGGCCGTCAGCGAGCTCGTCACCAACGCCATCCGGCACGCCCCCGGCCCGTGCGGGCTGATCCTGCAACTCTCTTACGACGCACTGGCGATCACCGTGTGGGACACCTCCCCCGACGAACCGGTCGTGCACAAGGGCGACCGGCACCGCGTCGGCGGCCACGGACTCCATCTGGTGCACACGGTCAGCGACACCGTCGTCATCGGATTCCGCACCGTGGGAAAACAGATCACCGCCCACCTGCGCCTCACCGCGAACCACGACACCAGCGCCATCGACAAGCCCGTTACGTCCCTCTCAGGTCGAACACAGCGGACCCCACGACCGACCTGAAGGC
>NZ_NGFN01000702.1 GCF_002148965.1 Streptomyces swartbergensis | reverse complement strand
GCGACGGCCCCCAGACGCGCTTCCTGTCCCTGCTGTACGGCGAGCTGGTCCCCTTCGACGGCGGCGTCCGCTGCACCGTCGCCTCCGCCGGGCACCCGCTGCCCCTGATCCTCGGGACGGGCGGCGAGGTCCACACGGCCGCACAGCCCCAGACCCTCCTGGGCGTCGTCGAGGACGCCACGTACACCAGTGAGACCTTCGAGCTGCGCTCCGGCGACACGCTGCTGTGCGTCACCGACGGTGTGACCGAGCGCCGCTCCGGGTCCCGCCAGTTCGACGACGGGGACGGGCTCGCGGCGGCGCTGGCCGGGTGCGCGGGGCTGGACGCCGAGCTGATAGCCGAGCGGATCAGGCGGCTCGTGCACGAGTTCGGGGCGCGGCCCCCGGCGGACGATCTGGCGCTGCTGGTCCTCCAGGCGGAGTGACCGCCCGGGTGCTGGACAATGGAACGTATGCCTTCCGCACTCCCCGACGGCGAGCCCGTCCCCGACGACGGCGCGCTGCCCGCGTCCGCGCTCGCCGGGGCCGCCGACCGCCCGCTCGGGTTCTACCTGCACGTTCCCTACTGCGCGACCCGCTGCGGCTACTGCGACTTCAACACCTACACGGCGACCGAGCTGCGCGGCACCGGTGGCGTGCTCGCCTCGCGGGACAACTACGCCGAGACGCTGGTCGACGAGGTCCGGCTGGCGCGGAAGGTGCTGGGTGACGACCCGCGGCCCGTTCGTACGGTGTTCGTGGGCGGGGGTACGCCGACCCTGCTCGACGCCGGTGACCTGGTGCGGATGCTCGCGGCCGTCCGCGACGAGTTCGGGCTCGCGGAGGACGCCGAGGTCACGACCGAGGCGAACCCGGAGTCGGTGGATCCGGAGTATCTGGCGGCCCTGCGGGAGGGGGGCTTCAACCGGATCTCCTTCGGGATGCAGAGTGCGCGGCAGCATGTGCTGAAGGTGCTGGACCGCACGCATACGCCGGGGCGGCCCGAGGCATGTGTTGCGGAGGCCCGGGCGGCCGGGTTCGAGCATGTGAACCTCGACCTGATCTATGGCACGCCGGGAGAGAGCGACGACGACTGGCGCGCGTCGCTGGACGCGGTGATCGGGGCCGGGCCGGACCATGTCAGTGCCTACGCCCTGATCGTCGAGGAGGGCACGCAGCTGGCTCGTCGGATCCGCCGGGGTGAGGTGCCGATGACCGACGACGATGTGCATGCCGACCGGTATCTGATCGCGGACGAGGTTCTCTCGGGCGCGGGCTTCGAGTGGTACGAGGTGTCCAACTGGGCCACGTCGCCGGCGGGGCGGTGTCTGCACAACGAGCTGTACTGGCGGGGGGCCGACTGGTGGGGGGC
>NZ_NGFN01000701.1 GCF_002148965.1 Streptomyces swartbergensis | reverse complement strand
GTTCCGGGGCCGTCACCGCCACGTTGGCCGGTTCCGGGGCGACGCGGGGCGGCGCCTGCGGAAACGGTTGTTCCGTCAACAGAGCCGACGGGCACGGCCCAGGCCGTCGCACCCCGCGTCGCCCCGGAACCGGCCAACGTGGCGGTGACGGCCCCGGAACCGGCCCACGCGGCAGCGACGGCCCCGGCCGGGGCCGCGCAGGGTGCCTACGCCGCGCAGCCCGCGCCGGATGCGGCGGCGCCGGGCGAGCCCGCGCAGGCCGCCTACGCCGAGCAGCCCGCGCAGAGTACGGCGGCGCCGGGTGAGCCCGCCGGTGACCAGGTGGCTGCCGGCGAGCCGGAACAGGCCGTCCCCGCGCAGGGTGCGGTGGCTGCGGGTGACCCCGCTGGGGTGGGCATCGGCCCTGCCGGTGAGCAGGTGGCCGCCGCTGAGCCCGGGGTTGCTGGTGAACCGGCTGGTGCGGGCGTCGGCCCGGATGGTGAGCAGGTGCCCGCGGCCGAGTCCGTGCAGGGCGCGGCGGTTGCGGTCGAGCAGGCTGGTGTGGGCGCCGGCCCCGCCGCTGACCAGGCGGCCGCCACCGAGCCGGAGCAGGGCGCTGCCGCGCAGGGCGCGCCGGTTGAAGGCGACCCGGCCGGCGTGGGCGGCCCCGCCGCTGACCAAGAGGCCGCCACCGAGCCGGAGCCGGGTGCTGCCGCCCAGGACCCCGGCGTCGGGGGTGACCCCGCTGACGCGGCCGTCGATCCGGACGCCGGCCAGGTGACTCCCGCCGAAGCCGCTGCGGTGCCCGCTTCGGGACCGGTTCCGGGGGAGACGCCGGGGCCGGTCGTGGACGGTTCCGGTCAGGCGGGCGAGCCGGCACCGGCCGATGGTTCTCCCGAGGTGCCCGGGCCGGGTGCCGCGGGCGAATCCGACGGTGGTGAGCAGGCCCCGGCGGCCGCTGCGGAGCAGGACGTGGCGCCCGCTCCCGTCCCGGAGGCCGCACCGGTGCCCGAGGCGGTCGCGTGCCCGGAGGCTGCCGCAGCGCCCGAGCATGCTGCCGCGGCTCCGCCCGAGGCGGAGGCAGCGGTACCTCCCGCTGCCCAAGCACCGGACCCGGTGGCCCCCGACGCCGCTGCCCAGGCCCCGGCGGCGGAGGCTGGCCCCGAGGCTGCCGCACCGGGCGCGCCCGCGACCGAGTCCGTCGCGCAGGAGCCGGAGGCCCGTGGCGACGAGGCCGCCGCGCAAGCCCAAGCTGCCGAGCCGATCGCCCAGGCCCCCGAGGCAACCGACGCCGAAGCAGCCGCGCAGGAACCCCAGACGACGGCACCGCAGACCGCCGCTGCCGCCCCCGAAACGCCAGCCCCGGCCACGCCCGCCC
>NZ_NGFN01000700.1 GCF_002148965.1 Streptomyces swartbergensis | reverse complement strand
GGCCAGACCCATGATCCACATGTCGGCGCCGATGCCCGGCGAGCGGACCGCGTCCGACAGCGGGCTGTAGGCGAACCAGCCGAAGTCGGCCGCGCCCTGCGGCGTGAGGAAGCCCCCGACGGCGATGAGCGAGCCGAACAGGTACAGCCAGTAGGCGAACATGTTCAGCCGGGGGAACGCCACGTCCGGCGCGCCGATCTGGAGCGGCATGATCCAGTTCGCGAAGCCGGCGAACAGCGGCGTCGCGAACATCAGCAGCATGATCGTGCCGTGCATCGTGAACGCCTGGTTGAACTGCTCGTTCGACATGATCTGCAGACCAGGCCGGGCGAGCTCGGCGCGCATGAACAGCGCCATCACGCCACCGATGACGAAGAACGCGAACGACGTCACCAGGTACAGCGTGCCGATCGTCTTGTGATCCGTGGTCGTCAGCCACTTCAGGTGCCTCATGCCCCGCCTGTGTCCGCGCCCCGCCCTGACGTCACACTTTCCTGACGCGACGAGAATCACGGAAACGGGTGTGACGATCGGCAAGGTGCCGGACACGAACGGGACATGAGCAACGACGAGAACTTCGCCGCTGCCTATCGCGAGCACTACTGGGCGGTCAGCCGCTATGTCGCGCGGCGACTGGACGGGCGGGCCGGCGAGGTGGAGGAAGTGGTGGCGGAGGTGTTCATGGTCGCCTGGCGGCGCCGGGCCGACCTGCCCTCCTCCCCGCTGCCCTGGCTGTATGGCGTGGCACGCAACTGCCTGGCCAACGCGGTACGCGGCCACGGACGCCGCCGCCGGCTCGTCGACCGGCTCGGCAACGACGACACCGCCCACGGACGGCACATCGCGGAAGGCCCCGAAACCGAGACCCCCGGCGCCTGGGTGCACGAGGCACTCGCCCGGCTCTCCGCGTCCGACCAGGAGGTGCTGCGCCTGACGGCCTGGGAGGAACTCGACATCGACGAGGTCGCGGTCGCCCTCGGCTGCGGCAGACGTGCCGCCACGATGCGGCTGCACCGGGCCCGCCGCCGCCTCAGAGCCGAGATCGACCGCATGCGTCCCGTGGTGGCGGCGGACACCGGCACTCACTACGCGAGGGGGACCGGCGATGACTGACGTGCTCTCCGGGCCGCCCGTCACTGGAGTTCTCTCCGGGCCCGTCACCGACACCGCGCTCGGCCGCGACGCACACGCCGTCACCAGGACCGCGATTGATCACGATGTGCAGGTCCGGCCCTGGGCCGCGCCTGGCCGTGATGCGTACGCCTGGTCGTGGGTCGCGCCCGGCCGCTGCGCGCACGCCCGGCCCTGGACCGCACCCGGCCGCGACCCGCGCCCCCTGCCCGCGCCGCCGACCGGCGGC
>NZ_NGFN01000070.1 GCF_002148965.1 Streptomyces swartbergensis | reverse complement strand
GCCCGGCAGCCCTACCGTCGGCTGAGCTGACGCCGCGCGRRCGCCAGCTTYYCCGGGKTGACCACGRCCCGTACCCCCGCGACCAGCCCGTCGCGTACCTCGAACGCCGCCAGGCCGACGAGGGTGTCGCCCGCCCAGGTCGCAAGTCCCGTGGCGCCGTTGACCTGGGTGACGGTGAACTCCAGGCCCACCGCGTACGTCGGGCCCCCGCCCGCCAGGAACCGGGCGACCTTGAGCCCGCCCTCGATCGGCCACCGGGCCGCGGTGACCTTCCCGCCCCCGTCGCTCCACCAGGTGGCGTCGGCCGCGAGCAGTTTCTCCAGCCCGGCCAGGTCGCCGTCGCGGGCCGCCGTGATGAACGACGTGACCAGCTCCTCCTGCCGCTCGGACGCGGCCTCGAACCGGGCCCGCGGCTCGCCCACCCGCCGCACGGCCCGCCGGTACAGCTGGCGGCAGTTGGCCTCGCTCAGATCCAGCACCCCGGCGATCTCCCGGTGCCCGTACCCGAACGCCTCCCGCAGCACGTACACCGCCCGCTCGGCCGGCGTGAGCCGCTCCAGCAGCACCAGCATCGCCATCGACACGGCGTCCCGCTGCTCGGCCGACTCCAGCGGGCCGAGCGTGCCGTCCGCGGTGATCACCGGCTCGGGCAGCCAGGTCCCGACATACCGCTCGCGCCGGGCCCGGGCGGAGGTCAGCCGGTTCAGACAGAGGTTGGTGACGACCTTGGCGAGCCAGGCCGCCGGCTGCTCGATCCCCGTGCGGTCGGCGCCGCTGAAGCGCAGAAACGCGTCCTGAACCGCGTCCTCCGCCTCCTCCGCGGAGCCCAGCAGCCGGTAGGCGAGCGAGAACAACCGGGGCCGGTGGGTCTCGAACTCGTCGGCGAGCGTGGTGGTCATACGCCTCACCCTGCCAGAACACCGTCCGTGCGGCGTGGGAAGGCCCGACGGCGGGCAAGGGCCGTCGTCACCGCCGCCGGGCCGGTCTGCGCAACTGCACATGACCGTAGAAAGGACTAGACCATAACGTCAATAGGTACGTACCAACTCCGGGACGGTCAAGGGCGGACGCAGGCGCGGGAGTTGAATCGCCCCGTCGCGCTCGGAAAGGGTGGCGACACGTTCTGTGAGGCACCCCACACCGTTCGCCCGTCTGGACGCCGATCAGGCGTGGCACACTGGCCATGTATCAGTAGCAGCGCACTCCGGGGTCGGTGAAAGTCCGAACCGGCGGTTACAGTCCGCGACCCGGTCGCCTCCAGCGGCCGGTTGACCAGGTGAAATTCCTGGACCGACGGTTAAAGTCCGGATGGGAGGCAGTGCGCGGCGAGCGGGCATACATGCGCGCCGCCGAAGAAGTCCGTCCTCCGGGCGGACTCCGTCCGGCGTCGTTCCCGGTGTCCTCGCTCGTATCCTCTGTCGTCATCGACAGCCCCGGAGTCCGTGCCCGAAGAGGCAGGAGGACCCGGGAAGTGTTCACCGGAATCGTCGAAGAGCTGGGCGAGGTCACCGCCGTCGAGACCCTCGACGACGCCTGTCGCTTCCGCCTGCGAGGCCCCGTCGTCACCCAGGGCGCGAAACACGGCGACTCCATCGCCGTGAACGGCGTCTGCCTCACGGTCGTCGACCACGAGGGCGACGAGTTCACCGCTGACGTGATGGCCGAGACGCTCAACCGCTCCAGCCTCGGCGCGCTCAAGGCCGGCTCCCGCGTCAACCTCGAACGGCCCATGGCCGTCGGCGAACGCCTCGGCGGGCACATCGTGCAGGGCCACGTGGACGGCACCGGCGAGATCCTGGAACGCAAGCCGTCCGACCACTGGGAGATCGTGAAGATCTCCCTCCCCGCGGACCTCACCCGGTACGTGGTCGAGAAGGGCTCCATCACCGTCGACGGCATCAGCCTCACCGTCGTCGACGCCGGCCCCGACTACTTCACCGTCAGCCTCATCCCCACCACTCTCGACCTGACCACGCTCGGCCACAAGCAGCCCGGCGACCCGGTCAACCTCGAGGTGGACGTCATCGCCAAGTACGTCGAGCGGATGCTGGGCGACCGCGCGCAGGGGGCGACCCGGTGAACTCGCTGAACTCCGAGGCGTTCGTCCTCTTCGACCAGCACATCCTCTGGTCCGACATGGTCGGCAACCTCTTCGGCCTGGCCGCCCTCGCCCTCGGCTGGCGGCGCTCCATATGGACCTGGCCCGTGCAGTTCCTGGCCGGCCTCATCCTCTTCGGAGCCTTCTTCGGTCATCTGACCGGCAGTGCGGGCAAGCAGGCGGTCGTCATGGTCGTGGCCCTGTACGGCTGGTGGCAGTGGCAGCGCGGCAAGGGACAGGCGGAGGACGGTCACATCGCCGTACGGTTCGCCACCTGGCGCGAGCGCGGAGCGATGATCGCCGCGGCCGCCGCCGGCACGGTCGCGGTGGCGCTGCTCTTCAAGGCGTACCCCACCCTGTCCTGGGACCCCTGGCCGGACGCCTACATCTTCGTCGGCACCATCGTCGCCATGTACGCACAGGCCCGCGGCATGGTCGAGTTCTGGTTCGCCTGGCTGCTCGTCGACCTCGTCGGCGTGCCCCTCAACTTCGCCAACGGCTACGCCTTCTCCGGCTTCGTCTACGTCATCTACGGCGCACTCGTCCTGTGGGGCATGCGCGACTGGTGGCTGCGCTCGCGTCAGGCCGCGCGGCCCACCCTGGAAGGAGCGCCGGCATGAACGCCGCACCGATCCTGTACAGCAGCGACGACGTCGAGGACTTCGCCCTCGACCCCGTCGAGCAGGCCATCGCCGACATCGCGGCCGGCCGCCCGGTCGTGGTCGTCGACGACGAGGACCGGGAGAACGAGGGCGACCTCGTCATCGCCGCCGAGAAGGCGACCCCCGAGATCGTCGCCTTCATGATGAGCGAGTGCCGCGGCCTGATCTGCGCCCCCATGGAGGGCGAGGAGCTGGACCGGCTGCGCCTGCCGCAGATGGTCGACGACAACACCGAGTCGATGAAGACCGCGTTCACGGTCTCCGTCGACGCCTCCGCCGCGCACGGCGTCAGCACCGGCATCTCGGCCTCCGACCGCGCCACCACGCTCCAGCTGCTCGCTGACGGCATCTCCGGGCCCGACGACTTCGTCCGCCCCGGCCACATCTTCCCGCTGCGCGCCCGGCCCGGAGGGGTCCTCACCCGCAACGGCCACACCGAGGCCGCCGTCGACCTCGCCCGTCTCGCGGGCCTGCGTCCGGCCGGCGCGATCGTCGAGATCGCCGGCGAGGACGGCACCATGCTGCGCCTGCCCGAGCTCATCCCCTTCGCCCGCAAGCACGGCCTGACGATCATCTCCATCGAGGACCTGATCGCCTACCGCCGCAGCAGCGAACCCACCGTCCGCCGCGAGGCGAAGACCCAACTGCCCACGGCCCACGGCACCTTCACGGCCTACGGCTACCGCTCCACCGTCGACGGCGTCGAGCACGTCGCCCTCGTGCACGGCGAGATCGGCGACGGCGACGACGTCCTGGTCCGCGTCCACTCCGAATGCCTCACCGGCGACGTCTTCGGCTCCGCCCGCTGCGACTGCGGCCCCCAGCTCGACGCCTCGCTGGCCCGCATCCAGGCCGAGGGCCGGGGAGTCGTGGTCTACCTGCGCGGACACGAGGGCCGCGGCATCGGCCTGATGTCCAAGCTGCGCGCCTACGAACTCCAGGAGCAGGGCCACGACACCCTCGACGCCAACCTCGAACTCGGCCTGCCCGCCGACGCCCGCGACTACGGCGCCGGAGCGCAGATCCTCGCCGACCTCGGCGTGCGCGGCGTGCGCCTGCTGACCAACAACCCCGACAAGACCGACGCGCTCGTGCGCCACGGCATCGTGGTGAAGGCGCGTGTGCCGATGCCCGTGAGCGCCGGCGAGCACAACCTCCGCTACCTGCGCACCAAGCGGGACCGGATGGGCCACGACCTGCCCTGGCTCGACACGACCACCGTGCCGGCCTGCGGCAACCAGTAAGACAGCACAGCAAGTCAGCACAGCGAGAAGGCTCTGAGGAGAGACGTGAGCGGCAAGGGTGCACCGGAGCTGTCCGTACGCAATGTGGGTGACCTCAGGGTCGCCGTCATCGCGGCACAGTGGCACGAAAAGGTGATGGACGGTCTGGTCGACGGCGCCCTGCGCGCCCTGCGCGACCTCGGCATCGACGAGCCGACCCTCCTCAGGGTCCCCGGCAGCTGGGAGCTCCCCGTGGTCGCCAAGGTCCTCGCGGGCCGCGGCTACGACGCGATCGTGGCCCTCGGCGTCGTCATCCGCGGCGGCACCCCCCACTTCGAGTACGTGTGCCAGGGCGTGACCCATGGCCTCACCCAGGTCTCCGTCGACACCGGCGTGCCCGTCGGCTTCGGCGTGCTGACCTGCGACACGGAGGAGCAGGCCCTGGACCGCGCCGGCCTGGAGGGCTCGAACGAGGACAAGGGACACGAGGCGGTGACGGCGGCGGTGGCGACCGCGGCCACCCTCCGCTCAGTATCCGAACCCTGGCGCTGACGAAAGCCACCTGTGGCATAGGCTGAGCGTCACCATGTCCAAGAAGACGTTCGAGGAGCTCTTCACCGAGCTCCAGCACAAGGCCGCTCAGGGCGACCCCGCCACTTCCCGCACCGCAGAACTGGTCGAGAAGGGTGTCCACGCCATCGGCAAGAAGGTCGTCGAAGAGGCCGCCGAGGTGTGGATGGCCGCCGAGTACGAGGGCAAGGAGGCGGCCGCCGAGGAGATCTCGCAGCTGCTGTACCACGTCCAGGTGATGATGGTCGCGCGCGGCATCTCTCTCGACGACGTCTACGCCCACCTGTAAGCCGCACCCCGTTCCCGCACGACACCACGCAAAGGAAGCCGACCTCATGCTGCGCATCGCCGTCCCCAACAAGGGTTCCCTGTCAGGCCCTGCGGCGGAGATGCTGCATGAGGCCGGCTACCAGCAGCGCCGGGAGTCCAAGGAGCTGCGGATCGTCGACCCGACGAACGAGGTCGAGTTCTTCTACCTCCGCCCCCGCGACATCGCCATCTACGTCGCCTCCGGCCAGCTGGACATCGGCCTCACCGGCCGGGACCTGCTGATCGACTCCGGCGCCGACGCGGAGGAGATCCTCGCCCTCGGCTTCGCCCGCTCCACGTTCCGCTACGCCGGCAAGCCCGGCACCATCAGCGGCCTGGCGGACCTCGCGGGCAAGACCGTCGCCACCTCCTATGAGGGCATCGTCGCGGCGCACCTCGCCGAGCACGGCATCGACGCCTCCGTCGTCCACCTCGACGGCGCCGTCGAGACCGCCATCCAGCTCGGCGTCGCCCAGGTCATCGCCGACGTCGTCGAGACCGGCACCTCGCTGCGCAACGCGGGCCTGGAGGTCGTCGGCGAGCCGATCATGCAGTCCGAGGCCGTCGTGATCCGCCGCACCGGCGCGGACGGCGACGACCCCAAGGTGCAGCAGTTCCTGCGCCGCCTCCAGGGCGTCCTGGTCGCCCGGACGTACGTGATGATGGACTACGACTGCCGCGTCGAGCAGCTGGAGAAGGCCGTCGCCCTCACCCCCGGTCTGGAGTCGCCGACCGTGTCCCCGCTGCACAACGAGGGCTGGGTCGCCGTCCGCGCGATGGTCCCCGCCAAGGAGGCGCAGCGGATCATGGACGACCTGTACGACATCGGCGCCCGGGCCATCCTGACCACGGCCATCCACGCCTGCCGTCTGTGAGGGGCGCGCACTGATGTCCGATCTGCCCACCCTGCCCGTCACCTTCCGGCCGGGCACCACCCGCGCGGTGCTGCTCACGGCCGCCGTCGCGATCTTCGTGGTGATCACGACCGTCGCGATGCTGCTGAAGCAGCTCAGCCCCGCTGAGCGCCTCAGCTTCATCGTCACAGCGCTCCTGCTGGACGCGGTACTGCTCCTGCTGGCGCGGCCCAAGGTCGTCGCCGACGAGGACGGCGTCACCGTGGTCAATCTCACCAACAAGCGCCGGCTGGAATGGGCCGAAATCCTTCAGGTGACCCTCCGGTCCGGCGACCCCTGGGTGTTCCTCAACCTCAGCGACGGCACCAGCCTGCCCGCCCTGGGCATCCAGCCCGGCCTGGCCAAGCAGCGCGCCATCGCCGACGCCCGGGCCCTGCGGGCGCTCGTCGAGGCCCGTTCCGTCGCGAACCCCGAGCGGCCTCAGGGCTGACTCGTCGGATCCACAGGGCGGTCGCCACTGCCGCACCGGGCCGTGTCTTGATTAATCTGTTGGCGGAGGCGCGACGGATGCGCCTCCGCCTCTGTTGCCCGCCCGGTGCACAGAGGCTCCTGCTAACCGAGGAGTGACCCCCTCCGGCGATGGACGGATCGTCCTGCAGTACCTGCGCCGCCCCCTGCCGACATAGCGCGGACCGTGTCCGCGACCGTGCGGAGGCGGCGGCATCATGACCATCCCCCTGCTGCTTCTGGCAGCCGCGTTCCTGCTGATTCTCGCCAACGGATTCTTCGTGGCGGCCGAGTTCGGACTCGTGACGGTCGAGCGGCCGGAGGCCGAGAAGGCCGCCGCCGAGGGCGACCGGCGCGCCCAGCGCGTCGTCGAGTCGCTCAAGGAGCTGTCCTTCCAGCTCTCCGGCACCCAGCTGGGCATCACCATCACGTCCCTCGTCGTCGGCATGCTCGCCGAACCAGCGCTGGCCGAGCTGCTGCACGGCCCGTTCACCTCGATCGGCGTCCCCGAGGGGGCCGTCTCCGGTGTCACGGTCGTCGTCGGCATGCTGCTGGCCTCCGCCGTGCAGATGGTGATCGGCGAGCTCCTGCCCAAGAACTGGGCGGTGTCCAGGCCGCTCCAGGTCGCGCGCTTCGTCGCGGGCCCGCAGCACGTCTTCGCACGGCTGTTCCGGCCGGTCATCGCCGGTCTCAACGCCGTCGCGAACCGGCTCGTGCGCGCCCTGGGCTTCGAGCCCGCCGAGGAACTGGCCTCCGCCCGCACCCCCGGCGAACTCGTCTCCCTCGCCCGCCACTCGGCCCGGGCCGGCGCCCTGGAACAGGACACGGCGGATCTCTTCGTCCGGACCCTGTCGCTGGGCGAGCTGACCGCGCAGCACGTCATGACGCCGCGCGTGAAGGTCAGCGCCCTGCAGTCCTCGGCCACCGCCGAGGACGTGGTCAACCTGACCCGCGCCACCGGCCTGTCCCGCTTCCCCGTCTACCGGGAGAGGATCGACGAGGTCGTCGGCATGGTCCACCTCAAGGACGCCCTGGCGGTGCCCGTGCGGGACCGGCTGCGCACCCCCGTCGGCCGCATCGCCCGCCCGGCGCTGCTCGTCCCCGAGACCCTGCCCGTCCGGCCGCTGCTCGGCCGCCTGCGCAGCGAGCAGCCGATCGCGGTCGTCGTCGACGAGTACGGCGGCACGGCCGGTGTCGTCACACTGGAGGACATCGTCGAGGAGATCGTCGGCGAGGTCCGCGACGAGCACGACGGACACGACCTGCCCGAGCTGGCCTCCGCGCCGCCGGAGGACGGCAGGCCCGCCTGGGACGTCGACGGCAGCTGCCGGGTCGACATCCTCCAGCGCATAGGCCTCGACGTGCCCGAAGGTCCGTACGAGACGGTCGCGGGTCTGATCGCCGACCTGCTGGGCCGTATCCCGGCCGTCGGCGACAAGGCGGAACTGCCCGGCTGGCGGCTGTCCGTACGCCAGGTCGGCCACTACCGGGCCGAGCGGGTCCGGCTGGTGAGAACGGCTCCCGTCGCCGTGGTGGAGGCAGCCCGATGAGCGTGCTCCAACTGACCTTCGCCGCACTTCTGGTCCTCGCCAACGGTTTCTTCGTCGGCGCCGAGTTCGCGCTCGTGTCCGTACGCCGCAGCCAGATCGAACCCCTCGGCACGGCCCGCGCCCGGCAGGTCCTCTACGGCCTGGAACGGCTGCCGCAGATGATGGCGGCGGCCCAGTTCGGCATCACGATCTGCTCCCTCACCCTCGGGGCGGTCGCCGAACCGACCGTCGCGCACCTCCTGGAGCCGGTCTTCGAGTGGGTCCACCTGCCGCACGGCATGATCCACCCGCTCACCTACGTCATCGCCCTCGCCGCCGTGGTCTTCTTCCACCTCGTCATCGGCGAGATGGTCCCGAAGAACCTGGCGATGGCGGCCCCCGAGAAGGCCGCGCTGTGGCTCAGCCCCGGTCTGGTCTGGTTCGCCCGCTTCTGCAAGCCGATCACCGCCGCCCTCGGCGCCGTCTCCCAGGGCATCCTGCGGCTCTTCCACGTCGAGCCCAGGGACGAGGTCGAGGCCGTCTTCACCAGCGAGCAGCTCAACCGGCTGGTGGAGGACGCCGGCCAGGCGGGCCTGCTCGACCCCGAGGAGGCCGAAAGCCTGGAGGACGCGCTGGAGCTGGGCTCCCGCCCGGTGACGGACGTCCTGCTGACACGGGAGTCACTGGTGACGGTCAGCCCGTCGGTCACCCCCGGCCGCATCGTCGAGCTCACCGCCCGCACCGGGTACTCCCGGTTCCCGGTCGCCGCGGAGAACGGTGCGTTCATGGGGTACCTGCACGTCAAGGACGTCCTGGACCTGGAGCACTCGGACCGGGCCGTGCCGCAGCAGTTGTGGCGGCCCATGACGACGCTGCGGTCCGAGTTGCCGTTGGACGACGCGCTGACGGTGATGCGGCGGGCGGCGACGCATCTGGCCCAGGTGGCCGACGCGTCCGGGAAGGTGATCGGGCTGGTCGCGCTGGAGGATGTGCTGGAGCTGTTGGTGGGGGAGGTGCGGGATCCCGCGCATCGGGAGGTGCGCGAGGTGCGGCTGACCGAGCCCAGGTCGGGCGAGGAGGTACTGGCGACGTAGGCCCAGCTGCGGGCAGTCGTGCCGCTTGGGGCGGCACCCGTCCCACAGAGAGCGGCACCCCGCTCCGCCGGGCTGCGGACCCGCCCGGCGTCAGCCCCTACGCCAGTTCCTAAAGTCCGGGCGGATCCTGCGGCCCCCGCCCGGACAGCACCTCCCCATAGGCCTGCATCAGATCCGGCAACCGCAACGTCGCCAGATCCTCCCTCCCCAGCACCCCTGGATACACGGACAACCGCAGATCCCGATACGCGCAGCTCTTCTCGTACAGCGTCCGCAGGAACCGCCCGTTGCCCAGCTCGTCGATCCACCCCTGGTCCACCACGTGCCCGGCGATGGAGCGCAGCTCGTCGAGGGCCTCCTCGTCCCACAGGTCGCCGTTCTCCGCGGCGAGCACCTTGCCGATCTCGGTGAGTTCGAGGGGCCGGTAGGAGGGGAAGTCGACGCGGGTGGTGAAGCGGGAGGACAGCCCGGGGTTGGCGGCGAGGAGGCGGTCCATGCCCTCGGGGTAGCCGGCCAGGATCACCACGAGATGGTCGCGGTTGTCCTCCGCCCGCTTCAGCAGCACCTGGAGCGCCTCGTCGCCGTAGGCGTCCCCCTTGCCGTAGCCCGAGTTGGACAGTGAGTACGCCTCGTCGACGAAGAGCACGCCGCCGAGCGCGGAGTCGATCAGTTCGTTGGCCTTCACGGCCGTCTGCCCGAGGTACTCGCCGACCAGGTCGGCCCGCTGCGCCTCCACGAGATGGTCGCCGCCGAGCAGGCCGAGGGCGTAGAAGACGCGGCCGAGGATGCGGGCGACGGTGGTCTTGCCGGTGCCGGACGGGCCGGAGAAGACGAAGTGCCGTTTGGGCGGCTGGACCGGCAGGCCCTGCCCGGCCCGCAGCCGGGCCATGTTCAGCTGTGCCGACAGCGCCTTGACCTGGCGTTTCACCGGCTCCAGACCGACCATGCGCTCAAGCTCGGCGAGCGCCTCCTCGAGTAAGGCCGGGTCGGTGGGCCCGGCGGGCAGCGACGGCGCCGGGCCGGTCCGCGAGCGCACCGCGGGGTCGGTGACCGGCGGCAGGGGAGCGGAGGCCGGCGGTTCGGGATCGGGCAGTCTCAGGTCCCGGCCCTCGGTCCCGAAGAGCGGGTCGAATCCGTCCGGGCCGTCCACGGCGTCCTGGCCGGCGCCGGTGAGCGTGATCGCCGCCAGGTCCGTGGAGTCGTCGTAACCGTCGCCCTCGGCGATCGCGGCGAGCCGGGCGGAGGTGTCCATGAAGGCCGGGTCGACGCGGTGCACGGCCCGGTACAGGGGGAGCGCGGCGGCGCTGCGGCCGGTGCCCTCGTGCGCCCGGGCCAGCCAGTAGCGCAGCTCCTTGCGCTGGGGCTGCTCGCTGCGGCAGCGCATCAGCGCGGCGGACAGCAGCGGTTCGGCCTGCCCGTACATCTCCAGGCGGACCCGGGCCATGCCGCCGAACAGACCCGCCTCGATGCCGAGCATCGGGTCGTCGAGGAGCGGGTCGGTGTGGCGGACCAGCTGCTCCCAGTCCTTGACCAGATAGGCGCGGCAGGCGTGCAGGAAGCGGACGTGGGCGTCGGTGTCCACCGGCGGCAGCCCGGCGAGGGCGCGGTCCAGCTCGGGGACGTGGCGGCCGTCCAGCCAGTGGGAGGCGTGCGCGAGCAGCAGATCGCGGGGGCTCTCCAGCACGGGCTGCACCCACCAGCCCAGCCAGTACCAGGAGTTGAGGGTGCGGCGGTAGCGGGCGCGCTGCTCCCCGAAGCGGTCCCGGTGCCGGAACATCCTGAGCAGCGCGGTCGTCGTGTCGACGCGCAGCGCGTGCAGGCCGAGCCAGCCGTCGGCCATCCCGGAGTCCATCCGCACGGCGGCGCGGAACTCCTCCTCCGCCTGCGGATAGGCGCCCATGGTGTAGGCGTCCACGCCTCGCAGCCAGGCGAGGTCGGCCGGGGCCTGCGGGCCCTGCGTGCCGAAGTCCATCACGTCCCCCACGAACCGTGTCCCCGTCGGTATGCCAACGAGCCGTCCCCCAGCCGGCTGCCCTGCTCGAACCGCTGTGCCACGGACCGGAGTTGCAAGGTGTGCGAAGCAACCGTCCGTAGGTCGCAACGAGGGCATCGTACCTGCGGGGGCGGCGCCCCCGTAGGGTGCCGCACGGTGCGTTCGGCGAGGTGGGAGCGGATGCGGCGCACTGCCGTACGGTGACCGAGGGTGAGCACTCGGCGTCGCGCGGCGCCCGGAAAACCGGAAGAAGACAGAACGAAGCCCCCGATCACGGGGGAACAACCGGGGGCTTCGCGTCTGTGGGCGGCTCCGAATGGCCGCACATTGAGAACGTAAGACCTGTACGGGCCCCCGGTCAAGCCGAGTTGAAGCACTCCGGCAAGTTGTCCCGCAAGGCCCTTCACAAGTTCAGCACACTGCGGGCGGTCCGTCACCGTGCGTGAGAGGCTGGTCCGGTCCAACAGGCCCCGCAGGTCCCGGAGTCACCTCGTATCCCTTCTCTCGCTGTCGTACCAGGAGATCGGCGAACGGCCGCGAGGGATCGTCGGCGAAATGCCGGCGTTCCGCCGGTACCCATCCGTTCCAGAACTCCCGCTGTTCCTCCCCGTCCCGCGACCGTCCCCGCGCCCAGGCCTCCTCACGGGGCAGCTCCATCCACAGCAGCAGGGCCAGGTGGGGCCGCAGCGCCCGGCGTCCCGCGCCGACGCCCTCCAGGAGGACCACCGGAGCGGGCGGCAGGGGGCGCGGCGGACCGAAGCGGCGGGCGCGCCAGTCGTAGGGGGCGTAGTGCGCGGTCCGGCCGTGGGCCAGCGGCTCGATCACCTGGTCCAGCAGGCGCCCGGTCCAGCCGAACAGTTCCTCGTGGGTGGCGATGTCGTCGAGGCGCAGCACCGGCGCGCCGCCCAGCGCCAGGGCCAAGTGCTCGGCGAACGTGGTCTTTCCGGAGCCGGCGTGCCCGTCGACGCCGACGAGACGGACCGGGCCGCAGGAAGGGGGGAGGCGGCGGATCCGGGAGGCCAGGTCGCGGACGGCGGGTCCCGGTGCGGGGCGGAAGGGCGGATTCATCTCGCGCAGCACTCTAACGACGGCGCCCTCGGTGCGTGCCAGTGGTCGACGCCAATATTGGTGGGCGTGGCGCGGGCCGAAGTGCTGGCGGGACCCGGCGGGCTGTGCTCCCATGTGGCGCATACACGGGTGCGACCGACCGTGCCACGGACCTGCCCCGCCCCTGCCCGACTCCGACTTCCGGGGGTCCCCGCCATGCGCAGAGCCGAACAGCCGTCCCGCAGAACCGTCCTGGCCGCCGCGGTCGCCGCCGCCGTCACGGCAGGCTCGGGTCCGGCGGCCGCCGACACCGAGGAGCCCATGACGACCGACACCGGGGAGCCCGCCCGCGCGGTCCCGGCCCACACCGTGGACAACCGGGCCTGGGTCTCGTACGGCGACTGGTACGCCGGCACCGCCAAGGGCACCACCGCCGTCGCGGGCGCCCGCCCGGGCGTGGTGATCGCGAGGCCGGCCGGAACCACCGACTACACGGACCCGCACACCGGCGCCACCGCCCGCTGGGAGTACGGCACCTGGACATCCCCGGCCCACCGGCTCGCCGTCCCCGCGACGGAGGCGATCGTCTCCTGGAACGCGCGCACCCCGGCCGGCACCTGGCTCCAGGCGGAGATCAAGGCCGCCTACACCGACGGCACCAGCACCCCCTGGTACGTGATGGGCCGCTGGGCGGCCGGTGACCAGGACATCCGGCGCACCTCGGTCGACGACCAGAGCGACGGCAGGAGCACCGTCTGGACCGACACCCTGGCGATCGACGATCCGTCGACAGGCCTGCGCCTCGCCTCGTACCGGTTGCGCCTGACCCTCTACCGCAAGCCCGGCACCAAGGCCACGCCCACCGTGTGGCGGCTCGGCGCGATGGGCTCCGACGTACCCGACCGGTTCACCGTCCCGGCGTCCGTGCCCGGCCTCGCCAGGGAACTGGTCGTCCCGCGGTACTCGCAGGAGATCCACAAGGGCCAGTACCCCGAGTACGACAACGGCGGCGAGGCCTGGTGCAGCCCGACGTCCTCCCAGATGATCATCGAGTACTGGGGCGGTCGGCTCACGCCGGAGCAACTGGCCTGGGTGGATCCGTCGTACGCCGATCCGCAGGTGTGCCACGCGGCCCGCTTCACCTACGACTACCAGTACGCCGGCTGCGGCAACTGGCCGTTCAACGCCGCCTACGCGGCCACGTTCAAGGACCTCCAGGCCGTGGTCACCCGGCTCAGCTCGCTCCCCGACCTGGAGACGCTGATCGCGGCGGGCATCCCGGCCATCACCTCCCAGTCGTTCCTGAAGGAGGAGCTGACCGGCGCCGGGTACGGCACCGCCGGGCACCTCATGACCGTCATCGGCTTCACCGCCGACGGCGACGTGATCGCCAACGACCCCGCCTCGGAGAGCAACGAGACCGTGCGGCGCGTCTACCGGCGGCGGGAGTACGAGAACATCTGGCTGCGGACCAAGCGGTACAACGCCTCCGGCAAGGTCGTCTCCGGCACCGGCGGCGTCTGCTACCTCTACTTCCCGGCACACCCGACCGCGGCACAGCGCAAGGCGCTCACAGCCGTGGGCGTGCGCGTGTGACCAAGCTCTCGGCCACGGAAGCCGCTCCCGATGGCAAAGTGGACGGACCCTCGGGAACTCCGTCCGCACCACGAAGCAGCGAGAACTCATGACCGCGCACTCAGTCACCGCAGCCCGCGTCCGCACCGGCGGCCCTCAGGACGACGGCCCGAAGATCGTCGAGCATGTCGCGGGCTGGACCCTCGTCGTGGTCCTCGCGATGCTCGTGACCCAGCTCGGGCTGCTGTGACCGGGCACGGCGTGCTGTGACCTGACCCCTGACCCGGCCCTCCGGCCTGCCATACTGCGGATGTCCCGCCTCGCCGCCCGTTGGAACCAGGGTCGAAATTGAATATCAGTCAACAGCCTGCCGTGCGTCCCAGAGCCCGCGGCACCGAGCGCTCGCTGGCGCGCCGTGCCGAACTCATCGCCATCGGCCGGAGGTTGTTCGCCGACACGTCCTACGACGCCCTGTCGATGGACGACATCGCCCGGCAGGCGCACGTCGCCAAAGGGCTGATCTACTACTACTTCCAGTCCAAGCGCGGCTACTACCTGGCCATCATCCAGGACTCGGTCACCGACCTGGTCACCCTGGCGGCGAGCGGACACGAACTGCCCCCGGTCGACCGGGTCCAGCGCACCATCGACAGCTATCTGCGCTACGCCGAGCACAACCAGGCCGCGTACCGCACCATCGTCAGCGGCGGCGTCGGCTTCGACACCGAGGTGCACGCCATCCGTGACGGTGTGCGCGCGGCCATCGTCGCCACCATCGCCGAGGGGGCGTACGGCCGCGTCGACATCACCCCGCTGGCGCGCATGGGCCTGCTCGCCTGGGTGTGCGGTGTCGAGGGCACCACCCTCGAATGGATCGACCGCCCCGAACTGCCCCGCGCGACCATGTGCGAGCTGCTGGTGAAGGGGCTCGGCGGCGCCCTGCGCGCGATCGAGGACCTGGACCCCGCCCACCCGGCTCCGGAGGCCGCCCGCCAGGGCGCATGAGCCGGGGGCGGAGGGACCCGTCATGGCCCCTCCGCCCCCGTCGCCAGAGCTACTTGATGGCCTTGATCAGCTCACCGCTCGCCGTGTCGCCGCTCAGCTCCCAGAAGAACGTGCCGCCCAGCCCCTGCTTGTTCTTGTAGTTCATCTTCGTCGCGATGGTCGCCGGGGTGTCGTAACTCCACCAGTCGCTGCCGCACTTGGCGTACGCCGTGCCGGCCACCGTCCCCGTCGCCGGGCACTTGGCCTTGAGCACCTTGTAGTCGTCGATGCCCTGCTCGTACGTGCCCGCCGCCGGGCCGGTCGCGGTGCCGCCGGGCGCCGACTGGGTGACGCCGGTCCAGCCGCGGCCGTAGAAGCCGATGCCGAGCAGCAGCTTCGAGGCGGGGATGCCGAGGCCCTTGAGCTTCGCGATGGTCGCCGAGCTGTGGTTGTCCGCCTTCGGTATGCCGGAGTACGAGGTCAGCGGGGAGTGCGGGGCCGTCGGGCCGGCGGCGTCCCAGGCGCCGAAGAAGTCGTACGTCATCGGGTTGTACCAGTCGACGTACGGGGCCGCGCCCGCGTAGTCCGCCGCGTCGATCTTGCCGCCCGGGGTGGCGTCAGCGGTGATCGCCGCGGTGACCAGGTTCTTCGGACCGAACTTGGCGCGCAGCGCCTGCATCAGGTTCCTGAAGGCCGCCTTGCCGCTGGTGTCGCAGGTGGCGCCGCAGGCGTTCGGGTACTCCCAGTCGATGTCGATGCCGTCGAAGACGTCGGCCCACTGGGAGTTCTCGACCAGGTCGTAGCAGGACTGGGCGAAGGCGGCCGGGTTCTTCGCGGCCTCGCCGAAGCCGGCCGACCAGGTCCAGCCGCCGAAGGACCACAGGACCTTGAGGTTCGGGTGCTTCCGCTTCAGCTCCCGCAGCTGGTTGAAGTTGCCGCGCAGCGGCTGGTCCCAGGTGTCGGCCTTGCCGTCGACGGACTCGGCGGCCGTGTAGGCCCGGTCGGTGGCGGCATAGGCGTCGCCCATCGCGCACTTGCCGCCCGTGACGTTGCCGAAGGCGTAGTTGATGTGCGTGAGCCTGGCTGCCGAGCCGGACGTCTCGATGTTCTTGACGTAGTACTTGCGGTCGTAGGTGCCCCATTCTGTGAAGTACCCGATGATCTTGGAGCCGGCGGCCTTTGTCCGGGGAGCGGCCTCGGTGTCGGCGGCGGCCTCCTGAGCCGAGGTCGCCGCGGTGGCGGAGGCGCCCGCGCCGGCCAGCAGACCGGCGCCGAGGACGGCGCAACAGGCCGCGGACACGATGGCCCGGAAGCGGGAGCGGTGGGGGGTCTGCATCCGGTGTCTCCTCATGGGGAGAGGGAACGCGCGCCGATTGGCATGAACGCGGTGAATCGGTGGAGCGAAACAGTAGAAGGACTAGACCAGTCCGGTCAATGGTTCGGACCAATTTCGCTCGCCGGGGCGCACTCGTGTATTTCTTGAAGTAAGCGGTCGTTAACTGGTGACGGGATGCCTCCGATCGGGCATACTCACAGCGCAGAGCCGCTGGTCAGCAGCTTCCGAGACCCGGGACTGCAAGCATCGGCCAGGCACCAGAACGACCCGGCGGCGCCGCCCCCACCCACGGGCCCGCCCGCCAGTGCCCGACAGGGAGGAGAGCGTCGCCATGCCCGACCGCGCCCCGCAGCCGGTGGACCGGCAACTGCCCACGGAGGAGGCCCGGGACCTGATCTCGCTCGTCCGCGACATCGCGCAGCAGGAGATCGTCCCGAAGGCGGCCGAGGAGGAGGACGCCGGCCGCTTCCCGCGCGAGCTGTTCACCCTCCTCTCCCGCTCCGGCCTGCTCGGCCTGCCGTACGACTCCGAGTACGGCGGTGGCGACCAGCCGTACGAGGTCTACCTCCAGGTCCTCGAAGAGCTCGCAGCGGCCCGTCTCACCGTCGGCCTCGGCGTGAGCGTGCACTCCCTGGCCTCCTACGCGCTCGCCGCCTACGGCACCAAGGAGCAGCAGGTCGAGCACCTGCCCGCGATGCTCGGCGGCGGCATGCTCGGCGCCTACTGCCTCTCCGAGCCGCACTCCGGCTCCGACGCGGCCGCCCTGCGCACCAAGGCGGTGCGCGACGGCGACGCCTGGGTGATCACCGGCACCAAGGCCTGGATCACGCACGGTGGGATCGCCGACTTCTACACGGTCATGGCGCGCACCGGCGAGGAGGGCCCGCGCGGCATCACCGCGTTCCTGGTGCCCGGCGACGCGCCGGGGCTCGGCGCCGCGCCCCCCGAGAAGAAGATGGGCATGAAGGGCTCGCCCACCGCCCAGGTCCACTTCGACGGCGTACGCGTCGGTGACGACCGGCGTATCGGCGAGGAGGGGCAGGGCCTCGCGATCGCCCTGTCCGCGCTCGACTCGGGGCGGCTCGGCATCGCGGCGTGCGCGATCGGCGTGGCGCAGGCGGCGCTCGATCAGGCGCTGGCGTACGCCACGGAGAGGCGCCAGTTCGGCAAGCCGATCGCCGACTTCCAGGGGCTGCGCTTCATGCTCGCCGACATGGCGACGCAGATCGAGGCGGGCCGGGCGCTCTACCTGGCGGCGGCGCGGCTGCGGGACGCGGGCCGGCCGTTCGCCATGCAGGCGGCCATGGCCAAGCTGCACTGCACCGACACGGCGATGCGGGTCACCACCGACGCCGTGCAGATCCTCGGCGGCTACGGCTACACCGCGGACTTCCCGGCGGAGCGCTACATGCGCGAGGCGAAGGTGCTCCAGATCGTCGAGGGCACCAACCAGATCCAGCGGATGGTCATCGCCCGCCATCTCGTGGGTCCAGGGGGACGCTGAACTGGTCGAGGCCGCGCCAGGGCGCCGCGAGCCGCATCCACTCCGGGTCGTGCCGGCCCGGAAGAGTGCGGCCGCGCTCGGCCCAGGCCCGCATCAGGTCGCGGTAGATCGGCGGGTCCTGATAGCGCGGCGCGGTCGGCCGAACCGATTCTGCGGGCGGCGGGACGAACAGGAGGCGTTGACGCCCGGTCGCTGAGGAGATGGGGGTCATACCAGGGCAACGCGGAAGAGGCCGGACAGGTCACCCGCGGGCGGAATCGGGCGTGCGTTCAAGGGTGTTGCTGGGCCCGGATTCGCGTCCGGTAAGGGTGTTGCTGCGCCAGGATTCGCGTCCGGTGGTGACCTGGACCCGGACGCACTGATCCCGCACCACGGCAGACTGTGAGCCGTGGTGCGGGGCAGTCACTGGGATGGAGCGAGCGGGCGAAGAAGGCCCGCGCTCAGGCCGCTTGGCGGCGCATGACGGGGACCCTGATGGGGCGTGAGCCCGGGCCGCCGACGTGCGAGAAGGGCTGCGTCCGCCAGTCGAGTCCCTGAGGGAGCGTCAACAGCAGGGCGGTGTCCTGCTCCTGAGGTTCGACGGACTCGTCCGCGGGGCGGGCGTCCGTGGCCCGGCGGCCGGTGCCGGCGCAGACCGTGAGTCCGAACGGGTTCCACGGCGAGGCGCACAGCGCGTGCTCCGGCAGCACCTCCTCATCCGCCAGCAGGGCGATTGGCTGTGCGCAGTCCGGGCAGACGACCCGGAACATCTCGAAGGTGTCGTAGGCGTCGAGTTCGTCGTCGAAGGTGTCGGGTTCGACGCCCTCCGGCTCGGGCTCGACGACGAGCTGCTGCCGCTTGGGTGCGGTGCGACCTGGGCGCTTAAGACTCTGCATTGGGTTCTCCCCCTCGGGCTGGGCCGTATCAGGCACTGCGGCCTCGACCACAGCAAGCACTTCCCGTCCCCCCTGGGCGGTAATCACGAGAACATTACGGAGACTGTTCGAGCCCTGTGGCGTTCGTCACATGCCGCACGCAGGTGCCCACTGCGGTGGGTTTGTCCCCCGGACGGCTGACGGTCGCCGCCGGCCAGATCACGAACCGGTCATGGCCCGGGCCGCTCTGGTATCCGAGGAGATCAACCGCACTGTAGGTTCTTGCGCCATGGAGGAGCTGGACCGACAGATCGTGCAGCTGCTCGTCAAGGACGGGCGGATGAGCTACACCGACCTGGGCAAGGCCACGGGCCTGTCCACGTCGGCCGTGCACCAGCGGGTGCGCCGGCTGGAACAGCGTGGCGTCATCCGCGGTTATGCCGCGGTCGTCGACCCGGAGGCCGTCGGTCTGCCCATGACCGCGTTCATCTCGGTCAAGCCCTTCGACCCCAGCGCGCCCGACGACATCGCGGACCGCCTCGCGGACGTGCCCGAGATCGAGGCGTGCCACAGCGTCGCCGGCGACGAGAACTACATCCTCAAGGTGCGGGTCGCGACACCGCACGAGCTGGAGGAACTGCTCGCGCGGGTGCGGTCGTTGGCCGGGGTGTCCACGCGGACGACGGTGGTGCTGTCCACGCCGTACGAGGCGCGGCCGCCCAGGATCTGACCGGTGGTTCCACCCCTTCCCTGGGCGTGGAAGCGAGGCCTGTGAAACTGTGCTCCATGAGTGAGTCCAGTACGCCGCCCCAGACCGTTCTTCTCCGTCGCGGAGAGGTCCACAGCCCTGCTGATCCGTTCGCCACCGCGATGGTCGTCGAGCGAGGGCAGGTCGCCTGGGTCGGTTCCGAGGGTGCCGCCGACGCCTTCGCGGACGGGGTCGACGAGGTAGTCGATCTCGACGGAGCGCTGGTCACCCCCGCGTTCACGGACGCGCATGTGCACACCACGGCCACCGGTCTCGCCCTGACCGGGCTCGACCTGTCGACCGCTCCCTCCCTGGAAGCCGCCCTCGCCCTCGTACGGGACTTCGCCGCCGCGCGTCCGGAGGACCGTGTGCTGCTCGGACACGGCTGGGACACCGCCCGCTGGCCCGGCGGCCGTCCCCCGACGCGCGCCGAACTCGACGAGGCCACCGGCCACCGGCCCCTCTACCTCAGCCGGATCGACGTCCACTCGGCGGTCGTCACGACGGCCCTGCTCGACCTGGTCCCCGACGCCCCCCGCGAGGACGGACCGCTCACCGCCGACGCCCACCACGCCGTCCGCGCCGCCGCGTTCGCGGCCGTGACGCCCCGGCAGCGCACCGACGCCCAGCGCGCCGCCCTCGCGCACGCCGCCTCGCTCGGCATCGGCACGATCCACGAGTGCGGCGGCCCTGAGATCTCCTGCGAGGACGACTTCACCGGCCTGCTGCGCCTCGCCGCCGAGGAGCCCGGTCCGCGCGTCGTCGGCTACTGGGCCGAGGAGGACGTCGCCAAGGCCCGGGAGCTGGGCGCGACCGGCGCCGCGGGCGACCTGTTCGTCGACGGCTCCCTCGGCTCGCACACGGCCTGCCTGCACCAGCCGTACGCCGACGCCGGCCACACCGGCCGGGCCTACCTGGACACCGCCGCCGTCGCCGCCCACGTCGTGGCCTGTACGGAGGCGGGCCTCCAGGCCGGCTTCCACGCCATCGGCGACGCGGCCGTGGACTGCGTGGTCGAGGGTGTGCGGGCCGCCGCCGAGAAGGTCGGTCTCGCCCGGGTCCGGGCCGCCCGCCACCGGGTCGAGCACGCCGAGATGCTCACGCCCGAGGCCGTCGCGGCCTTCGCCGAGCTCGGTCTCACCGCCTCCGTCCAGCCCGCCTTCGACGCCCTGTGGGGTGGCGAGGACGGCATGTACGCACAGCGGCTCGGGGTCGAGCGGGCGCGTGCGCTGAACCCCTACGCGGCGCTGCTGCGCGCCGGCGTGCCGCTCGCCTTCGGCTCCGACAGCCCCGTCACCCCCCTCGACCCCTGGGGCACGGTGCGAGCCGCCGCCTTCCACCGCACGCCGGAGCACCGCGTCTCCRTGCGCGCCGCGTTCACGGCGCACACGCGCGGCGGATGGCGGGCCGTCGGACGCGACGACGCGGGCGTTCTGGCTCCGGGTGCGCCCGCCGACTACGCGGTGTGGCGCACCGGCGAACTCGTGGTCCAAGCCCCGGACGACCGGGTCGCCCGCTGGTCCACGGACCCCCGCTCCGGCACCCCCGGCCTGCCCGATCTGACCCCTGGCCACGACCTGCCCGTCTGTCTGCGCACCGTGGTGGGGGGACGCTCGGTCTTCGTACGGCCGGGCGAGTGATCTACGGGGGTGGCGCGCGGGCGATCGTGCGCCGCGCCCCCGTCGCGCGACCTGCGCATCCTCCGCGCTGACCAGGGCTTTGCCGGGATATGCGCAGGTCAAACGGCTGTTGACAGGCGGCCGCAGGAGGCCGGTAGGTTCGGCCGAGTCCACCGCCGGACGCCCGACCGGGGAACGTCCGCGCACTCGCCGCAGCGCCGCCGGGTCAGGGACGGTGTGCCGCACCGGGGCACCGCCACTGGGAGCCAGGCTCAGGCCGGCACGGCGCCGAGGCAGCGTTCCGGCCGGTCGGGGAGGTGTGACCCGGGTGGGGCCCGGGAGCTCAGTAGACAACGGCTTTCGGTCGATCCGCAGCCAGCGGATCCCAGGTCGGCCCGAAGGGCACCGGGCCCCCATCCGCCGTACGCTCCCACCCGAAGGCGCATTCTTACCCGCGTCTTGCGGATTCGACACCACCATTCGAACGTCCTGTCACGTCATCGCAGGCCGGGCCCACTATGGTGGATCCCTGCGTACGGACATGAAGGGGCATCAGTGAACGACGGCGACGGAACCCTCGCGGCAGGAGCCCAGGGGAGGAAGTTCGGCCCGCTCGGCACGGCCTTGGTGATCATCCCGACCTACAACGAGGCGGAGAACATCAAGAGCATCGTCGGCCGGGTACGCGAGGCCGTCCCCGAGGCGCACGTACTCGTGGCCGACGACAACAGCCCGGACGGCACCGGCAAGCTGGCCGACGAGCTGACCGTCGACGACGACCACGTCCACGTGCTGCACCGCAAGGGCAAGGAGGGCCTGGGCGCCGCCTACCTCGCGGGCTTCCGCTGGGGCCTGGAGCGCGACTACGGCGTGCTGATCGAGATGGACGCCGACGGCTCCCACCAGCCCGAGGAACTGCCCCGTCTGCTCACCGCCCTGAAGAGCGCCGATCTGGTGCTCGGCTCGCGCTGGGTGCCCGGCGGCCGGGTGGTGAACTGGCCGAAGTCCCGCGAGGTGATCTCCCGGGGCGGCAGCCTCTACTCCCGGCTGGCGCTCGATCTGCCGCTGCGCGACATCACCGGCGGCTACCGCGCCTTCCGCCGCGAGACCCTGGAGGGTCTCGGCCTCGACGAGGTCGCCTCCCAGGGCTACTGCTTCCAGGTCGACCTCGCCCGCCGCGCGGTCAGGGCCGGCTACCACGTCGTGGAGGTGCCCATCACCTTCGTCGAGCGCGAGCACGGCGACTCCAAGATGAGCCGCGACATCCTCGTCGAGGCACTGTGGCGGGTCACGGCGTGGGGCGTCGGGGAGCGGGTCGGGAAGGTCACGGGCCGCGGCGGCAAGCCGTCGAAGCCGTAACCCGACCGGGCGGCTTCCGGGCGCGCCGCTCACAGGAACAGCTGATCGCGGCCTTATCCCGTGCTGAGCCGGGTCCAGGCACACTGGAAGCATGACGACTGGCGCTCAGACCCCCACGTATCCCGCCCGGCCTCGGCGCTCCCGGCTGCGCACGTTGCTGCCGCTGGGCATCGCCGCGTGGCTCGTGCTGGAGATCTGGCTGCTCACGATGGTCGCGGGGGCGTCGAGCGGGCTGGTGGTCTTCCTCGTCCTGGTGGCGGGCTTCATCCTCGGCTCGGTCGTCATCAAGCGGGCCGGCCGGCGGGCCTTCCGCAAGCTCTCCGAGGCGCTGCAACAGCAGCAGAGCGGCGTGATGCCCGCGGCGGCCCGGCCGAACAGCGAGGGCAACGGTCTGATGATGCTGGGCGGACTGCTGCTGATGATCCCCGGCCTGGTGTCGGACGCGGTGGGCCTGCTTCTGCTGCTGCCCCCGGTCCAGAAGGCCGTGAGCCGCTCCGCCGAGCGCACCTTCGAGCGCAAGCTCCGCGAGGCCGACCCGGGCACCCTGGGCGGCGCCTTCCAGCAGGCCCGCATGCACCGCCCCGACGGCAAGGTCGTCCAGGGCGAGGTCATCAGGGACGAGCCGGGCGACACACCACAGGGACCGCGCCCGCCGCTGACGCACTGAGGGTCCCGGCATCCGGGCGCATTGCAGCACTGCGCACTGGCAGAGGCCACAGGGGTGTGGTCGCACTGACAGAGGCCGCAGGGCGGCGTAGTCGCAGGAGCGCACGACAAAAACCGCGGGCGCCGCACTTCACGTACGGCGTCCGCGGTCCTTGACGCGCTGTTAACTTTCGGCCAGACCCCGGAGGGACTTACGCCGACTTGCGGCTGTCTCGGGGATGAACCGCGATGTTCATCGCACCGGAGCGCAGAACCGCCAGGCGCTCCTCGAGGACCTCTTCGAGCTCCTCACGGGTGCGCCGCTCCATCAGCATGTCCCAATGCGTACGCGCGGGCTTGGCCTTCTTCTCTTCCGGGCCGTCGCCGTCCACGAGGAGTGCCTGGGCCCCGCAGACCTTGCACTCCCACTCCGGCGGGATCTCCGCCTCGACCGAGAAGGGCATCTCAAACCGGTGCCCCTTCTCGCATGCGTACTCCACGGCCTGGCGCGGGGCCAGGTCGATGCCGCGGTCCGTCTCGTAGCTGGTCACCACGAGGCGCGTGCCGCGAAGAGCTCGCTCACTCATGAATCGTGCCTCCCGGGCTTGTCGCCCACAGGACAGGTGTCGCTGTCGTCGTCATCCGGTCAACGTCCGGTCGGCGGTAAAGATTCCCGTTCCGAGTCGCGTTCCGGGTCATGCGTCGCCGTCGTAGCCGCCCTTGTTGTACCCACCAGCGCCCGGTTTGTCACATCTGCTAGCAGATGTAACCCAGCGTTTCGGCATCTTTGACGCGCAGTAACGGTACGCCTGGCAGGCCAAACGCGTACACTACAGCCCTTTCGCGCCGAGTACTAAATCCTGTCCGGAACCGGGTTCCCCGCTTCTTCGATCGCACGCCGCACCGGAACGCGCGCCAGCAGGGCGAACCCGATGACGAAGAAGCCCACCAGCGAGATGATCGCGTCCCGGTAACTCCCGGTCAGCTGATAGGTGAGCCCGAACAGCAGCGGCCCGAGCCAGCTCATTCCGCGGTCGCTCATCTCGTACGCGGAGAAGTATTCGGCCTCTTTGCCGGGCGGGACGAGATGGGAGAACAGGGACCGGGACAGCGCCTGGCTGCCGCCGAGGACCAGGCCGATGCCGGCGGCCAGGACGAAGAACCACACCGGCGCACCGGCGGGCAGGAAGTACCCGGCCGCCAGCGTCAGCGTCCAGGCGACCAGCGAGCCGAGGATCGTGCGTTTGGCCCCGTAGGCCCGGGCCAGCCGGCCCATCGTCAGCGCGCCCGCCACCGCCAGCACCTGCACGAGCAGGATGGCGCCGATCAGGGTGGACTGCCCGAGGCCGAGTTCCTCGGAGCCGTAGACCGAGGCCTGGGAGATCACCGTCTGGATGCCGTCGTTGTAGACGAGGTACGCGAGCAGGAAGGCGAGGGTCAGCGGGTGGCGGCGCATGTCGCGGACGGTCGCCGCGAGCTGCCGGAACCCGGGCAGGGCCGCCTCCCGCGTGGCGGACCCGCGATCGCGCAGCCTCCGGAGCGGGATCAGGGCGAACGCGCCCCACCACAGACCGGCCGACGCCAGGCAGATGCGGACCGCCGTGCTCTCGGAGACGCCGAAGCTGTCGTGCCCCGTGTAGAGGACCAGGTTGACGACGAGGACCAGCGAGCCCGCCGCGTAGCCGAAGGCCCAGCCGCGGGAGGAGACCGCGTCCCGCTGCTCGGGCGGGGCGATCTGCGGCAGGTAGGAGTTGTAGAGCATCATCGCCACCGACTGCGCCGCGTTGGCGACGATCAGGAGCGCCCCGCCGAGCAGGTAGCGGTCGCCGTCCAGGAAGAACATGGCCGTCGTGGCCGTGGCTCCCAGGTAGGCGGCGGCCGCGAGGAGGGGCTTCTTGCGGCCGGTGCGGTCGGCGGCGGCGCCCACGAGCGGCATCACCAGCACGGCCACGATCACCGACAGGGACACCGAGTACGCGAAGAAGGACCCGGCGCGCACCGGGATCCCGAGGGGGTGGACGTACCCGTCGGCGTCGGCCGCCGACTCGGCGACCGATGTCAGATACGGACCGAGGAAGACGGTGAGCACGCTCGTCGAGTAGACGGAGCACGCCCAGTCGTAGAAGTACCAGCCG
The DNA here is from genome assembly GCF_002148965.1 of Streptomyces swartbergensis. GTDB lineage: Bacteria > Actinomycetota > Actinomycetes > Streptomycetales > Streptomycetaceae > Streptomyces > Streptomyces swartbergensis. The sequence goes on along the minus strand of NZ_NGFN01000070.1, from coordinate 3,571 downwards.
CGCTGCTCGCGTTTGAGATCCTCGGCCGGCGCTGTCCGCACGGTGTCGGTGCCCACCCGTGCCCTCGCTTCCCCGTGAACGCGCAGGGGCGCCGGGCCGGGGTCTCAGATCCAGACGCCGCGGTCCTCCATGACCTTGCGCAACGTGTCGATGTGATCGGTCATGATGCCATCCACGCCGAGGTCCAGAAGCCGGTGCATGCTCTCGGGGTCGTTGACGGTCCACACGTGCACCTGGAGGCCGCGCGCGTGGGCGGCGCGGAGGAAGCGGTGGTCCACGACCTGGATGCCGGACTGGATCTCGGGGACCTGGGCGGCGACCGCCGAGCGGCGCACCGCCGCGGGCAGCCCCCAGGAGCGCAGCCGCAGGTTGAGCACGCCACGGGTGCCGTACGAGGTGGCCAGGCGCGGGCCGGCCAGCCGCTGGGCGCGCACCACGCGGGCCTCGGAGAACGAGCCGAGGCAGATCCGGTCCCAGGCGTTCGTCCGGCCGACCAGGTCGAGGAAGGGCATCAGGGCGGCCTCCGCCTTGACGTCGACGTTCCACCGCACATCGGGGAACGTCTCCAGGAGTTCCTCGAAGAGCGGCACCGGTTCCTGGCCCGCCACGCGCGCGTGGCGCACCTCCTGCCACGGAAGGTCGGCGATCCGGCCCGCGCCGTCCGTCACCCGGTCCAGGGTCGCGTCGTGGAAGGCGACGAGCTTGCCGTCCCGGGTGGCGTGGACGTCGGTCTCGATGTACCGGTAACCCGCCTCGACGGCGCACCGGAACTGCCGCGCGGTGTTCTCCAGGCCGTCCGCGGCCCCGCCCCGGTGGGCGAAGGCGATCGGGCCGGGATGGTCGAGATAGGGGTGGCGTATCCGCGGGGTCACGGACGCAGTATCGCTCCTCGGGGTTGACCGATGGCAACGACTGCGCTGCCGCCGGATGCCGAGGGGACGGCGAACACACGCAGGAAGAGCTGGGCGAGCGGGCCGATCGCCACCGCGTACAGGAGGGTGCCGAAGCCGACGGTGCCGCCCAGGGCGAAACCGGTCGCCACGACCGTGAACTCGATGACCGTGCGCACCAGGCGGATCGAGACCCCCGTGCGCTGGTGCAGTCCCGTCATCAGGCCGTCGCGCGGGCCCGGGCCGAAACGCGCCGCGATGTACAGGCCGGTCGCCGCGCCGTTCAGGACGATCCCCGCCACCATCAGCCCCACGCGGAGCGTCCAGCCGTGAGCGTCGGGCACCAGGGCCAGTGTCGCGTCCATCGCCATGCCGATGACCAGCACATTGGAGACGGTGCCCAGGCCCGGCCGCTGGCGCAGCGGGATCCACGCGAGCAGCACCGCGGCGCCCACGATGGTCAGCATGACGCCGATCGACAGACCGGTCCGCTCGGCGAGGCCCTGGTGCAGCACGTTCCACGGCTCCAGCCCGAGCCCCGACCTGACGAGCAGCGCCGAACTCGCCCCGTACAGCGCGAGACCGGCGTAGAGCTGCGTCAGTCGTCGGACCAGACGCCCCTGTGTGGCCATGATGTGCCCCCCCTGTGGTGGTAGTGGCCTGCTGCATGACACCCTGTGGCTTGGACGGAGATGCCATCCATGGCCAATCCGGGGAAGGTGGACTGATTCTCATGGCGCAGTGGACCTCGGCCGTGGGTGCGGCGCAGCTCGCACGGTTGCTCAACTCCCAGCAGGACCGCCCGGCGGGGCCCGGCACGCGCCGGCCGCCCGCCTACCGCGCGCTCGCCGACGGCATCCGTCTGCTGGTGCTCGAAGGGCGGGTCCCGGTGGCCGCCCGGCTGCCCGCCGAGCGGGAACTCGCCCTCTCCCTGTCCGTCAGCCGCACGACGGTCGCCGCCGCGTACGAGGCGCTGCGCAGCGAGGGCTTCCTGGAGTCCCGGCGCGGGGCGGGCAGCTGGACCGCCGTACCGGCCGGGAACCCGCTGCCCGCGCGCGGCCTGGAACCCCTGCCGCCCGAGGCCCTCGGCTCGATGATCGACCTGGGCTGTGCGGCGCTTCCGGCCCCCGAGCCATGGCTCACCCGGGCCGTGCAGGGCGCGCTGGAGGAACTCCCGCCGTACGCGCACACGCACGGCGACTATCCCGCCGGGCTGCCCGCGCTGCGGTCGATGATCGCCGAGCGCTACACCGCGCGCGGGATCCCGACCATGCCCGAGCAGATCATGGTGACGACTGGGGCGATGGGCGCGATCGACGCGATCTGCCATCTGTTCGCCGGGCGGGGCGAGCGCATCGCCGTCGAGTCGCCCTCGTACGCCAACATCCTTCAGCTGATGCGGGAGGCCGGGGCCCGGCTCGTGCCCGTCGCGATGGCCGAGGGGCTCGCCGGATGGGACATGGACCGCTGGCGGCAGGTCCTGCGGGACGCCGCGCCCCGGATCGCGTACGTCGTCGCCGACTTCCACAACCCGACCGGTGCGCTCGCCGACGAGGATCAGCGGCGGCGGCTGGTCGACGCGGCCAGGTCCGCGGGGACCGTGCTGATAGCCGACGAGACGATGACCGAGCTGTGGCTCGACCCGGACGTGCGGATGCCGCGGCCGGTGTGTGCCTTCGACCCGGCCGGGTCGACGGTGATCACCGTGGGGTCGGCGAGCAAGGCCTTCTGGGCCGGGATGCGCATCGGCTGGGTGCGGGCCGCGCCGGACGTGATCCGCAGCCTGGTCGCGGCGCGGGCGTACGCGGATCTCGGTACGCCGGTGCTGGAGCAGCTGGCCGTCAACTGGCTGTTCGGCACGGACGGCTGGGAGCAGGCCGTGGAGGTGCGGCGAGAGCAGGCGCGGCAGAACCGGGACGAGATCGTGGCGGCGGTGCGGCGCGAGTTGCCCGATTGGGAGTTCGAGGTGCCGCGGGGTGGGCTGACGCTGTGGGTGCGCACGGGCGGTCTGTCCGGGTCGCGGCTCGCGGAGGCCGGGGAGCGGGTGGGCGTGCGGGTGCCGTCCGGGCCGCGGTTCGGGGTGGACGGGGCGTTCGAGGGGTATGTGCGGTTGCCGTTTACCGTGGGGGGTGCGGTGGCTGAGGAGGCGGCCGCGCGGCTGGCCGCGGCGGCGCGGATCGTGGAGGACGGAGGCGTGGGGGCCGGCGAATCGCCGCGTACGTTCGTGGCGTAGCCCGCGATTGCCGCGGCCGGCCCGTTCGGGTGACCGCGGCTAGGACGTCTTCGTGGGGTTCGTCAGTACCGGTACGGGCTTTCGTTCCGTCGGTTCCGTCAGTACGGGTACCGGCTTTCGTTCCGTCGGTTCCGTCGGTTCCGTCAGTACCGGTACGGGCTCGGGTGCCACCGGCTCGGGCTCGGGCTCGGGCTCCGGCACCGGCTCCGTCCGGGGTTCGACCGGCTCCGCTTCCCCGTGTGCCGGGTCCGGATCTGGCACCGTCTCCCCGTCCGCCGGTGTCGTGCGGGGCGGGAGGAGGTCCAGTACCGCCTGGCGGTGGGCGTCGGAGGTGGCGTCGTCGTAGGGGTTGGGTGTGGCCGGGACCTGGAGGCGGTGGACCGGGCCCGTTCCAAGGCGGGCGTACCCGCGGCCGGGTGGGACCTGGTCGACGGGGGTGGTGTGCGGG
>NZ_NGFN01000007.1 GCF_002148965.1 Streptomyces swartbergensis | reverse complement strand
TCGGGCACCCCGGCCCCCTGCCAGGCGGCCTCCGGCCTCGAAGCCCAGTTCGACGCACCGGCGACCCCGCACGCTCCGCCAAGCCGCCCTCGCCATCAGCCCCTGCCAGAGCCGCCCTCGCCATCAGCCCCTGCCAGGGCCGCCTCCGCCGCAGCCCCTGCCCCTCTTACCGCAGCACCTTCTCCAGTGACCCGAGCGCCCCCTCGAGCTCCTCGTGCGTGATGGTGAGCGGTGGGGCCAGGCGGATCGTGGAGCCGTGGGTGTCCTTGGCCAGGATTCCCTCCCGCATGAGGCGCTCGCTGATCTCGCGGCCGGTGCCGAGAGCGGGGTCGATGTCGACGCCCGCCCACAGGCCCCGCGAGCGGAAGCCGACGACGCCCTTGCCGACCAGGCCGGTCAGGCCGTCCCGCAGGGCCGCGCCCAGCTCGGTCGCGCGGCGCTGGAACTCGCCCGTCTCCAGCAGCTCGACCACCGCCGTGCCGACCGCGGACGCCAGCGGGTTGCCGCCGAAGGTCGACCCGTGCTCCCCGGGGTGCAGCACCCCGAGCACCTCCCGGCGCCCGACCACCGCGGACACCGGCACGATGCCGCCGCCCAGCGCCTTGCCCAGCAGCACCACGTCCGGCACGACCGACTCGTACTCGACCGCCAGCGTGCTGCCCGTACGGCCGAGCCCGGACTGGATCTCGTCGGCGACGAACAGACACCCCTTGCGGCGGGTCAGCTCGCGCACTCCGGCCAGGTAGCCGTCGTCCGGAATGATCACCCCCGCCTCGCCCTGGATCGGCTCGATCAGCACGGCCGCCGTCGTCTCGTCGACCGCCGCCTCCAGCGCGGCCAGGTCGTTGTACGGCACGATCCGGAAACCCGGCGTGAACGGGCCGAACCCGCGCCGCGCCGTCTCGTCCGTGGAGAAGCTGACGATCGTCGTCGTACGGCCGTGGAAGTTGTCCGCCGCGACCACGATCGTCGCCCGGTCGGCCGGGACGCCCTTGACGTCGTAGGCCCACTTGCGGGCCACCTTCACCCCGCTCTCCACCGCCTCCGCACCGGTGTTCATGGGCAGCACCATGTCCATCCCGGTCAGCGCCGCCAGCCGCTCGGCGAACTCGGCGAGCCGGTCGTTGTGGAAGGCGCGGGAGGTCAGGGTCAGCCGGTCGAGCTGGCGGTGGGCCGCCTCGATCAGCGCCGGGTGCCGGTGGCCGAAGTTGAGCGCCGAGTAGCCGGCCAGCATGTCGAGGTAGCGCCGCCCCTCCACGTCCTCCACCCACGTGCCCTCGGCACGGGCGACGACCACGGGCAGCGGATGGTAGTTGTGCGCGAGGACCGGCTCCTCCGCGCGGATGAGCTCCTCGGAGCCGCGGGTCTCCTGCGAGTCCTGGGTACGGACGGGTGCGGTCATGAGCGGATCTCCCGGATCTCCTGGGTGCAGCACTTGATGCCGCCACCGGCCTTCTGGAACTCGGACAGGTCGACGGGGACGGGGACGTAACCACGGCCGGCGAGCCGGCCGGCCAGGGCCGTCGCCCCCGGTGAGATGAACACGTGCCGCCCGTCGGAGACGGAGTTGAGCCCGAACGCCATCGCGTCCTCGCGAGTGGCGAGCACCGCGTCCGGGTACAGCCGGGCCAGCACCTCGCGGCTGCCCGGCGAGAACGCCTCGGGGTAGTAGGCGATGTTGTCGTCGTCGAGAACGAACAGCGCCGTGTCCAGGTGGTAGAAGTACGGGTCCACCAGCGTCAGGCTGATCACCGGCACGCCGAAGTACTCCTGCACCTCGCTGTGGGCCTCACGGGTGGTACGGAAGCCCGTCCCGGCCAGGATCCAGCGGCCGGTCGGCACCAGGTCGCCCTCGCCCTCGCACACCGACTCGGGGTGGTAGACCTCGTAGCCCTCCGACTTGAACCACGCCTCGTACGGCACGGACTCGGGACGGCGCTCGGGCGCGTGGAAGAGGGAGCCGAAGACGCGGCCGTCGACGACGACCGCCGCGTTCGCGGCGAAGACCATGTCGGGCAGACCGGGAACAGGCTTCACAGTGTCCACGGTATGGCCGTGGGCACGGTAGGCGTCGACCAGCGCCTGCCACTGGTCCAGCGCGCGGATGACGTCGACGGGTTCGCCGGGATCCATCCACGGGTTGATCGCGTACTGCACGGCGAAGTGTCTGGGCTCGCAGACGAGGTAGCGCCGCCGGCGCGGCACACGGGAGTCGGGCACAGAGGGGTCCCTCCGCTTCCTCACGGTGTGTGACTGGGGGTTGACACCAAGGTAGGAACTGACGGAGGCGGCCGACAAGGAACATCAGTTGCGCGTGGGCGCAGGAATGCTGCGTCTTGAGGCCGGTCAGCGCACGCCTGCTGCGCCGCCCGGGAGCTCCTCCGGCGCCGGATGGCTGGCACCCGCCTCCGGGCTCTCCGGAAGCAGGTGGGACAGCACCATCACGCTGATCGTCTTCCGGATGAAGGGCTCCTGGCGGATCCGCTCCAGCACCTCCTCGAAGTGCTCCACGTCCCGCGCCCGCACGTGCAGCAGCGCGTCCGCACCGCCCGTCACGGTCATCGCCGCGGTGATCTCCGGGTAGTCGCGCACGACCTCCGCCAGCCGCCGCGGCGGGGCCGCCCCCTCGCAGTACACCTCGACGTAGGCCTCGGTGCGCCAGCCCAGCGCCGACGGCTTCACGGTGGCCGTGAACCCGGTGATCACGCCGGTCTCCCGCAGCCGGTCGACCCGCCGCTTGACCGCCGTGGCCGACAGCCCGATCGCCGTGCCGATCTCGGCGAAGGACGTCCGGGCGTTCGCCATCAACGCGGTGATGATCTTCCGGTCGAGTTCGTCGAACGGCGTGGACCTGCTGTTCATGCGGGCACTGTATCCACCGGCACCCCGGCCCGCGCCCGGCCCGGCGCGGGCACCTCACCCAGGGGCAACGTCCACCGGCACATGTCCAGACGTACGGATCGCCCCTACACTCCGGGTTCATGCTGCGCGCCCTGGCTGTCGACGACGAACGCCCCTCGCTGGAGGAACTGCTCTACCTGCTGCACGCGGACCCCCGCGTCGGCAGCGCGGAGGGCGCCGGCGACGCGACCGAGGCGCTGCGCCGCATCAACCGCGCCCTGGAATCCGGTCCGGGCGGGCCCGAGGCCATCGACGTCGTCTTCCTCGACATCCAGATGCCCGGCCTCGACGGGCTCGACCTGGCCCGGCTGCTCACCGGGTTCGCCCGGCCGCCGCTCGTCGTGTTCGTCACCGCCCACGAGGACTTCGCCGTCCAGGCCTTCGACCTCAAGGCCGTCGACTACGTCCTCAAGCCCGTCCGCAAGGAACGGCTCGCCGAGGCCGTACGGCGTGCCGCCGAGCTGCGCGGCACCGCGCCCCGCATACCCGTGAGCGAGCCCGACCCCGACCACATACCCGTCGAGCTCGGCGGCGTGACCCGCTTCGTGGCCGTCGACGACATCACCCATGTCGAGGCCCAGGGCGACTACGCCCGCCTGCACACCGACAAGGGCAGTCACCTGGTCCGCATCCCGCTGTCCACCCTGGAGGAGCGTTGGCGCTCCCGCGGCTTCGTCCGCATCCACCGCCGTCACCTCGTCGCCCTGCGGCACATCGGCGAACTCCGTCTCGACGCGGGCACCGTCAGCGTCCTCGTCGGCTCCGAGGAACTCCAGGTCAGCCGCCGCCACACGCGCGAACTGCGCGACCTGCTCATGAGGAGGCCGTGACGATGCCCCAGGACCACACCGAGCGCCGCGTCGTCGTCACCGGCCCGCCCCGCCAGGCCGGCCGGGCCTCCGGCTACTACCGCCCGCGCACCGAGATCGACGAACAGACCACCCTCGGCCACACCTACGTCCGCTCCCTGATGCGCACCCAGCTGCGCGCCGCCCTCACGGTCTTCGCGGTCCTCGGTCTGCTCATCGGCCCGCTGCCGCTGCTGTTCGCGGCGATGCCCGACGCCCGCCGCCTGGAGTGGGCCGTCCTCGGCTTCGGCCTCTACGCCCCGCTGGTCCTGCTCGCCCGCTGGTACGTCCGCCGCGCCGAGCGCAACGAGCGCGACTTCGTACGCCTCGTCGAAGACCGATGAACTCCCATTACGCCGTCCCCGCCGTCGCCCTGGTCGTCATCGCGACGGTTCTCGTGGGCGCCTTCGGCCTGCGCATCTCCCGCACCACCTCCGACTTCTACGTCGCCTCCCGCACCGTCGGCCCCCGCCTCAACGCCGCCGCCATCAGCGGCGAGTACCTCTCCGCCGCCTCCTTCCTGGGCATAGCCGGCCTGGTCCTGGTCCAGGGCCCCGACATGCTCTGGTACCCGGTCGGCTACACCGCCGGTTACCTGGTGCTGCTCCTCTTCGTCGCCGCCCCGCTGCGCCGCTCCGGCGCCTACACGCTCCCCGACTTCGCCGAGGCCCGCCTCGCCTCCCAGGCCGTACGGCGGCTGGCCGGTGCCTTCGTCGTCGGCGTCGGCTGGCTGTATCTGCTGCCCCAGCTCCAGGGCGCGGGACTGACCCTGACGGTGCTGACCGGGGCGCCCGACTGGCTCGGCGGAGTGATCGTCGCCGTCGTCGTGACCGCCACCGTCGCCGCTGGCGGCATGCGCAGCATCACCTTCGTCCAGGCCTTCCAGTACTGGCTGAAACTCACCGCCCTGCTCGTCCCCGCCCTGTTCCTGGTCCTCGCCTGGCAGAGCGACGGAGCCCCCCGCCACGCCTTCGACGAACCGGCCACCTTCCGCGAGCAGCGCGTCGTCCGCGTCGGCGACAGCATCGACCTGAAACTCGACCGGCCCCTCACCGTCACGGTGACCGGCACCGTGGACGGCCGTGAGCACACCGGCACCCGCCTCGACCTGCCCGCCGGCACCCACCGCGTCGAACGCGGCACCCGGCTCACCTTCGCCGAGGGAGCGGTCGTCCCCCAGGCACAGCGCAGCGGCGGCGACCTGTCGCCCGCACCGGCCGAGAGCCGCGAGGAACGCCCGCTGTACGCCACGTACGGGCTGATCCTCGCCACGTTCCTCGGCACCATGGGCCTGCCCCACGTCGTGGTCCGCTTCTACACCAGCCCGCACGGCGTCGCCGCCCGCCGCACCACCGTCGCGGTCCTCGGCCTGATCGGCGCCTTCTACCTCCTGCCGCCCGTCTACGGCGCCCTCGGCCGCCTCTACGCCCCCGAGCTCACCCTCACCGGCGACACGGACGCCGCCGTCCTCCTCCTGCCCGACCGCATCATCGGGGGAGTGGGCGGCGATCTGCTGGGCGCGCTGGTGGCGGGCGGCGCCTTCGCCGCGTTCCTGTCCACGGCCTCGGGGCTCACCATGGCCGTCGCGGGCGTACTCACCCAGGACGTCCTGCCCGCGCGGGGCGTACGGCACTTCCGGCTCGGGACCGTCCTCGCGATGGCCATGCCCCTCGCGGCGAGCGTCCTGGTCGGCGGGCTCCCGGTCGCCGACGCGGTGGGGCTCGCCTTCGCCGTGTCCGCGTCCTCGTTCTGCCCGCTGCTCGTCCTCGGCATCTGGTGGCGGCGGCTGACCCCGCCCGGCGCGGCCGCCGGCATGCTGGTCGGCGGCGGCTCGGCCCTGCTCGCCGTCGCCGCGACCATGACGGGCTACCCGGGCGAGGGCGCGCTGCACGCCCTGCTCGCCTGGCCCGCGCTCTGGTCTGTGCCGCTGAGCTTCCTCACCATGATCCTGGTGTCCCTGGCCACGCCCGGGCGGGTGCCGCCGGGCACGGCGGCGGTCCTGGCCCGGTTCCACCTGCCCGAGGAACTGCGCACGGAGGTGACGGCATGAGCGGATTCCTGGCCGGCCTGTGCGTCGCCGTGCTCCCGGTGCTGGCCGTGGGAATCTGGCTCGGCCGGCGCACGGCACGCCCCCAGAGCCTCGGCGGCCTGGGCACCCCCGTCGAACACGCCACCTTCGAGACCCTGCACACCGCCTCCCTCGCCGCACCCCCGCTGCGGGCCGGGCTGACGGAGGAGACCGCCCGCAAGTCCGCCCGCAAACTGCGCTCCCTGCTCGGCACGGACGCCCTGTGCCTGACCGACCGCAAACAGGTCCTGGTCTGGGACGGCGACGGCGCCCACCACCGCACCGAGATCATGGAACGCCTCGCCGGCCCTCTGGAGACCGGCCGCGGCGAGGCGTTCCAGCTGACCTGCGACCTCCTCGACTGCCCGGTGCGCTGGGCGGTCGTCGCCCCGCTCACCGTCGACGACCGCGTGCACGGCGCCCTCGTCGCCTGCGCGCGCCGCGAGTCCGCGGTCCTCGTCCGGGCGGCCGGCGAGGTGGCCCGCTGGGTGTCCGTCCAGCTGGAGCTGGCGGACCTGGACCAGTCCCGCACCCGCCTCATCGAGGCCGAGATCAAGGCGCTGCGGGCCCAGATATCCCCGCACTTCATCTTCAACTCGCTCGCGGTGATCGCCTCGTTCGTCCGCACCGACCCCGAGCGCGCCCGCGAACTGCTCCTGGAATTCGCCGACTTCACCCGCTACTCGTTCCGCCGGCACGGCGACTTCACCACCCTCGCCGACGAACTCCACGCCATCGACCACTACCTGGCGCTCGTGCGGGCACGCTTCGGCGACCGCCTCTCCGTCACCCTCCAGATCGCCCCGGAGGTGCTGCCCGTCGCCCTGCCCTTCCTGTGCCTGCAGCCGCTCGTCGAGAACGCCGTCAAGCACGGCCTGGAGGGCAAGGCCGACAAGTGCCACATCCAGATCACCGCCCAGGACGCCGGCGCCGAGGCCCTGGTCGTCATCGAGGACGACGGCGCCGGAATGGACCCCGGACTGCTCCGCCGCATCCTCGCCCGCGAGGTCAGCCCCTCGGGCGGCATCGGGCTCTCCAACGTCGACGACCGGCTCCGCCAGGTCTACGGCGACGACCACGGCCTCGTCATCGAGACCGCCACGGGCGCGGGCATGAAGATCACCGTCCGGCTCCCGAAGTACCAGCCGGGCGTGCATTCGGCCGGACGGCTGATCCCGGAGTGAGCCTCAGGTGCTCTTCGTGGTGACCACCATCCCGAAGGTGATCAGGCCCAGGACGACCCAGCCGAACCACAGCCAGCCGTTGCTGCCGAGCGCCACCGTGTAGGCCGTCACCAGGACGAGGCCGCCGACGGTGAGCCCTCCCATGGTCTTCGTCGCGTTCGAACCGTTCGTGGAACCGGGCATCGCAACACCCTCCTCATGGTTCTGTTCCCCCCATGGTGCCCCCGTTCTGCCTCCTGACGGTGCAGACGACGACATGAGTACCGGATTTCCAGGGTCCGTCACTGGTCCACGAACCGGCTTCGTAGACGGACGGATCGAAGCCGTAGTCGCGCGGCGCCACGTCCCGGGCGCACGCGGCGTCCGACGAGGTCCGGGCCTCGGCGAGCGTCACGTCGCCGCCCAGTCGGGTGAAACCGAGCACCTGCTGGTCGTACCGCCCGCCACACGGCACCAGCCGCGCCTCCCGGTTCGAACGGACGTCCAGGCAGTCACGCTTCTGCATGGTCGCGGTGTCGGCGAACGCCGTACCGAACCTACGTCGCTCCCCGAGCGGCCCGTACAGCGGCCCGTGCGCACCGAGGACCAGGCACGCGATGCGCCGGCCCGCCGCCTCGAACCCGGTGCCGCTCGGTACGACGGCGTGGCTGCGGACGTCGGCGAGCCGGTCCCGCAGCTCCCGGGTCCGCTCCTCGCACCGGGCCGGTCCGAGCTTCCGTGCCTCGTCCGCCGAGGCCGCCTCGACGAACGCCACGACCTGCCCGTCGGGCGCCTTGTCCCGGCAGGTCGGGTCCAGGGAGAGCCGGGGCGTGCCGGCGAACCGGGCCCCGCCCGGCCAGTCGGCGAGCACACAGTCGCCGTCCGCGAGCGGCTTCCCCAGCCCGAGGGCCTCTCCGTACGGCGCCGCCGTCCCGCCACCGGCCCGGTCGGCCAGCGCGTACCAGACGCCGCCGAGTGCGAGGACCAGCCCGAGCCCGCAGGCGACGGCGGCCCGGAGGGCGGGGGAGCGCCGCCGTCGCCGGGCACTGTGCGCGGCGATCACGGGCCACGGACCGTCCGGCCCGGTCGGCGGCACGGGCGGGGTCTCCCACGGTGACGGCGAGCCGGGGTCGGTCCGGGTCCGCTCGTACGCGTCCGACTGGGGCGTGACGAGCGCCGACAGCCCGGCCTCCGCCTCCTGCGCGGTCATCCGCAGCTCCGGATCCTTGGCCAGCAGCCCGCGCAGCACGGGCTCCAGCGCCCCCGCCCGCACCGGTGGCAGCGGCTCCTCCATGACCGCGGCGGTGAGTGCCGCCAGGTGTGACTCCCGCTCGAAGGGGCCGCGGCCCTCGACACCGAAGTACAGCGTGCAGCCCAGTGAGAACAGGTCGGCGGCCGGCGTCGGCGCGCTGCCGGACGCCCGCTCCGGCGCCAGATACCCCGCCGTGCCGACCAGCACGGACGCCATCGTGTACCGCGTCTCACCGGCGTCCGGCTGTACGGAGATGCCGTAGTCCGTGAGCAGCACCCGCCCGTACGGCGAGCCCGCGCGGTCCGGCGCGAGCAGGATGTTCGCCGGCTTCACGTCCCGGTGCATCACGCCCCGCTCGTGCCCCGCGGTCAGCGCGTCCAGTACGGCGAGACCGACGCGGGCACACTCGGCCGGGGCGAGCGGTCCGCGCCGGGTCACCAGCTCCCGCAGGTCCACGGCGCCGGTCACGTACTCCATGACGATCCACGGCAACCCCTCGTGCTCCAGCACGTCGTGGACCGTCACCACGTGCGGGTGTCCGCGCAGCCCGGCCGCGTGCCGGGCCTCCGCACGGGCCCGCGCGACCCGCGCCTCCCGCTCGTTGCCGGCCTCGGCCGGGTCGCGGAACACGATCTCCTTCAGCGCGACCTCGCAGGCGAGTCTCTGGTCGTGGGCGAGCCAGACATGCCCCATGCCGCCGCTGCCGAGCCGGCGCAGCAGCAGATAGCGGCCGGCGACGATCCGGCCCACTCCCGACGTCGGTGATCCTGAGGACATCCGGTGACTCCCGGGTTCGGCGGGGGTGCGGTGCTAGACGGTGGCGCTCGGGGTCGGCGGAGTGGTCGCCGGAGCGGTGGACGCGGGCGCGGTCGTCGCAGGCATGGTCGTCGCGGGGGCGCTGGACGCGGGCGTGCTGCTCACGGGTGGCGCCGCGCTGCTCACTGGAGGCGGCGCGCTGCTCGTGACCGGTTCACCGGTGGGCGGTGAACTCGTGGCCCGGGGAGGCGAGCTGGTGACCCGCGGCGGTGAGCTGGTCGCCGTCGGCGGTGCACTGCTCCTGGGCGCGCTGCTCGAAGCGGGCGGCACGGAGCCGGGCGGCGCCTTCGACGGGGGCTGCCGGGAAGGTGCGGGCCCGCTACTCGTCGGAGGGGTCCCGCTACTCGTCGGAGGCCTGGAGCCGACAGTCGGAGGCCTGGAGCCGACAGGGGGAGTGGAGGACGCCGCGGGCGTGGGTGTCGCCGTACGCTCCTCCGTCCCCGACTCCGCCGCCACGCTGAGCGTCACATACGCCCCGAACCGCAGCTCGGTCCCCGCTCCCGGGTCGGACGCGATGACCCGCGCACGGCCCGGAGGCGGCTCCTCACCCCGGAACGCGACCGCCAGCCCGGCCTCGGCCAGCCGCCGGCTCGCCTCCCCGAACGTCGTCCCGGCGAGACGCGGCACGGCCCGCCGCTGCGTCGCGTCGAAGTCGGCGTCGGCCTCACCCGTCGTGCCGACGGGCCGCTCGATACCCCGGCCGGAGTCCTGGACGTCGACGAGGGTGATGTGCTCCAGCTTCCGGGGAGCGGGCCGTACGACCACCACCTCGGCACGGTCGTATCCCTGCCACTTCTCGTTGCCGTCCCCGAACCTGACGGATATCCGGCTCGTGTCGCCCTCGAAGGGCCGCAGCGGATTTCCGCACGAACATTTGACCGACGGAAGTCCCTGCTCATCGACGAGAATCGCGATTCCCGCCTGGAGCAAGGCGCGGAAGGGAACAGCCTTTCCCTTTTTGTAGTCGTGGTTCAACGCGAGGGTGTCGTGACGCAGGAGAACCGGTGTGAGCCGGTCGAGATATCCCGGAATCTCGTCCGTACGCAGATCGAGGGCGGCCGCCCACTCCCGCGCCTTGCGATCGTTGCGCGGCGCGGTGAGGAACCGCTTCAGCCGCTCGACATCACAGATCCCCTGCTGCTTCGTCCCTCCGTACAGCCCCGGCGTGTCCCCCTGCTGGAGGCCGCCCGGCACGGCCCGCGACCGCACCCGGGCGTCCCGGCCGAGCCCGCTGTCCTCGGCGAAGAAAGGCGCCAGGGACGGAACTCCCGCGGCGACCGCCTTCACCTCGAACAAGGACCTGCCCGAGTCGCACCCCCCGAGAGCGAACAGAAAAGCGACCAGGACAGCGATCCTCCGCATCACCGCTCCCCCCTGCGGTTCCCCCGACGCGTTTCATGCTACTGAAGGAAAAAGCTATTCAGCCGCGTTGTGGAGAAAGAGCAGAGCGAGAACGAACGGATGCCCTGGGGCGTGGGAAAAGTCAGTTCCCGCGTGCGTGCAGCGAGCTCAAATAGGCGTTGTACGCCTCGAGTTCCTTGTCCCCGTCGCGGTCGGCGGCCCGGTCCTCGCGCCTGGCCTGCCGCTGGTCCGAGGCGTACCACTGGAACAGCAGCGCGACCAGCACCAGCACGGACGGGATCTCGCTGAACGCCCAGGCGATGCCGCCCGCCGCGTTCTGGTCGGACAGCGCCTCGATGCCGAGCGAGGCGGGCGGGTTCTTGAACGTCTGGACCATCGGCTCGGACGCCATCATCAGCGCGATCCCGAAGAACGCGTGGAACGGCATGCCCGCGAACAGCTCCAGCATCCGCATCAGATAGCCCGGCCGGTGCGGGCCCGGGTCCACGCCCATGATCGGCCAGAAGAACACCAGGCCGACGGCGAGGAAGTGCACCATCATCGCGATGTGCCCCGGCTTGGAGCCCATCAGGAAGTCGAACAGCGGTGTGAAGTACAGCCCGTACAGGCTCGCGATGAAAAGCGGGATCGTGAACGCCGGGTGGGTCACGATCCGCATGTAGTGGCTGTGCAGGAACATCAGCAGCAGCTCACGGAGTCCCTTGCGGCCCCGCCCCGCCGTCGGCAGCGCGCGCAGCGCCAGCGTGATCGGCGCCCCGAGCAGGATCAGGATCGGCGAGACCATGCTGATCACCATGTGCTGCACCATGTGCACGCTGAACATGACCATGCCGTAGTCGTTCAGCTGGGTGCACATCATGAGCGCGATGCTCAGCACGCCGATGACGAAGGCGACCGTCCGCCCCACCGGCCACTTGTCCCCGCGCCGCACCAGCCGGACGACACCCCACCCGTACAGTGCCAGCCCGGCCAGGCAGGCGATGAGGAAGAACGGGTCCGTCGACCACTCCAGCCCTCGTCCCAGCGTGAACGGCGGCAGATCCATGGTCATGCCGTGCCCGCTGTGATCCATACCGCCGGCTCCTGATTCGTGGGGGTGTGCAGCAATCTGTCCGCCCCAAGAGTAGAACCGCCCCCGGCCACACAGGTGACCGGGGGCGGTAAGACGTGCTCAGGGGCGCGGCGCCTGGAGAACGCAAGGGGCGCGGGGCCTCAGAGAACGCACTCCGCCTCGGCGTACCGGTTGTCCGGCACGGTCTTGAGCGTCTCCACGGCCTCGGCCAACGACACCATCACGATGTCGGTGCCCCGCAACGCGGTCATCTGCCCGAACTCGCCCCGGTGCACGGCCTCCACCGCGTGCCACCCGAACCGCGTGGCCAGGACCCGGTCATAGGCGGTGGGCGTCCCACCGCGCTGAACGTGCCCGAGGATCACCGGCCTGGCCTCCTTGCCGAGCCGTCCCTCCAGCTCGACCGACAGCTGACGGGCGATCCCGGCGAACCGCTCGTGCCCGTAGATGTCCTTGCCGCCCTCGTCGAACTCCATGGTCCCGGCCCGCGGCTTGGCCCCCTCCGCCGCCACCACGATCGCGAAGCGCTTGCCCGCCTCGAACCGCTCGCCGACCCGCCTGGTCAGCTCCTCTATGTCGAAGGGGCGCTCGGGTACGACGATGGCGTGCGCGCCGGCCGCCATGCCGGAGTGCAGCGCGATCCAGCCGGTGTGCCGGCCCATGACCTCGACCACCAGGACCCGCTGGTGGGACTCGGCGGTGGTCTTCAGCCGGTCCAGGGCCTCGGTCGCCACCCCGACGGCCGTGTCGAAGCCGAACGTGACGTCCGTGACCGCGATGTCGTTGTCGATGGTCTTCGGCACACCCACGACGGGCAGACCGCTGTCCGACATCAGCCGCGCGGCCTTGAGCGTGCCCTCGCCGCCGATGGGGATGATCGCGTCGAGGCCGAGCTCCTCGACATGGCCCTTGGCCCGCTCCACACCGTCCCGCAGATGGGAGGGCTGGACCCGGGAGGACCCCAGAATCGTGCCGCCGCGGGCGAGGATGCCACCCACCGCGTCGAGGTCGAGCTTGAGGTAGTCGCACTCCAGAAGGCCCTTCCAGCCGTCCCGGAAGCCGATGACCTCGTCGCCGTGGTCGACGACGGCGCGGTGCACGACGGACCGGATGACGGCGTTCAGGCCGGGGCAGTCGCCGCCGGACGTGAGGACACCAATGCGCATAGCCCGAAAACCTTATCGACGTGGGCCGGGACCGGACCACGTTGTCCGGCTCGAATCCCCGCCACCCTAGCGGCATCGAGGGGCCGGACCGAAGCACGCGTCCGCCTGCTGGACGACCCCGCTCACCTGTGCGGATGTTCCGTCAGACGGGCTGTCGACCAGCAGGTTGACGCGTGCTGAACGCACGCTGCCGGTCTAGGCAGGCTGCTGGGCAGCAGCGATGCGCTCGTTGCGCAGTGCCTCGTACCAGCGGTCGTCGGTCGGCGGCAGCGCGTTGACGTCGAGGGCCAGCTTCAGCAGCAGGTCCGCGATCAGCGGGTTGCGCGCGAGTACCGGGCCGTGCATGTACGTGCCGAAGACGGTGTCGTTGAACGCGCCCTCCGTGCCGTCGCCCGTGCCGTTGCCGTTGCCGAAGCGCACCCGGGCGAGCGGGCGGGCGGTGGGGCCGAGGTGGGTGACGCCCTGGTGGTTCTCGAAGCCGGTCAGCGGGGGCAGGCCGAGGCGCGGGTCGATGTCACCCAGCACGTCACCGACGCACCGCGCGCCCTCGCCGCGCACCGACACCACGTCCAGCAGGCCGAGGCCGGGCTCGCGCTGGCCGAGGTCGTTGATGAACTCGTGGCCGAGGATCTGGTAGCCGGCGCACACGGAGAACACGATGGCGCCGTTCTCCACGGCCCGGGTCAGTCCGCCGTCCCGGCGCAGCCGCTCGGCGGCGAGCCGCTGCGGCCGGTCCTCGCCTCCGCCGATCAGGTAGATGTCGCCGGAGGTCGGGATCGGCTGGTCGCTGCGCACGTCCAGCCGGGCCACGTCCAGGCCGCGCTGCTGGGCCCGGCGTTGGACGACGAGGACGTTGCCCTGGTCGCCGTAGGTGCTGAGCAGGTCGGGATAGATCCAGACGATGCGCAGTTGGTTGTCGCTCACAAAAGTCCCCTGACGTCTCGTGCTCAGTTGCCGACCCGGCGGCGCAGGTCCTGGAACGCCGTGTAGTTGGCGATGACCTCGATCCGGCCCGGCGGGCACGCCGCCACGGCCTGGTCGAGGTTCTCGTAAACCTGGAAGTGCTGGTCGGCGACTTCCAGGCGCACCGCCAGGTCCAGGCGCCGGTCGCCGACGACGCAGATCGGGTGGCCGGTCAGGCGCGTGTAGTCGACGTCCCACAGCCAGGAGGTGTCGGTGCCGTCGGCGCCGCGGGCGTTCACGGAGAGGATGACCGGGGTGGGCGGCGGGTCGATCAGGGAGAACGTCTCCAGCCAGCCGGCCGGGTTCTTCGCGAGGAGGAGTCTGAGGTCACGGCCCTGGAACTGGACGACGTCGTACCGCCCAGCCACCGCCTGCACCTGGTACATGCGCTCCAGCGCGACCTGCGGCGGCACGCCGAACACGGCGGCGACGGCGGCCGAAGAGGCGGCGTTGGCCTTGTTGGCGCGGCCGGGCAGCTGGAGGTGGATCGGCCAGGCCGAGCCGTGCGGGTCCAGTACGTGGTCGCCGGAGAGCGCCCAGCTCGGCGTCGGACGGCGGAAGCCGCACTCGCCGCAGAACCAGTCGTCGCCGGGGCGCTGCATCACGCCACCGCACGACGGGCACGACCAGGCGTCGTCCTTCCACATCTGCCCCGCCGCGACCCAGATCACATTGGGGGAGGACGACGCCGCCCACACCACCAGCGGGTCGTCGCAGTTGGCCACGACCACGGCCTTGGAACCGGCGAGTCCCTCCCGCCAGTTCTCGGCGAGCATGCGGGTCTCGGCGGCACGGTCGAGCTGGTCGCGCGAGAGGTTGAGCAGGGCGATGCACTTCGGGGCGGTGTCCCGGGCGACGCCGGCGAGGTACTTCTCGTCGACCTCGATGACGCCGTACCGGGCGTCCGAGCTGCCCGCGAGCGCCGAGGTGATGCCGGCCGGCATGTTGGCGCCGAGCGCGTTGGAGACGACGGGTCCCGCCGCGCGCAGGGCCTCGGCGATGAGCCGGGTGGTCGTGGTCTTGCCGTTCGTCGCCGAGACCAGGATCACGTCCAGGTTCTGCGCGAGCCGGGCGAGGAGGTCGGGGTCGAGCTTGAGCGCCACCCGGCCGCCGATCACCGAACCGCTGCCGCGCCCCGCGGCGCGGGATGCCGCCGCGACCGCCTTGCCCGCGGTCACGGCCAGCTTGGCCCGCGGCGAGAGCGGGTCCGAGTTGCCTGCCATCAGTTCTCGATCCTCCTTGCGTACGCGCCGCGCCTTGAAGCCTGACGGCCACGTGGTGTGGACCTCAGCCTATCGAGATCCATTCGCACTCCCACACCGCGGCACTGTGGCGAACTCGTGCGGGAGGCGCGGAATGACAGGGACCTTACTCTTGCCGCCATGCGAAACAGCCCCATCCCCGGCGCCCACGGCCACGTGAGACCCCTCACCCTGCACGGCGACCCGCTCCTGCACACACCCTGCGCGGAGGTCACGGACTTCGGCCTCGAACTGGCCCGGCTCGTGGAGGACTTGTTCGCAACCATGTACGCCGCCCAGGGCGTCGGCCTCGCCGCCAACCAGGTCGGCGAGCCGCTGCGGGTCTTCGTCTACGACTGCCCCGACGACGAGGACGTCCGCCACCTGGGCCACGTGGTCAACCCGCGTCTGGTCGAGACGGACGGAGTGGTGATCCGGGGCCCGGAGGGCTGTCTGTCGCTACCGGGCCTGGAAGCGGCCACGGAACGTTACGACCACGCGGTCGTCGAGGGCTTCACGGTGACCGGAGAGCCGGTCACCGTCCACGGCACGGGCTTCTTCGCCCGCTGCCTCCAGCACGAGTACGACCATGTGGAGGGCCGCATCTACGCGGACCATCTGAAGGGCTGGCGCCACCGCAAGCTGATGCGCCAGGTGGCCAGGTCTTCTTGGCGCAGGGACGTGTAGTTCAGGGGTGCGGGGCTGTGTTCGATATGCGGCTCCGCCGCGTGGGCGCGAACAACCCCCACCGGCGGTAAGACGGAACACGACCGTCAGAACCCCGGACCGCCCACCCGATCCCCCGCAGCCGCAAGACGCCCCCACAACAGATCAGCCAGACTCCGCACCAACTCCGCACGGGAACATGGCCGTTCCCCCAGCCACCAGTCCCCGGCGGCATGCATCATGCCGACGATCCCGTGCCCCCACACCCGCGCCAGCTGCTGCCCGCCCGGCCCGAGATCCAGCCGCTCCTCGATGACCTGGGCGAGTTCCTCCCCCATCCGCCGCAGCAACGGCGCACTGTGCTTGCCGACATCGAACCCCTGATCGCCCGGCTGGCCCCCCTCCGCCGGATGCATCAGGAACCGGTACACCTGGGGTCGCGCCTCGATCGCCGCGAGGTACGTGTCCAGCGTCGCCTCGACCCGCTCCCGTCTCTCCGCCGGCGCGTCCAGCGCCGCCCGCAGCGAGTCCAGCAGGGCGTCCGTGTGCCGTTTGGCAAGGGCCGCGTAAAGTCCGCCCTTGTCGCCGAAGTGCCGGTACAGAATCGGCTTGGTGATACCCGCTTCCGCGGCGATCGCGTTCATCGAGGCCTGCGGACCGTCGCGCAGCACCACTCGGTCGGCGGCTTCCAGCAGCTCACGCCGTCGGCGGTCGGCGGACCGTTGCTGGTCGGTCCGCTGCGTGGTGTCCATGTGCTCTCCCCACCCGTGCTGTTTCGATGACGCCTGCGCAAACTAACACTCAAAGATGCCCCAGACATCGAACGGGTGCCGACCGGTCGGTAGGAGTTGACGCGGACTACCCACCGGTAACAGACTGGTGTTACCGCAAGTAACATGCACGTGTGCCGCTGGAGGGACCGACATGGCCGAGTTCACCATGGAGCTCAACGACGAACAGAAGGAGGTCCGGGACTGGTTGCACGGCTTCGCGGCCGATGTGATCCGCCCCGCGGCCGCCGAATGGGACGAGCGTGAGGAGACTCCCTGGCCGGTCATCCAGGAGGCCGCCAAGGTCGGCATCTACTCCCTGGACTTCTACGCCCAGCAGTACTTCGACCCCACCGGCCTCGGCATACCCATGGCCATGGAGGAGCTGTTCTG
This sequence comes from Streptomyces swartbergensis, assembly GCF_002148965.1. GTDB lineage: Bacteria > Actinomycetota > Actinomycetes > Streptomycetales > Streptomycetaceae > Streptomyces > Streptomyces swartbergensis. Next base: position 45,185 of record NZ_NGFN01000007.1, on the reverse strand, counting down.
GGGCGACGCGGGGATAGCCCTCTCCATCGTCGGCACCGGTCTGGCCGCCGTCGGCGTCCTCGCCAACGGCACCGAGGAGCAGATCGGCACCTGGATCCCCCAGATGTACGGCGACGCCAATGATGTCAAGGTCGCCGCCTTCTGCTCCTCCGAGCCCGACGCCGGCTCCGACGTCGCCTCCATGCGCACCCGGGCCGTGTACGACGAGGCCAAGGACGAGTGGGTGATCAACGGCACCAAGACCTGGGCGACCAACGGCGGTATCGCCAACGTCCATGTCGTGGTCGCGGTGGTCGACGCGGAGCTCGGCTCCAAGGGGCACGCCTCCTTCATCATCCCGCCGGGCACCGAGGGCCTGTCCCAGGGCCAGAAGTTCAAGAAGCACGGCATTCGCGCCTCGCACACCGCCGAGGTCATCCTGGACAACGTGCGCGTCCCCGGCTCCTGCCTGCTCGGCGGCAAGGAGAAGCTGGACGAGCGGCTCGCCCGGGCGCGGGAGAAGGCCAAGCAGGGCGGGGAGCGCGTGAAGAACGCGGCGATGGCCACGTTCGAGGCGTCCCGCCCGGCGGTCGGTGCCATGGCGGTCGGCACCGCCCGGGCCGCGTACGAGGTCGCCCTCGACTACGCCAAGACCCGGGAGCAGTTCGGACGGCCGGTCATCGACAACCAGGGCGTGGCGTTCCAGCTCGCGGACATGCGCACGTCCATCGACGCGGCCCGGCTCCTGGTCTGGCGCGCCTCCTGGATGGCCGTCAACGGCAAGCCGTTCACGGCGGCCGAGGGTTCGATGTCCAAGCTCTTCGCGAGCGAGACGGCCAAGAAGGTCACGGCCCAGGCGATCCAGATCCTGGGCGGCAACGGCTACACGCGGGAGTACCCGGTGGAGCGGATGCACCGGGACGCGGCGATCTACACGATCTTCGAGGGCACCAGTGAGATCCAGCGCCTGGTGATCGCGCGGACGCTGTCGGGCATGACGATCCGGTAACCGGGGCTTGGCTCCGCTGAAGAGACGGGGAGTGGAAGCCGACCTGACCCGGGGCGGAGCCCCGGCCCGGCCGTGATGGCCGGGCCCGGGCTCACCGGTGTCGGAGAGGGGTCAGCTGCTCGATGTCGTACCTCGTCCGCAGCTCCTCGATCGCCGCGTGATCCGGCGGACCCCCGTTGCCGGTGCCGCTCGCACCACCCGGCTACCTGAACCGGACTCCCACTTCTGCCAGTTGTCGGGGGGCGGACGCGCCGCTCGAAGACGAGGACGTCCAGCTCGCCTTCGAGCACGTTTGAGCCGGAGGGCCAGCGGCAGTTGGGGTGGTCGGCGTGGCGCTCACGCGCCAGCTCCAGCGTCTCCTGCATCGTGATCACGTGCTCCGGAACGCGGTGGGGCGCCGATCTCGCGCGGGACTACTCCGTATCGGGGGCGCCGTGCCAGGCTCGTCCCCACACCCCCACGACGGAGGACGCGATGACGCACCCGGCCCGGGACCTGCTGACGACGACCACGGCCGAACTCGCCCCGGACCCCCAGTCCAACCCCTTGGTCCCCCGGATCGCCCGTGGCGAGGCCTCCCGCTCCACCCTTGCCGCGCTCGCCCTGGAACAGTCCTGGGTGATCCCCGCGGACCGCCGCGCGTTCCTGCATCTGGCGGAACGCTCCGCGGTGACCGACCCGGAGGCGGTGGCCTACTTCACGACCCTCGCGGAGGGCGAGGCGCTGGCGGGTGAGCGGCTGGACGCTTTTGTGAGGGCGTGCGGTGTGGACGAGGCGGAGGCGGCTTCGTACGAGCCCCTTCCGGGCTGCCAGGCCTACCCCGCGTACGTCGCCTGGCTGGCCCTCAACGCCTCACCGGCGGACGTCGTCCTGGCCCTGACCGCCAACTTCTCCGCGTGGGGCGGCTACTGCGCGACCATCGCCGAGGCACTGCGTGCCCATTACGGCTTCACGGAGCAGGCGTGCGCCTTCTTCGACTTCTTCGCGGAGCCGTCCGCCCAGCTGGACGAGATGGCGACAGCGGCGGTGCAGGCGGCGCTGGAAGCCGGCCGTCTCGACGAGAAACGAGCACATGAACACGGCCGCCTACTCCAGGTGTACGAGGCGAGCTTCTGGTCGACGCTGGGGCAGCTGACATAGAGGCGCGGGGCTGTGACGACTTGCGACTCCGCCGCGTGGGCGCGACCAGCCACAACGCACCCGCACACGCCGCAACTACGTCGCACCCCCACTGCTGTGCGCGATACAAGCCACATCAATACGATCAGCCAGCTTCGCCAGCTCAATGGCCAACTCGGCGACCGTATCCTCGTCGAGCCCCGACTCCCCGGCCTCGACAAGCCGCACCCATCGCCCCCCCACCGTCCGCAACAGCTTGCTGACATCGGCCGCAGTCACCTGCAGGGTCCCGCGGTCGTCGACGATCAGGGGCAGAGTCACTTCGCGGTTCACAGACGGGATCGTAGCCCCGCAACACTCACGCACCGTGCCAAACGGTCGTGATGTTGCAGAACTCCCGGATTCCATGCCCGGACAGCTCACGCCCGTACCCGGACCGCTTCACTCCGCCGAACGGGAACGCCGGATGGGAGGCCGTCATCCCGTTGACGTACACACCGCCCGCCTCCAGGTCCCGGACGAACCGGTCCACCTCGGCCTCGTCCCGTGTCCACACGTTGGAACTCAGTCCGAACGGCGAGTCGTTCGCGATCAGCACGGCCTCGTCCAGGTCGGCCGCCCGGTACAGCGTGGCGACCGGCCCGAACGCCTCCTCCCGGTGGATGCGCATCTCCCGGGTGATGCCGGCGAGGACGGTCGGCGTGTAGTACCAGCCCGGCCCGTCCGGGCGTTCGCCACCGCACAGCACCTCCGCACCGCCGCGCACCGCGTCGTCGACCAGCTCCTCCAGATCGCGCAGTCCCTGCTCGCTGGAGAGCGGCCCGACCTCCGTGTCCTCGGCCATCGGGTCGCCGACCTTCAGCGCCTTCATGCCCTCGGCGAAACGCTCGGCGAAGGCGTCGTAGACGTCCGTGTGCACGATGAACCGCTTGGCGGCGATGCAGGACTGCCCGGTGTTCTGCACCCGCGCGGTCACCGCGACCTTGGCGGCCCGGTCGATGTCGGCGGAGGGCATGACGACGAAGGGGTCGCTGCCGCCCAGCTCCAGCACCGTCTTCTTGACCATCTCCCCGGCGGTGGAGGCGACCGCGCGGCCCGCCGGCTCGCTGCCGGTGAGGGTGGCCGCCTTCACCCGCTCGTCGCGCAGGATGTCGTCGACCGCGGCGGAGCCGATCAGCAGGGTCTGGAAGCAGCCCTCCGTGAAGCCCGCCCGATGGAACAGGTCCTCCAGGTACAGGGCGGTCTGCGGGACGTTCGAGGCGTGCTTGAGCAGGCCCACGTTCCCCGCCATCAGCGCGGGCGCGGCGAAGCGGATCACCTGCCAGAGCGGGAAGTTCCACGGCATGACCGCCAGCACCGGTCCCAGCGGCCGGTAGCGCACCCGCACGCGCGAGGCGCCGGAGTCCTTCACGTCGGTGTCGGAGGGCTCCTCGTCGGCGAGCAGTTCCTCGGCGTGGTCGGCGTACCAGCGCATCGCCTTGGCGCACTTCACCGCCTCGGCGCGGGCCTGCTGGATCGGCTTGCCCATCTCGGTCGTCAGCACGCGGGCGATGTCCTGCTGGTCCTCTTCGAGGAGGTCGGCGGCCTTCCTCAGCAGCCGGGCGCGCTCGTCGAACGTCGTCGTCCGGTACGTGCGGAACGTGGCCTCCGCCAGCTGGAGCCGGCGCCCGATCTCCTCCTCGCCCATGGCCTCGTACGTCTTGAGCGTCTCGCCGTTCGCCGGGTTCACCGTTGCGATGGGCATGGCTGACCTCCCTCGGAGCGGGCTTAGTCCGACCTTCCCGCGCGGCGGAGCGGACCGCAACGCGGGAGCGTCTCCTCAGGGCGAGTGCTCCGCCAGGCGGTCGAGAAACGCCGCCTGCGCCTTGACGATCACCGCACGGGCCCGGTCGAGCCCGAACCACGCCACCCGGTCCAGCTCGGGGAACTCCTGGAGCCGGCCCGACCTCGGCGGCCACTCCATCCGGAACGTGCCGGGCGCGATCGTCGCCGGGTCGAGGTCCGCCTCGATCGCCCAGGCCGTGACGATCTTGCCGCCTGTCTGCCGGACCTCGCCGAGGGTGACGGCCTCCCTGTCGGGCGGGGGTAGCCCCAGTTCCTCCTCGAACTCGCGGCGGGCTGCCGCCCAGGCGGACTCGTCGGGTTCGTACTCGCCCTTGGGGATGGTCCACGCCCCGGCGTCGCGCCGGGCGAAGAACGGGCCGCCCATGTGGCCGAGCAGTACTTCGAGGCCGTTGTCGGTGTGGTGGAAGAGCAGCAGGCCGGCACTGCGCTTCACGGGCTCACCTCCGGATGCGCGGCCAGCAGCGCCTCCACCGTGTCGGCGTCCTCGGGGCGCTTGTCCTCCCGGTAGCGGACCACGCGGGCGAAGCGCAGGGTGACGCCGGCCGGGTAGCGGGTGGAGCGCTGGAGGCCGTCGTAGGCGATCTCGACGACGAGTTCCGGGCGTACGGTCACGACGTGGCCGTTGTCGTCGACGGCGAGCTGCTGGAGCCGTTCGGTCTGCCAGGTCAGCATCGCGTCGGTCATGCCCTTGAAGGTCTTGCCCAGCATGGCGAGGCCGCCGTCGGCGGTGAGGGCGCCCAGGTGGAGGTTGGAGAGCTTGCCGGTGCGGCGGCCGTGGCCCCACTCGGCGGCCAGGACGACCAGGTCGAGGGTGTGGACGGGCTTGACCTTGAGCCAGGACGCGCCGCGCCGGCCCGCGCTGTAGGGGGCGTCCAGCGCCTTGGCGACGACGCCCTCGTGGCCGCGCTTCAGCGTCTCGGCGAGGAACTCCTCCGCCGTGCCCAGGTCGTCCGGGCCGGACACCGTGGTGCGGCGCACCCGCATCGGCTCGGGGACCAGCCGGGCCAGCTCGGCGTGCCGCTCGGCGAACGGCAGGTCGAGCAGGTCGTGGCCGTCGACGGAGAGCGCGTCGAAGAAGACGGGGGAGACCGGCACCGCGCGTGCGGCCGTCGCCACGTCCGTGCGCGAGCCGACGCGGCCGGCGGTCTCCTGGAACGAACGGGGGCGGCCGCCCTCGTCGAACGAGATCACCTCGCCGTCCAGGATGAACCGCTCGCCCCGCAACTCCAGCGCGGCGGCCGTCACTTCGGGCAGGCGGTCGGTGATGTCGTCGAGGGTGCGGGTGTAGAGCCGTACTGTGTCGCCGTCCCGGTGCACCTGGACGCGGATGCCGTCCAGCTTCTCCTCGACCGCGCAGGCGCCGAGCTTGTCCACCGCCTCGGCGACCGAGGAGGCGCTGTGCGCCAGCATGGGCCAGACCGGGCGACCGACGGTGAGGCGGAAGCGGTCCAGGGCGGCGGGGCCCTCCGCGAGCAGCGCTTCGGCCACCGTCTGGAGGGAGCCGGCGAGCATCACGGCCCGCCGTACGTCCGCCGGGGCCGCCCCGGTCGCCTGGGCCAGTCCCTCGACGGCGACCGCGTCCAGCGCGCCCTGCCGCACCTCGCCGGTGAGCAGCCCGATCAGGAACCGCTGCTCTTCCTCGGTGGCCGCGCCCATCAACTCCCCGACCAGCCGGGCCCGTTCCGCCTGGGAGCCGGGGCCGGACACCTCGGCCAGCTCCGACAGCCGGGCGTCCACCTCCCGCACGGTCAGGCCCGGCTCGGCGGCGGGGGCGACCGGGCGGCTCAGGACCTTCCAGCCGACGCCGATCCGGCCCTGCGGCAGCCGGCCCGCCAGATACGGGATGACGATCGGCACGTCCTCCGCCTCCGCGTCCCGGAAGAGCTCCGCGAGCAGAGCCGTCTTCCGGGACCGCGCCGAGGTGGCGGCGACCTCCTGGGACACTCGGGCCAGCCGGTGCAACAGCATGCAGCCATGGTGCACCGGAGGGGCCGCCTCTACACCCGGACGGCGGGGTCGCGGTCCGCCGTCAGGCCGCCGACGATCGTCCAGGCGGCATCTCTACTCCTGGGTGGCCGCGTCGAGGTCGGTCATCAGCAGGTCCCCGACGATCGCGGACGCCGCTCGGTACCCGCCGCTCGCCGCGTGCACGACCTGCTCGGCGAAGCCGATCGCGTTGCCCGCGGCCCACACGCCCGGGACGGTCGTCAGCCCGGTCGGGTCGACGACAGGGTAGGCGCCGAAGGGCGTCTCGTGCAGCTCGGCGCCCAGCCGCTCCAGCAGGCCGGTCTGCGGGACGGGGCGCGGACCGACGAACAGCACGGAGCGGGCGTGCGCCGTACCGTCGGCGAGCCGGACGCCGGTGAGCCGGTCGTCCTCGACCACCAGCCCCGCGACCTCGCCGGGCACCACGTCCACCCCGGCCGCGGCGAGCCGGCGCAGGTCCTGGTCGGACAGCTCCTCCTCGGCGACCGTGTGCAGGAAGAACCGCACGTCCTTCGACCACTGGGACACGATCAGCGCCTGGTGCACGCTCGCCGGGCTCGACGCCAGCACCCCGAACGGCTGGTCGCGCACCTCCCAGCCGTGGCAGAACGGGCAGTGCAGTACGTCCCGGCCGAACCGCTCGGCGACACCGGGAACCGCCGGCAGCTCGTCCTTCAGCCCGGTCGCGATCACCAGCCGCCGGGCCCGCACGGTCCGCCCGCCGGCCAGCACCACGGCGAAGTCCTCGCCCTTCTCCACCTCCACCACCCGGTCCCGCACGAGCTCCACCCCGTAGCGCGCGATCTCCTCCCGGCCGACAGCGAGGAACTCGGCGGGCGGCATCCCGTCCCGCGACAGATAGCCCTGCATGTGCGCGGCGGGCGCGTTGCGCGGCTCACCCGCGTCGACGACCAGCGTGTGGTGCCGGGCGCGGCCCAGCACCAGCGCCGCGGACAGCCCCGCCGCACCCCCGCCGATGACGACCACTGCGTACTTCTCGGTCATGGTGACCACCTCCACCGCCGAGAGTCGCCCCGGTGCCACGGTATTGACAAACGCGTTTGCCGAATCTGCAATACGACCATGACTACGGACGAGGTACTCGCGGGCGTCGGCCCCCGGCTGCGGCAGATGCGCAAGGAGCGGGAGGTGACCCTGGCGGCGCTCTCCGAGACCACCGGCATCTCCGTCAGCACCCTGTCGCGACTGGAGTCCGGCCTGCGCAAACCCAGCCTGGAGCTGCTGCTGCCGATCGCCCGGGCGCACCAGGTGGCCCTGGACGAGCTGGTCGGAACCCCGTCGGCCGGTGACCCGCGGGTGCGGTCGAAGCCGATCGAGATGTTCGGCCGCACCCACTGGCCGCTCACCCGCCAGCCCGGCGGCCTCCAGGCCTACAAGGTGCTGGAACCCCAGCGCAGACAGGAGCCGGACCCGCGCACCCACGAGGGCTACGAGTGGTTGTACGTGCTGTCCGGGAAGCTGCGCCTGGTGCTGGGCGAGCACGACGTGGTGCTCGCGGCGGGGGAGGCCGCGGAGTTCGACACCCGGGTGCCGCACTGGTTCGGGTCCACGGGGGAGGGGCCCGTGGAGTTCCTCAGCCTGTTCGGGCCGCAGGGGGAGCGGATGCACGTGCGGGCGCGGCCCAAGCGATCGTGACGTACGAGATACCTCTCGGCGGCACTCGTCCCCCGGAGACTGTTCCCTGATCTGCAAGCGACCGCTTAGTATGCGACCCCGGTCAGACGACGCAGTCGACGCAGTCCCGTGGAGGCCCCGCATGCAGGCATGGCAAGTGCACGAGAACGGTGAGCCGGGTGAGGTGATGCGGCTGGAGGAGGTGGAAGCGCCCACGCCCGGCGACGGCCAGGTCCTGCTGAAGGTGCGCGCCGCGAACATCAACTTCCCCGACGCCCTGCTGTGCCGGGGCCAGTACCAGGTCAGGCCGCCGCTGCCCTTCACCCCGGGCGTGGAGATCTGCGGCGAGACCGAGGACGGCCGCCGGGTGATCGCCAACCCCGCGCTGCCGTACGGCGGCTTCGCCGAGTACGCCGTCGCGGACTCCGCCGCCCTGCTGCCCGCGCCGGGCGCCCTGGACGACGCGGAGGCCGCGGCCCTGCACATCGGCTACCAGACGGGCTGGTTCGGTCTGCACCGCCGGGCCGGTCTGGAGGCCGGCGAGACCCTGCTCGTCCACGCTGCCGCAGGAGGGGTCGGCAGCGCGGCCGTGCAGCTCGGGAAGGCCGCCGGCGCCACCGTCATCGGTGTCGTCGGCGGCTCCGGGAAGGCGGCCGTCGCCCGCGAGCTGGGCTGCGACGTCGTGATCGACCGGCGCTCCGAGGACGTCGTCGCCGCAGTCAAGGAGGCCACCGGCGGCCGGGGCGCCGACGTGATCTACGACCCGGTCGGCGGCGAGGCCTACGCCCAGTCCGCCAAGGTCGTCGCCTTCGAGGGGCGCATCGTCGTCGTCGGCTTCGCCAGCGGCACGATCCCCAGCCCGGGGCTGAACCATGCCCTGGTGAAGAACTACTCGATCCTCGGCCTGCACTGGGGCCTGTACAACACCAAGAACCCGAAGCTCGTCCAGCACTGCCACGAGCAGCTCACCGAGCTGGCCGCCCGGGGTGCGATCAAGCCGCTGGTGAGCGAGCGCGTGCCGCTGGGCGGGGCCGCCACCGCCGTGCAGAAGGTCGCGGACGGCCTGACCACCGGCCGGATCGCCGTCGTCGTGGAGGAGACAGCATGACCAGCGGAGAGCAGCGCGGTGGGATCAGCGCCGAGGAACTGCGCCGTCGCGCACAGGACTTGCTGGCCGCTCACCCGCCGGCCTCGACCGACCGCCCGGACTTCCTCCGGGCCCGCTTCGACGCCGGACTGGCCTGGGTGCACTACCCGGAGGGCCTCGGCGGACTCGGCGCTCCCCGTTCCCTCCAGGTCGTCGTGGACGCCGAACTGGAGGCGGCCGGGGCGCCCGGCAACGACCCGCGGCGCATCGGCATCGGCCTCGGGATGGCCGCGCCGACCATCCTGCAGTTCGGCACCGAGGAGCAGAAGCGGCGCTTCCTGCGGCCGCTGTGGACGGGGGAGGAGGTCTGGTGCCAGCTCTTCAGCGAGCCCGGTGCCGGATCCGACCTGGCCGCGCTGGGCACCCGGGCCGTCCGTGAGGGCGACGAATGGGTCGTCAACGGGCAGAAGGTCTGGACGTCCAGTGCCCATGTGGCCCGCTGGGCGATCCTCATCGCCCGCACCGACCCGGACGTGCCCAAACACCGGGGCATCACGTACTTCGTGTGCGACATGACCGACCCGGGCGTCGAGGTGCGGCCGCTGCGGCAGATCACCGGCGAGGCCGAGTTCAACGAGGTGTTCCTCACCGACGTCCGCATCCCGGACTCCCACCGCCTCGGCGAGGTCGGCGACGGCTGGCGGGTCGCGCAGACCACCCTGAACAACGAGCGCGTGGCCATCGGCGGCATGCGGCTGCCCCGCGAGGGCGGCATGATCGGCCCGGTCGCGAAGACCTGGCGCGAGCGGCCCGAGCTGCGCACCCACGACCTGCACCAGCGGCTGCTGAAGCTGTGGGTGGACGCCGAGGTCTCCCGCCTCACCGCCGAGCGGCTGCGCCAGCAGCTCGTCGCGGGCCAGCCCGGCCCCGAGGGCGCCGGCATGAAGCTCGCCTTCGCCCGCCTCAACCAGGAGATCAGCGGCCTGGAAGTGGAACTCCTCGGCGAGGAGGGCCTGTTGTACGACGACTGGACCATGCGCCGCCCGGAGCTGGTCGACTTCACCGGCCGCGAGGCCGGCTACCGCTACCTGCGCTCCAAGGGCAACAGCATCGAGGGCGGGACCAGCGAGGTCCTGCTGAACATCGTCGCCGAGCGCGTCCTCGGCCTGCCCGCCGAACCGCGCACCGACAAGGACGTCGCCTGGAAGGACCTGGCCCGATGAGCGCACAACCCGACCTGTTGTACTCGGAGGAGGAAGAGGCGCTGCGCGCCGCCGTCCGGGACCTGCTCGCCGACCACTGCGACGCACCCGGCGTCATCGCCCGCATCGAGTCGGACACCCCGCACAACCTGGCGCTGTGGAAGGCCCTCACCGACGGCATGGCCCTCGCGGGCCTGCTCGTGCCGGAGGAGCTGGACGGCCAGGGCGCCACGCACCGGGAAGCCGCCGTGGTGCTGGAGGAGTTGGGGCGTGCGGTCGCGCCCGTCCCGTACCTCACGAGCGCTGTCGTCGCCACCGAGGCGCTGCTGGCCTGCGGGACCGACGACCTGCTCACCGAGCTCGCCTCCGGGACGTCGATCGGGGCCCTCGCGGTCGCCCTCAACGTCGCACCGGGCGCCGCCTACAAGGTCGTCCAGCACGAGAGCGGCCTGCTGCACGGCGAACTGACCGGCATCGCGGACGCGGCGGTCGCCGACGTGCTGCTCGTGCCCGCCGACGACGGCGGCCTGTACGCGGTCGACGCCACCGCCGCGACGGTCACGCCCCAGGTCTCCCTGGACCTGACCCGGCCGCTCGCGACCGTCACCCTCGACGGGGTGCCGGGCCGTCTGCTGGGCGACGCCGAACCCGCCGTCCGCCGGGCCCTGCGTGCCGGAGCCGGGCTGCTCGCCTCCGAACAGCTCGGACTGGCCGACTGGACGCTGACGGAGACCGTCCGCTACCTCAAGGACCGCAAGCAGTTCAACCGGCCCGTCGGCGGCTTCCAGGCGCTCAAGCACCGGCTGGCCCAGCTGTGGCTGGAGGTCGCGGGTCTCCGCGCGGCCGCCCGCAACGCCGCCGACGCCCTGTCGACCGGCCAGGACGCCGACGTGGCGGTCACCGTCGCCCAGGCCTACGCGGCGCCCGTGGCCGTCCACGCCGCCGAGGAGGCACTGCAACTGCACGGCGGCATCGGCATGACGTGGGAGCACCCGGTGCATCTGTACCTGAAGCGCGCGAAGGCCGACTCGATCGCCTTCGGCACGGCCGGCGCCCACCGGGAGGCACTGGCCGGACTGGTCGACCTCCAGGCCCCCTGACAGACCCCTGGCAGACGCCTGACGGACCCCTGACGGACACCCGATGGTCCTGACAGACATCCCGCTGACGCCTCGTCGACGTCTCGTCGCGCTGGAGAAAGCCCGTCCCACCAGGGGCGGGCTTTTCCGTGTGTGCCCTGCTCCGCTGAAGTGAACGCACGACGGCACTCCGGCCAACTCCCCGCAAGGCCCTGCTCCTTGGCCCTGCGCGAACCCCATACTCGCAGGGTTCCCGTACGGCACTTCCAGGGAGGCAGAGCATGGACCTCACCACCCGTCGCAGAGCCCTCACCACCCTCGGCGCCGCCCTCGCGGGCTCGGTCGCCCTCCCCGCCGGCCACGCCCTCGCCGGCGAACGGCGGCACGGGCCCCGCCCGTTGTGGCGCGCCCACGCCCACAACGACTACGAGCACCCGCGCCCCCTGCTCGACGCTCTGGACCACCGGTTCGGCAGCGTCGAAGCCGACATCTACCTCGTGGACGACCAACTCCTCGTCGCCCACGACCCGGAGGACCTCGACCCGGCCCGCACGCTGGAGTCCCTCTACCTCGACCCGCTCGCCGCGCGCGTGCGGGCCAACCGCGGCCGCGTGTACCGGGGATACCGCGGATCGCTGCAACTGCTCGTCGACATCAAGACCGAAGGCTCGTCGACGTACCTCGAACTCGACCGCCACCTCAGGCGCTACCGGCACCTGTTCACGACGTACGCCCACGGCCGAGTCCTCCCCGGCCCGGTCACCGCCGTCGTCTCCGGCGACCGCGCGGCCCGCGCCCCCATGGAGGCCCAGACCGTCCGGCGCGCCTTCTACGACGGCCGGCTCGCCGACCTCGGCAGCCAGGCGCCGGCCTCCTTCATCCCGCTGATCAGCGACAACTGGACACTCAACTTCACCTGGCGGGGCGTGGGCGCGTTCCCGGACGCCGAGCGGGAGAAGCTGAGGGGTACCGTCCGGGCCGCGCACCAGCGGGGCCAGAAAGTGCGGTTCTGGGCGACCCCGGACCTGGCCGGCCCCGCCCGTGACGCGCTGTGGGCCGAACTGCTCGCCGCGGACGTCGACTACCTCAACACCGACGACCTCGCCGGACTCGAGGCGTTCCTGGACGCCCGGCGGGCGGCGTAGACGAATACGACACGTCGGACCGCGTTGGACATGTGGGACACCACACGTTCGGCGGACAGGTCAGCTGCCCGGACGAACCCTCCGCTACGCCACACTTATGGCCGAACGCCGTGAACCGGACATGGCGGCGTGGCGGAGGAGTCGACGATGGCCATTTCCATCTCTGTGGTGCTGCTGCTCGCGATCCTGGCGGTGATCTTCCTGCGCAACGGCGGGCTGAAGGTCTCCCATGCGCTGGTCTGCCTGCTGCTCGGCTTCTACCTGGCCAGCACCAGCGTCGCCCCCACCATCCACAGCGGCCTGACGGCGACGGCGGACATCGTCAGCAGCCTGCGGCCTTGACGTCACGCCCCCGAGAACACGCCGATGCCGTTCGGAACGGCGCGCTCCGCGCCGCCGCTGGGGTGGTTGCGCACCGAGACGGTGCTCGCGCCCGCCTTCCGGGCGACCAGCGTCGACGACCCGCCGCCGTCCAGGCTGAAGGCGTCGTCCGAGCCCAGCTTCCGCATGGTGTCGGCCACTTCGGCGATCGTCAGTCCGCTGCGGTAGGCGGCGGCGCCGTCCAGCGCGAGCAGCAGCATGCGCCGCCCGCTGTCGGCGATCCCCACAGCCGTGCGGACGGCCGACGCCGTGTCGTCCAGACCCGGCAGCGGCCGCCCGCCCGTGAGGACCGGGTAGCCGCCGAGGGCGAGACGGTACGCGGCGCCGTCCGTGGCCGCCACGAGACGGTGCTCGACCTCGACCGGTTCGCCGGTGGCCAACTTCCGCAGCTGCTGAGCCCCGGCCTCCCGGCCGACCAGCACGGTCGTCCCCGCGGCGATGGGACCGCTGCCGGGCCTGTCAGCGGCCGACACGACCTTGCCGTCGCGGACCGTCACCTCGTACGTGTCCGTGCTGCAGGGCGCGGCCCGGTCCGTGTCCGTGCCGCACGTGGCGCGCACGCGGGAGACGCTGCCCCAGTCGGAGGTGAACGCCCCGACCGAACCCACCGGCAGCGCGTACTGGTTGAGCCCGCCCAGCGGCACCTGCGCCTCGGCCGTACGGACCGAGCCGTCCAGGGCCAGCCGGTCCAGCCGCGCCACTCCGTCGGTGCCGACGCCGAACACGTCCTCGGTGGTCGTGCCGGACGGCAGCGCGGGCCCGAAACGCTGGCCGTTCGGCACGGCCGCCTTGAGCGTCCGCCCGGCCGCGATCGCCGGACCCACGCTCGCGCCGGTCGCCTCGACGCCCGGATGCTGCGCCTCGGTGATGTTGAAGAAGTCACCGTTGACACCGGCGACGGCTCCCTGGGCGTCGGCCATCCGCGAGACCTGCGCCCGCGAGGCCACCGCCCCGGGATACAGCAGATCGACCTGTACCTGCGGATGACCCAGGTCGACCCTCAGCACGTGCGCGTGCGTCACCCCCTTGGCCGCCTCGATGTCGAACTCCTCGTACATGACCCCCGGCGCGACCCGTAGGCCCTTCTGGACGGCGCCGGCCGGTGCCGCCCCCGTCAGGGCCGCTCCGGCCAGCGCGCCGAACGCCGTGAGAAACGCCAGTACCGCTCTGCCTGCTCCTCGTCGCCTGCGACGACCTGTCACCGTGCCCCCTGATGCCTCGTCAACTGTCCGGACCCTCAGGGGCAGTGCACCAGACCACGAGGGCAGGCAGGGTGGCTGAGCGCGGACTACGCGGGAACGGCTGAAAAAACGCACCCCTCTGGGTGCTTCAGCTGTCGCCCGTTCCGGTGTCGTACGGCGTGAAGTGAGCGGGCGCGTGGTCGATCGGCAGACCCGGCCGCCAGGCCGTGAGGGCCTGCGCGCTGCACACGAACAGCTCCTCCGGCAGCCGGTCCAGGGCGAACCAGTGCCAGCGGCCCACTCTCTCCCCGGGCTGGTCCGACGGCTCTCCCCGCCAGGCGGTGACCCGGGCGGCCACCGTCACCCGTACGACACCTCCGGCGTCGTCGAGGAGCGTCCCCAGGAGCCGGACGTCCTCCGGCCGGGCGTCGAGCCCCGTCTCCTCGCCGAGTTCGCGCACGACCGCCTCCCGCAACGACTCCCCGGGCTCCACCGTCCCGCCGGGCAGCTCCCACGTCCCGTGCCGGTGCCGGCCCAGGAGCAGTCCGCGGGGCCCGTGCAGGACGGCGCCGACCCCGAGCGCGGCGTGGGCCACCGGCGGCTTGGCCGTGCGCGGCCGGGAGCTGACACGGACCGGCCGTGTCACCCGGAAGAGCCGGTACGACGCGCGGTTGCCGTCCCGCGGCGTGTCGAGGACGTCGACCTGCTCCACCCGCAGCCCGTGCTCGGCGAGCAGGGCCGTCCACAGCTCCGGGTCGAGGACCCACATCCGGACGGTGACGTCCCCGCCGCCGGCCAGCCGCAGGACCTCCGGCCGGGCGACGACCTCGTCCGACGGTCCGTCACCGTGCGCGTTGGTGTGCAGCACGGTGAAGCAGAGCCTGCCGCCCGGCCTGAGCGCCGCGGCCAGGGCGGGCAGCAGCCGGTGCGGGTCGATGTACGGCACCGCGTTGACCGAGTAGATGACGTCGTACGGCTCCGCCGAGCGCAGATGCTCCACCGCGTCGGCCAGGACCAGCCGCAGCCCGGGCAGGGAGCCGTAGCGGGCGCGCGCCCGTTCGTACTGCCCGGCCGCGGAGTCGACCGCGTCCACCAGCGCGCCGTGAGCACGGACCAGATGGGCGGCGTGCCGGGCCGGACCGCACCCGAGGTCCAGCACGCGCCGGCCCGTCAGCTCCCCGAGCACCTCGATCCCCGGCCCCGCGCCCTCGAACCCCCAGTCGATCCGCGCCACCTCGGGCAACACCGTGCCACGCCGCAGGTGGTGTGCGCCGTACGCACGCCAGGCCTCCGCGTTCACGGCCTCCGGTCGCGTCACCAAGGCTCAGCCGCCCGCCACGGCGTCGCGCGGAAGAACCGCGACACGGTGGAAGTTGCACCCGGCCGGGCGCGGCTCCTCGTCGGCGGGCCTGGTCTGGTGGGCCTTGAGAGCGATGCTCACCAGGCTCAGCAGCAGGTCGATGTCCGCCTCGCAGTCGAGGTGGACCGTCACCCAGCACGATCCGGGAACCAGATGGATCGCGCTCGAACCGGCGAGGTCGTAGTGGAAGCGCTGGATGGCCCGGTGGGTGAGGTGGAGGTCCACGTCCCGTGTCGAGTGGAAGTGGACGATCTCGTCACGGACGGAACGGAGCGCCCATCCGGTGCCGCAACTCGCCGGGCCCGCCATCAGGTCGGGCCAGGCCTGCAGACGCTCCAGGGCGCGCTGGGCCAGAGTCATGGTCCCATCGTTGCGTGCTTACCGTGCCGCAACCAGAGGTTGAGCGTTTTGTAACCGGGACGTGAGGTGGGGGCAGGGGGCGAGGCGGTCAAGTGCGGTGTTCTCAGGCGTACTTGTCGACCAGTCTCATGTAGCGCTTCCAGTCCCAGTGACGGCCCGGATCGGTGTGGTCGCTGCCCGGTACCTCGTGGTGGCCGATGATGTGCGCCCGATTCCTGGGGATGTCGTACCTCGCGCAGATCGCCGCGGTGAGCCGGGCCGACCGCTGGTACATCGCGTCGGTGAAGTACTTGGGCTGGTCCACCCAGCCCTCGTGCTCGATGCCGATGCTGCGGGTGTTGTAGTCCCAGTTCCCCGCGTGCCACGCGATGTCGGCCTCGCGCACGCACTGCGCCACGTGCCCGTCGGACGAGCGCACCACGTAGTGCGCGGACACCTTGTTCCTGGGGTTCCTGAAGACGGACAGGGTGCCGGAGTAGGTCGTCTGCGCGACGTGGATGACCACATAGCGCAGCGGATGGGCGCGGGGGCGTTTCGACGGCGTGTAGTTGCTGCGGCTCGCCGGGTGCCACGCGGCTCCGGGGTGGTCGACTGCCTGGGGCCGCGCGGCGGCCCGTGCGTCGGGGAACAGGGCGTACGGGACAGCGGTGAGAGCGGCGCCCATGAGGAGGCCTCGCCTGCTGAGGAAGGGGGTTGTCCGTTCCATGAGTGTGTGCCTTCCGGGCTCGACGGCGGGGTATCACTTGCTCAACTGCTCGGAGCGGCGGCCATTGTGGTCGCGGCCCGCGTCGATCAAGTTACGGCGCCTGCCGGTCGGCCCGAAGAGCGCGACGTTTTTTGGTGGAGGGGCGCGGAGATGTGGACAACTCGCCCACTCGGTCGGGTGATTGACGGGCTTCGTGAGTCGGCCCCGGTCATGTGCCGCTCATGCCCCGCCTGTAGGTGAGGGCTGGTCCTCAGGCCCGCTCCGCAACGGTCGCCGGATCGTCCAGCACCGCCCGCACGACCGAGTGCGCGGCTCCCAGCAGCGGCCCCTGTGGGCCCAGCCGGGACACGGACACGGGACAGGCCGGACCAGCCGTCCGGCGAGCCAACTCCTCCCGCAACGACGGCAGCAGCCACGGCGCCAACCCCGACAGCTCCCCGCCCAGCACCACGCTCTCCGGGTCCAGCAGATTGACCGCCCCGGTCAGGGCGACTCCGAGCGCGGTGCCCGCCTCGCGCAGCGCACGGCGTACGTCCTCGTCGCCCTCGGCCGCGCGCCCCGCCAGCAGCCCGACCCGGTCCTCGTCCGGCTCCAGACCGGCCGCGCGCAGCACCGCCTCCTCGCCGGCGTACTGCTCCAGGCATCCGCGCCCGCCGCACGCGCACTCCGGCCCGTCCGGCTGGACCGGCACGTGCCCCAACTCGCCCGCGAAACCGCGGGTTCCGCGCAGCAGTCCGCCGTCCACCACGACCGCGGCCCCGATGCCGATCTCCGCCGACACGTGCAGGAAGTCGCGCGGCGTGCCCTCGCCGAGCCAGAGTTCGGCGAGCGCGCCGAAGTTGGCCTCGTTGTCCACGGTCAGCGGCAGGTCCGCCGGAAGAAAGTCACTGAGGTCCGTGTCGTGCCAGTCGAGGTTCGGGGCGCGTACGACGGTCCGGGCGTCGCGCGCCACCAGACCGGGCACGGCCACGGCGAGACCGGCCGGCCACAGGCCCTCGCCCTCCGCCTCGGCGACGACCCGGCGGATGAGCTCCGTCAGCTCGGCGAGCACGGGCCCGGGGGAGCGGCCGCGGTTCGCGCCCTGGCGTATCGCCCGCGACCGGGTCGTGCCGCGCAGGTCCACGGCACAGACCGCGAGATGGTCGACACCGACCTCCGCGCCGATCCCCGCCGGTCCGCGTCCGCTCAGCGCGAGCGCGAAGCCGGGGCGGCCCACCCGGCCGGGCCGTTCGGGCCCCAGCTCCTCCAGCAGCCCCGAGCGGATGAGTTCGTCGACGAGCGTCGACACCGCCGCCCGGGTCAGGCCGATCCGGGAGGCGACGGCGGCCCGGGACAGCGGCCCCTCGGCACGGACGGCGTGCAGGACCCGGGCGAGGTTGCGGCGGCGCATGCCCTGCTGGGTGTCCGGCAGGGCGCGCCCCGGCCCGGCCGGACGGGCCTCGTGCAGCGGTGCGGTCATGCCTGACGCCAGTCCTCAGTGGGTGTCCGTGGGCCGCTCCAGCAGCGGAGCCGCGTCGGAGAGTACCCCGGCGATCCTGGCCAGCGTCTCCTCGTCCCGCTCGACGGCGTCGAGCACCGGCCCGGCCGCCGTGTTCCAGCGCCGCGCGACCGCCGCCGGGTCCTCCCCGGTCAGCACCCCGGCCGCCTGCGCGGCGGCGCCGAGCGCCACCAGCTCCTTGGCCTCGGGCACCTGCACGGGACGCCCCGACAGCCGCAGGACCGTCTGCTGCCAGGCGGTGCCCCGGGCACCGCCCCCGATCAGCAACAGAGGCGCCGAGGGGTCCGCGTCCTGGTCCAGGACCAGGTCGAGCGCGCCGAGCAGGGAGTGGACGGCACCGTCGTAGGCGGCCTGGAGCAGCTGGCCGGCGGTCGTGTCGTGGCGCAGGCCGTGCAGCAGGCCGGAGGCGTTCGGCAGGTTCGGGGTGCGCTCGCCGTCCAGGAAGGGCAGCAGCGTCACGGCCGTGCCGGGCTCGACGGCCTCGCGGTCCAGGCCCAGCAGCGTCGCGACGCGGTCCACGGCGAGCGTGCAGTTCAGGGTGCAGGCCAGCGGCAGCCAGTCACCGCGGGCGTCGGCGAAACCGGCCACCGTGCCGCTCGGGTCTGCGGGCCGCCGCTGCGACACCGCGTACACCGTGCCCGACGTGCCTAGGCTCATCACCGGCATGCCCGGACGCAGCCCCAGGCCCAGCGCCGCGGCGGCGTTGTCGCCGGTGCCGGGGGCGACCAGCGTGCCCTTGGAGAACGGCAGATCGTGGCTGTCGCGCACCGTGCCCGCCACCTCGCCGGGCCGGACCACACGGGGCAGCAGGGCCGGGTCGAGCCCCACGTGCGCCAGGATCTCCTCGTCGTACGCCTCCGTACCGGACGCCCACCAGCCCGTCCCGGAGGCGTCGCCGCGGTCGGTCGTGCCCTGCCCGGTGAGCCGCTCGGTGAGGTAGTCGTGGGGGAGGCGCACGGCCTTCGTGGCGCGCGCCGCCTCCGGCTCGTGCTCGGCCAGCCAGGCCCACTTGGTGACCGTGAAAGAGGCGGCGGGGACACTGCCGGTGCGTTCGGCCCAGAACTTCGCGCCGCCCAGTTCCTCGGTCAGCCGGCGTGCCTGCGGCGCCGAGCGCACGTCGTTCCACAGGAGCGCCGGGCGCACCGGCTCGCCCCGCTCGTCCAGCGTGACCAGGCCGTGCTGCTGCCCGCCGACCGACACCGCGGCGGCCTCGTGCGCCGCCTCGCCGCACTGGCGCAGGGCCTCGCGCAACGCGTCCCACCACTGGCGCGGATCGCTCTCGCGCCCGGCCCCCGAGGAGACGGTGTGCGGCGCCTGGCCGGTGGCGACGACCCGGCCGGTGGCCGCGTCGACGACCAGCGCCTTCGTGGACTGGGTGGACGAGTCCACGCCGATGACGAGCGGACCCTCGGCTTCTGACATCGGGTTTCTCCCTCTGCTCTCGTCCCGAGACACCTTGTCTCTTCCCAGGAAGGTGCTCGCATACTAATTTGTAAATCGGCATGACGAAATAGCCTCAGCGAGCAAGGAGCCGCGGCATGAGCTACCAGCCCACCCCCGAGGACAGGTTCACCTTCGGACTGTGGACCGTCGGCTGGCAGGGACGGGATCCCTTCGGCGACGCCACGCGGCGTGCCCTCGACCCGGTCGAGACGGTGCAGCGACTGGCCGAGCTGGGCGCCCACGGCGTCACCTTCCACGACGACGACCTGATCCCGTTCGGCTCGAGCGACACCGAGCGCGAGGCCCACATCAAGCGCTTCCGGCAGGCACTGGACGCCACGGGCATGAAGGTCCCGATGGCCACCACCAACCTCTTCACGCACCCGGTCTTCAAGGACGGCGCGTTCACCGCCAACGACCGCGACGTGCGCCGCTACGCCCTGCGCAAGACCATCCGCAACATCGACCTCGCCGTCGAGCTCGGCGCCCAGGTGTACGTGGCCTGGGGCGGCCGGGAGGGTGCCGAGTCGGGCGCCGCCAAGGACGTCCGCGCGGCCCTGGACCGGATGAAGGAGGCCTTCGACCTGCTCGGCGAGTACGTCATCTCCCAGGGCTACGACTTGCGCTTCGCGATCGAGCCCAAGCCGAACGAGCCGCGCGGCGACATCCTGCTGCCGACCGTCGGCCACGCCCTGGCGTTCATCGAGCGTCTGGAGCGGCCGGAGCTGTACGGCGTCAATCCCGAGGTCGGGCACGAGCAGATGGCCGGGCTGAACTTCCCGCACGGCATCGCGCAGGCGCTGTGGGCGGGCAAGCTGTTCCACATCGACCTCAACGGCCAGTCGGGCATCAAGTACGACCAGGACCTGCGCTTCGGCGCCGGCGACCTGCGGTCCGCGTTCTGGCTGGTCGACCTGCTGGAGTCGGCCGGCTACGCCGGTCCTCGGCACTTCGACTTCAAGCCCCCGCGCACCGAGGACCTCGACGGGGTGTGGGCGTCGGCGGCCGGCTGCATGCGCAACTACCTCATCCTCAAGGAGCGCGCCGCCGACTTCCGCGCCGACCCGGAGGTCCAGGAGGCCCTGAGCGCGGCCCGCCTGGACGAGCTGGCCCAGCCGACCGCCGAGGACGGCCTCCAGGCCCTGCTCGCCGACCGGTCGGCCTTCGATGCCTTCGACGTCGAGGCGGCCGCCGCCCGCGGCATGGCGTTCGAGCGTCTGGACCAGCTGGCGATGGACCACCTGCTGGGGGCACGCGGCTGAGCGCACGCGCGCGTGCGGGACGTCGGCCGGTCACGGGGTGTGTGACCGGCCGACGGGTTCGCAAAACTCCGGAATCGCCGTCAGCCATGCTCCGGAATCGCCGTCAGCCATGCTCCGGAATCACCGTCAGTCATGCTCCGGAATCACCGTCAGTCATGCTCCGGAATCACGGTCCGTAGTGCTCCGGAATCATGCGGTCCACGCCATGAGCCCGTATCAACTTCCGTGCCGCCATCCCGCGTTGAGCGGTGAGCGGCGACCCTGGGCGGTATGGCCATGCCACCCGTACCGCCTCACCCGCCCGGGCCTCCCCGGCGCCGGAACCCGCTGCTCATCCTGCTCGCCGTGCTCGTGGCCGTCGCAGCCGTGTCACTCGTGGTGCTGATGGCCAGGGGAAGCGACGACTCTCCGGACCGGGAGCCGCCCGCCGAGAGCACGAGCAGCACCCCCGCTCCGTCCTTCGGCATCCCCACGGAACTGCCCACCGAGTTGCCCAGCAAGCTGCCGACGCGGCTGCCGTCGGGCTTTCCCAGCCAGTTGCCGAGCGATCTGCCGAGCGATCTGCYGAGCGGTTTCGAATCGCTCCTGCCGTCCCTGGACACCGGCGAGTCACAGCCCTGAACCCAGAGCGGTCTCGTCACCGGCGGCGAGCTCCGCCGACGTCAGTGCCGTCGCCGGATCCTGTGCGGCGCCTCCCGCGGGCAGCCAGCGGCCGCGCTCCTTGTGGTACGGCCACCACCGGCCGTCCTGGCCGAGGCGCAGCTGGACCGGTGCGCCGACGACCGTCCAGCGGTTGCCCCGCGCCCGCAGCTCCGGCCGCTCGTCCGCGTCCCAGGCCGACTCCAGGGCGGCACGCGCGCGTGCGAGCGTTTCGCCGTCGACCTTCCACTCCTCGTCGAGCACGGACAACGCGGCCGCACCACCGTGGCGCCAGGCACGGACCGCCGCTGCCAGCCCCTCCCGTCCGCGCCCCGACCCGTCGGCGAGACGGTCCGCCACCTCCCGCCCGGGCTCGCCCGCGGCCAGCCGCACGGCGTCTTCCGAGACGGACAAGTCTGTTCCGGGAAGGTGCCGTTCGTGCGGGTCTCGGAGTGACTCCGCCAGCAGGCGGTGGGCCTGTACGGCGGTCCGGGCGGCCAGGAACTCCAGCGCGGCCGGGTCGATGCCCGGAGCGGGCGGCGTCTCGGTGTCCAGGGACGGCGGCACCCCCGGCTCGGTGGGGAGTTCGGGCAGGGGAGGCAGCGGAGGCAGGATGTCGCCGGCCGCATACGCCTCGGCCGCGTCCACGCTTTCCTGGCCGGAACGCTCCGTGGCGGACGCGCCGCCGCGCGACTGGAGATCGTTCAGCAGGGTGGCTTCGTCGCGTCCCCGCATCAGGAGCAGGACGAACGGGTCCTGGTCCAGCAGTCGCGCCACCTGGTAGCAGAGCGCCGCCGTGTGCCCGCAGTGGTCCCAGGCTCCGCAGCCGCACTCCGGCTCCAGATCGCCCAGGCCCGGCAGCAGGTCGACGCCCGCGGCCGCCGCGTCCTCGACCAGGTGCGGCGGCATCTCCCGGTCCAGCAGCGCCGCCACATGACCGGCCCGCTCCACGGTCATGTCCAGGAAGCGGTCCCACTGTCCGGGCGACAGCTCCTCCAGCAGGACGTCGGCCCGGTGCGCCGTGCGGTCACGGTCCTGGACGACGGCCGTGAGCCGCCCCGGGCGCACCGACACCGCGCCGACCGCTCCAGCGCGCGCGAGCCGACGGCCCGTCTTGAGCTGCGCCGAGTCCAGTGCCGTGTCCTCCAGCGCCTTCAGCCACGCCTGACCCCACCAGGTCTGCGCGAAGGCCCGCCCGCTCGCGGGTGGCAGCGCGGCGAACGTGCGCTCCGTGTCACCGTCGTACCGAGTCATCGCAGGCCCCCTCGCAGTTCGACCAGATCCGCCAGTTCCGCGTCCGTCAGCTCCGTGAGGGCGGCCTCGCCGGAGCCCAGGACCGCGTCCGCCAGTTCCCGCTTGCGGGCCAGCAGTTCGGCGATGCGGTCCTCGATGGTTCCCTCGGCGATGATCCGGTGCACCTGCACGGGCCGGGTCTGGCCGATGCGGTACGCGCGGTCGGTCGCCTGGGCCTCGACGGCCGGGTTCCACCAGCGGTCGTAGTGCACGACGTGCTCGGCCCGGGTGAGGTTCAGGCCGGTGCCCGCCGCCTTCAACGAGAGCAGGAACACGGGCACTTCGCCGTCCTGGAAGCGCCGCACCATGGCCTCGCGCTGGGCGACGGGCGTCCCGCCGTGCAGGAACTGTGAGGGCGTGCCGCGGGCGGCCAGGTGCCGTTCGAGGAGGCGGGCCATCTGCACGTACTGCGTGAAGACCAGTACGCCCGCCTCCTCGGCGAGAATCGTGTCGAGCAGTTCGTCCAGCAGCTCCAGCTTCCCCGAGCGACCGGCGATCACCGGCCGCTCCTCCTTGAGGTACTGCGCCGGGTGGTTGCAGACCTGCTTCAGACCGGTCAGCAGCTTCACGATCAGTCCGCGCCGCGCCATGCTGCCGGCGCCGGAGATCTCCGCGAGCGCCTCGCGCACCACGGCCTCGTACAGGCCTGCCTGCTCCTGGGTGAGCGACACGGCGTGATCGGTCTCCGTCTTCGGCGGCAGCTCGGGCGCGATCCCCGGATCCGACTTGCGGCGGCGGAGCAGGAACGGCCGTACGAGCCGGGCCAGCCGGTCCGCGGCGCCCGGGTCCTGACCGCCCTCGACGGCCTCCGCGTACCGTCTGCGGAAGGTGCCGAGGCGGCCCAGCAGCCCCGGGGTGGTCCAGTCGAGGATCGCCCACAGCTCCGACAGGTTGTTCTCCACCGGGGTGCCGGTGAGCGCCACACGCGCGCGTGCGCCGATGGAACGCAGTTCCCGCGCGGTCGAGGAGTGCGGGTTCTTCACGTGCTGGGCCTCGTCCGCCACGAGCATGCCCCACGGCACCTCGGCGAGCCGGGGCGCGTCCAGGCGCATCGTGCCGTACGTGGTGAGCACGAACTCCCCGTCGGCCAGGCCGTCGAGGCCGCGCCGCGCGCCGTGGAAGCGCCGCACGGGCGTGCCGGGCGCGAACCGCTCGATCTCCCGCTGCCAGTTGCCCATCAGGGACGTCGGGCAGACCACGAGGGTGGGCCCGGCGGACCGGGCGTCGGTCTGCCGGTGCAGGTGCAGGGCGATGAGAGTGATCGTCTTGCCGAGTCCCATGTCGTCGGCGAGGCAGCAGCCCAGACCCAGCGAGGTCATGCCGGCGAGCCAGTTCAGGCCCCGCCGCTGGTAGTCCCGCAGGGTGGCGGTGAGGGCCGCCGGCTGCTCCACGGGCTGCTGCCCCTCGGGGTCCGCGAGCCGCTCCCGCAGGGCCGCCAGCCACCCGGTGGGCCGCACCTCGACCCGGCGGCCGTCCACCTCCGCCCAGCCCGTCAGGGCCGCGCCCAGCGCGTCCACCGGCGTCACTTTGTGGTCCTGCCGGGAGCGGGCCAGGCGTACCTCCTGAGGGTCGATCAGGACCCACTGGTCGCGCAGCCGCACCACTGGGCGCTTGGCCTCGGCGAGCCGGTCCAGCTCTTCTCGGCTCAGCCGCCTGTCGCCCAGTGTGAACGACCAGTCGAAGGCGAGCAGCGCGTCGGCGGACAGGAACGACGGCATGGCGGCGAAGGCCTGGCCGGACTCCGGTTCGTCGTCGGAGGGACCCACCACCGCGCGCGTGGTGAGCTCGCGGGTCAGTCCCTTCGGCCAGTGCACGTCGACTCCGGACGCCGCCAGCGCCCGGGCGCCCGCGCCGAGCAGCTCGGTGACCTCCTCGTCGGCGAGCTCGACCGCGTCCGGCACGGTCGCCGACAGCAGGGGCGTGAGCGGGGTCCAGGCCCGGGCCGCGCGGCGCAGGGCGAGCAGGGCGTCCATCCGCGCGCGCGGGCCGAAGGCATCGCCCCCGGAG
Organism: Streptomyces swartbergensis; assembly: GCF_002148965.1. GTDB lineage: Bacteria > Actinomycetota > Actinomycetes > Streptomycetales > Streptomycetaceae > Streptomyces > Streptomyces swartbergensis. The sequence goes on along the minus strand of NZ_NGFN01000007.1, from coordinate 20,969 downwards.
CCGGCCCAGACGTCGGCCGCGTCCGCCACGAGCGCGGGATCGCTCACGCTGTGCACCTGGAGCACGGCCCGGAACGTCACGTCCGCGCCGCCGTCCGCCGAGTCTGCCGCGTCCGTCAGGCCGTCCGCCTCGATCCGCAGCGACAGCCGCACCCCCGCGTCGTGACCCGCGGCGACGTCGGCGGCCCACGCGCGCTGCTCGGGCAGCCGCACCGGCTCGGGCGACGCGTAGGCGGGGCCGCCGGTGACCAGCGGCGCGGCGGGGGAGCGGGGCAGGGTGTCGGCGACCGCGTCGAGGAAGGCGCGCAGGAGCTGCTCCGGGTCGGGCAGCCGCAGCGACCCGGAGCCCGCCAGTGGCACTGAGTGCGCCTCGGGCGGCATGGCGGCGGCGAGGCGCCGTACGGCCTCGACGTCCTGGGCGCGCAGCGGGCCCGTGCGCCAGGCGTCGTGGTCGCCGGGGGACAGCCCCGGCAGCAGCAGTCCGCGCGCCACGAGGTGCAGGGCGTGCGTGGCCGCCGCGCCCCAGAACACGGTGGACCGGTGCCCCTGCGCGCCGGCACGCGCGCGCACGAGGACCGGCAGGGCGGTGCGCACCGGCACCAGGACGGCGGGCACGCTCTGCGGCCCGACCCCGTCCACCCCGTCGACGTCGGGCACGACGACGGTCAGGTCCGTGACAGACGCCGAAGCCGAAGCCGAAGCCGAAGCCGACGTCGAAGCCGAAGCCGAAGCCGACGTCGATGTCGATGTCGATGCCGGAGGGGTCTCGCCGTCCGGCCGCCAGAAGGCGACGCTGCCCGTCCGGGCCGGGTCGCCGGGCAGGAACACGGCGCAGCAGTGGGCCAGTTCGGAGAAGTCGGAGGAGGGTGCCGGGGGAGTCGGATGCTCGGCTATGACTGATTCCTCAAATTTGACTAGCGGGTCGGAGTCGCCGAGGGTACAGCATTTCCCGCAACCTCTGGGTATGACTTGGCTGTGAGCTGGGCCACTATAGAGGTCTCAGGGATGCGTAGGGGGCGCGCCTCAGGGATGTCTCAGGGTCGCGGTCAGGAACTGCCGCGAGCGCGGGCCCGTTTTCGGGACAGAGAGCGGCAGTGGCCGCGAAGGAGGCGACATCATGTCCAAGAACGCCAAGATCGCCGCAGGCGGCGTGGCAGTCGGGCTCATCCTGTTGATCTGGCTGCCCTGGTGGGCATCGCTCCTGATCATCCTTGGAGTCCCGGCCGCCGCGTATCTCACGCTGGACCCCTCGCAGCGGCGCAGGCTGCGCCGCGCCACCCGCAAGGAGCTGGGCCGTTGACGCGCTGATGGTCCGGCGCGGCCGAAGGCCGCACCGGCTCAGTTCGGCCGTACGGCCATCTTGCTCAGTTCGGCCGTACGGCCATCTTGCTCAGTTCGGCCGTGCGGCCTCTTGCTCAGTTCGGCCGTGCGGCCTCTTGCTCAGTTGGGCCGTACGGCCATCCTGTCGAGGGCTTCGAGGAGACCCGGCAGCTCCGGCCCCCGGCCCACCGGCAGGACCTCGCCGGGTTCCTCGTCCAGCAGCACGAAGGCGATGTCGTCGGTCCTGGCCACGAGCGACCAGCCGGGACCGTCGGCCCGCAGGGTCCGCGCGTCCCCCGGCGCGAACGACGACCGGACCCGGCCCAGTGGCGGCGGCGAGTCGATGTACGTGCGCGCCTCCGCGAGGACACGCCGGATGCCGCTGTGGCCCTGCTGCCCCTTCTCCCCGCCTCCGCCCGGACCGTCGGCCGCAGAGCCTCCGTCACCAGGCGTCGCCGAGGACCCCGGCGCCGGGAAGGCCGAGTCGTCGACCTGTTCCCGCCACATCGCCCACTGAAGCGCGATCTCGTCCGCGCCCATGCGCCGCTGGGCCGGGCCCCAGGCGGTGGTGTCCGGCGGGGTCAGCGGGGGCCGGTCGTCCGCCTCCGGGCCGGGATCGTGCGGCGCGGGCACCCCGGGCGCCGCGACCGCGACCGCGAGCGGCCAGCCGGGCAGGGCCGCGACGACCGTGCGCTCGTCGGGCGACAGGTCGTACTCCATCCCGCAGTCCCAGGATGCGATCGCGACGGCCACCAGGGAGACGTCGTCGATGACCACGGTCCACCGGGCGCCGTCGCCGTCCTGGCCGAGCACCAGCCCGTACCCGTCGGCGAGCGGCACGAGGCCGAGCGCCGCGCACGCCTGCGGATAGTCGTCGCCCAGCACGCTCGGGAACTGCGCCGGCGTCAGCAGCACCGCCGTGAGCACATAGAGCGCGTCGTCCGCGGCGGCGACGGTGTCCTCATCCGTCCCGGCCATCCCAGCCTCCCCATCGGTTCGTCCACCGGCGCGCACCCTAGTGCGCGCGGAAGCCGCTTGTCACGGCCTTACGCGCGCACCAGGAGCTGCCCTTTTCCGGCGGACGGGGCGAATCGGTCGTCCGATCGGGGCGCGTCACTCCGCCGGCAGCCCCAGCAGCTCACGGGCCACGGTCCGGGGCGATTCGCCGCGTTCCCGTGCGAGCGCGATGACGGCCCGGCCCGCCAGCTCGTTCACCCCGAACGACAGCGCCTCGGGCGACACTCAGCCGGCCGCCTCCTCGGCCCGCTCCTGGTCGTTCTCCGCGCTCGCCGTGACGTAGGCCGCGGCCGCCTCGAAAAGGTTGTGCGGACGTTTGCCCTCACCGGCCTTCGTCTCCGTGCGCAAGGCATGAGCGACTCTGTCTCCGGCCTTGCGGACCTTGCCCCACATGCTGACCACCTTCCCCCTGTGCGGATGTCCCGCCTGCCGGTCATCTCGCTGACACCAACGTAAAGTTGGATCTCCGGTGACAGAAGGGGGACGGCACTGTGAAGCGCTTCGCGCGGCTGGAACAGATTCGGCGGATGGACCCGTACCGGGAGGCCACGGAGATCTACCGGCTGAGCGTGGCGTACGAGTTCCCCTGGGACTTCACCCGCGCCCTGGAGCTGGCCCTGTACCGCACGTACGCCGTCCCGAGCATCGGCCGGCTGCTCGCCGAGACGGCGGAGCTCACGGAGCGGACACAGAAGCGCTACGACGACACGTCGCTGCTCCTGGACGCCGTGGTCGAGCACGGCTTCGGCAGCGACCAGGGCAGGACCGCGATCCGCCGCATCAACCAGATGCACCGCAGCTACGACATCAGCAACGACGACATGCGCTACGTGCTCTGCACGTTCGTCGTGGTGCCCAAACGGTGGATCGACGCCTATGGGTGGCGCAGGATGTCGCGCCACGAGATCGTGGCCAGTGTCGTCCACTACCGCACGCTGGGCCGGCACATGGGCATCAAGGACATCCCCGAGACCTACGAGGAGTTCGAGACCTGCCTCGACGGCTACGAGGCGGCCCACTTCGCCTGGGACGAGGAGGCCCAGCGGGTCTCGGACGCCACGCTCGACCTGATGTCCTCCTGGTACCCGCGCCCGCTCGCGCCGCTGCTGCGCACCACGACCCTCGCGCTGCTCGACGACTCGCTGCTGCGTGCCTTCCGCTACACCCCGCCGAGCGCCGCCACGCGCGCGTGGGTGCGTCGCGCGGTACGGCTGCGGGGCCGCGCCGTCCGTCTGCTGCCGCCCCGGCGCGCCCCGCACTTCGCCCGCCAGAACTGGGAGATCAAGGGCTACCCGTACGGCTACCGGCTCGACGACCTGGGCACGCGCCCGGTCCCGGGCGTCCGGGGCTGCCCCGTGCGGCACGTGGCGGCTTCGGACACCGAGGCCGGGTGACGCGGGCGGGTGATGAGGCCGGGTGACGAGGCCGGACGCCGAGGCCGGGTGAAGGCCGGGTGACGCGGCAGCTCAGTCCTCGCGGACGGCGAGCGCCAGGAAGCGGGAGTCCTCGTCGGCGTACGACATCAGCCGCCACCCCGAACCGGCCAGCAGCGGCCGGAGGTTGCGCTCGGCGCGCAGGTCGTCCGGGGTGAGCGGGCGGCCGTGGCGCGCGGCCAGGGCCGCCCTGCCGATCGGGTGGAACAGCGCCAGCACACCACCGGGACGCACCACGCGCGCCAGCTCCCGCAGGTTCTCGGCCGGACTCGGCAGATGCGAGATCAGCCCCGCCCCGAACACGGCGTCCAGCGCGTGGGAGCGCAGCGGCAGCGCGGCGACGTCCGTGAGCACCAACGCCGCGTCACGGTCCCGTCCGGCCCGCACGGCCTCCCGCAGCATGGCCGGGGTCAGATCGGCCCCGAGCACCACTCCCGAGGGCCCCACGGCGGCACGCAGCGGCGGCAGGGCGCGTCCGGTGCCGCACCCCGCGTCGAGCACGCGGTCGCCCGGGCGCAGTCCGAGCTCGGCGACCGCGGCAGCGTAGGCCGGACCGTCATCGGGGAACCGGCTGTCCCAGTCGGCGGCGCGGGCGGTGAAGAACTCCTGGACACGCGTCTGGTCGTCGCTCATGTACGGCATGATTCCTCACCGGCACGGATGACGCCTCAGTGCACACGTTCGAGCTTGACCCGATCGTTCCGGTACATCCTTGCGTCATATTCCAACACCTTTCGAAATGCGCCCCCTTCGTGCGCCCCTGCCGGGTCTAGCGTCCCGGGGTCATGGGACACCTGGACCACGCCGCCCTGGGGTGGCTGACCCCCGCGCTGTCGTACGTGATGGCCTGCATAGGCGCCGCCCTCGGGCTGCGCTGCACCGTCCGCGCGCTCGCCGCCACCGGGCGCTCGCGCCGCAACTGGCTCGTCACCGCCGCCTCGGCGATCGGCACCGGTATCTGGACCATGCACTTCGTGGCCATGCTCGGTTTCAGCGTCGCCGGCACCGATATCCGCTACGACGTGCCGCTCACCCTGCTGAGCCTGCTCGTCGCCATGGTCGTCGTCTGCGCCGGCGTGTTCGCCGTCGGCTACAGCCGGGACCGCGGCCGGGCCCTGCTGATCGGCGGGCTCACCACCGGCCTCGGCGTCGCCAGCATGCACTACCTGGGCATGGCGGCCGTCCGCCTGCACGGCGACGTGACCTACGACCCGGTCCTCGTCGGGCTCTCCGTCCTGATCGCCGTCGTCGCCGCGACGGCGGCTCTGTGGGCGGCGCTCAACATCAAGTCACCCGTGGCGGTCACCGTCGCCTCCCTGATCATGGGCGCGGCCGTCAGCAGCATGCACTACACCGGGATGTTCGCGGTGAGCGTGCGCGTGACGCCCTCCGGGGAGGCACTGCCCGGGGCCACGGCGATGCAGTTCATCTTCCCCCTCGCCGTCGGCCTCGGGTCCTACCTCTTCCTGACCTCCGCCTTCGTCGCGCTGTCGCCGACAGCAGGGGAGCGTGAGGCGTCCGCGTCGGCCCAGCGGCCGGTCGAGAGCGTCGCCCGTTAGCCGCGGCCGAGGCCCGGCGTGGCGGGCGACAGGCCCTCCGGACGGCAAGCCCCGCGGTCCGAACGGCAAGCCCCACGGTCCGGACGGCAAGCCCCACGGTCTGGACGGCAGCCCTCGAAGCCCGGACGGCACGCCCTGATGCCGGGGTGACACGCCCCGAAACACCCCCGAGCGAGGAGTCCATGCGTACACCCCGTAGGACGCCCACAACCGGCGCCGAGGCGCCGCCCCCGCCCGTGCGCGGTCGCCGCCTGCACGCCGGACCACCGGCCGACGAGGGCTCCGATGCGCCCTATGGGGCCGCGCCGGACGGAGTGCCCACGCGCCCGGAGCGCTGGCACATACGCCCCCGTACCGTGCGCGCCAAGATCGTCTGCCTGCTGATGGTGCCGGTCGTCTCCCTCCTGGCCCTGTGGGCCCACGCCACCGTCACCACTGCCCAGGACGTCTCCCGGCTACGGCAGGTCCAGCGCGTGGACGCCATGGTCCGGGCCCCCGTCTCCGCCGCGGTCGCCGCCCTCCAGGCCGAACGCGCCGCCGCCGTACGCCGCGCCACCGACCCCTCCGCCGCAGGGGCCGACGAACTGGCCGAACTCGCCCGGCGCACCGACCGGGCCGTCGCGAAACTGCGGCTCGGCGAGAACAGCACCGTCGCCGACAGCGAGGAACTGCCCGCCGAAGTCGCCCGCCGGCTGGAGGCGTTCGTCACCGGTGCCGAGCAACTGCGTCCGCTGCGGACCGAGGTGCGCGACCGGCGCGCGGGCTGGGCCGAGACGTACCACCGCTACACCCGGACCATCTCCGAGGCTCTCGGCGTCGGCGGTGCCCTCACCGGCATCCAGGACGCCGACCTCGGCTCCGACGCGCGCGTGCTGCTCGAATTCTCCCGCGCCGGCGAGGCGTTGGCCCGGCAGGACGCGCTTCTGGCGAGCGCCCGCCTGTCCGGGACGCTGACCGGGGAGCGGCTCCGGCTGTTCACCGGCGCCGTCGACCTGCGCCGCACCCTGACCGAGTCGGCCGTCACCGACCTGCGCGGCACCGAACGCTCCGCGTGGAACGCCCTCGCCGACAGCAGCGCCTACGCCGGGCTGGGCGACGCCGAGGACGGGATCCTCGCCGGCGGACCGGGCGCCAAGGCGATCGAGGCGGTACCCGAGAGCACCTGGAACACCGCCCACGCGCACGTGCAGAACGGCATGCGCACCATCGAGGATGACGCCGCACGAGGCGTCGCGCAGCGGGCCGACCCGTTCACCCGGGGACTGCTCACCCCGGCCGGCGCGGCCGTCCTGCTCGGCCTCGCCGCCGTCGCCGCCTCGCTCGTCATCTCCGTGCGCATCGGCCGCGGCCTCGTGGTGGAGCTCGTGAGCCTGCGCAACAGCGCCCTGGAGATCGCCCGGCGCAAACTCCCCGAGGCCATGCGGAGACTGCGCGCGGGCGAGGAGATCGACATCCGCGCCGAGGCACCGCCGGGTCCGTCCGCCGAGGACGAGACCGGACAGGTCGCCGAGGCCCTCGGCACCGTCCACCGTGCCGCGCTGCGGGCCGCGGTCGAGCGCGCCGAACTCGCCAGCGGCATCTCCGGCGTCTTCGTCAACCTCGCCCGCCGCAGCCAGATCCTCGTCCACCGGCAGCTGAGCCTCCTCGACAGCATGGAACGCCGCTCGGACGACCCGAACGAACTGAGCGACCTCTTCCGCCTCGACCACCTCACCACCCGCATGCGGCGCCACGCCGAGAGCCTGATCATCCTCTCCGGAGCGGCCCCCGGCCGAGCCTGGCGCAGGCCCGTCTCCCTGACCAACGTGGTCCGCGCGGCCGTCTCCGAAGTGGAGGACTACGCGCGCGTGGAGGTACGGCAGCTCCCCGAGGCGGCCGTCGTCGGCGCGGCCGTGGCCGACCTCACGCACCTCCTCGCCGAGATCATCGAGAACGCCGCCCAGTTCTCGCCGCCCCACACGCGCGTGCGCGTCACCGGCGAACCCGTCGGTAACGGCTACGCCGTCGAGGTCGAGGACCGCGGTCTCGGCATGGGCAAGGAGACCCTCGCCGAGGCCAACCGCCGCATCGAGCAGTCCGAGGCGCTCGACCTGTTCGACAGCGACCGGCTCGGCCTGTTCGTGGTCAGCAGGCTCGCCGCCCGCCACGGCATCAAGGTCCACCTGAGGACCTCGCCGTACGGCGGCACCACCGCGGTCGTCCTGGTACCCACCGCCCTGCTGCACACCGGCGCGGCGGAACGTTCCCACCGTGAAGCGGTGCACGCGCGGCAGCCCGAGGCACGCGTCCACGCGCGCGTGCCCGACGGCGTCCCGCATCAGGACACCGTCCCCGACGCCGTCCCGGCACCGGCAGACCGGCGCGCCCTGGTGGCTCCCGTCCCGGCCGTCGCGGAGACCACGAGCCACACCCCACCCCCAGGAGTCGCCACCTTGCGACTGCACCGGCCCCAGGAGCAGCCCGAAGGCTCCGACGACCTCCCGCGCCGCGTACGGCAGGCCAGCCTCGCACCCCAACTGCGCGAGGGGCGCCCCGAGGAGCCGCCGCCCTCGCCAGCACCCCGGGACGACGAACGCACCCCCGAGCTCGTCCGGGACCGCATGGCGGCATACCGCGACGGCTGGACGCGCGGCGGCGGCAGACAACCCGGCCGCGGAACCACTCCCTGCCCGACGGGCAGCGACAGCTTCGAAGGAGAATCTCAATGATCGTGTCAAGCCGCCTGCGTGACCGGCGGGGCGGAGGTGAACAGCCTCCTGTCACGCAGCATCGCCCACAGGACGTCGACCCGGCGGCGGGCGAGTGCGAGCAACGCCTGGGTGTGGATCAGGCCCTCGGCACGTTTCTTGAGGTAGTAGTCCCGGGACGGGCCTGGCCGCATCATCGCGGACTGCGCGGACATGTAGAACAGCCGGCGCAGGCGCCGGTTGTAGCGTTTGGGCCGGTGGTAGTTGCCGGTGCGTCGGCCGGAGTCGCGGGGCACCGGGGCCAGGCCGGCGTGCGAGGCCAGACGGTTGGCGTCGCGGTAGCCGGACAGGTCACCGACGATGGCGACGAACTCGGCACCCAGGATCGGTCCCATGCCGGGCAGCGACTCGATGATCTCGGCACGCTCGTCGAGGCGGAAGGTCTCGCGGATCTCCCGGTCGTTGTCCTTGATCCGCTCGTCCAGGGCCAGGAGCTGGTGGGCGAGGTCGCAAACCAGCTTCGCCGCCCGCTTCTCGCCGGGCAACACGGTCTGCTGGGCCTGGGCGGCTTCGACCGCCTTGGTGGCGATGGCTTGGGCGCCGCGGACCTTGCGCCGTTCCAGCCAAGTGGCCAGCCGTTTGACACCGATGCGGCGCAGGGCTGCCGGGGTCTGGTACTCGGTCAGCATCACGACCGGGCCTTGGGCCGCGGAGTAGTCGAAGGCTCGCTCCAAAGCCGGGCAGATGCCGACCAGCAGGTCTCGGAGCCGGTTGATCAGACGCACGCGGTCGGCGATCAGGTCGGCTCGGTAATGGGTCAACACCTGGAGGTTGGAGACGAGTTCCGGGGGCGTGTCCAGCGGGGCGAAGTCCCGTCGCATGCGAGCCTGATCGGCGATGACGCGGGCGTCCTTGGCGTCGGTCTTGCCCTCGCCCTTGTAGGCGGCGGTCATCCGGTTGACGGTGCGACCGGGCACGTAGACCACCTGCTGACCGTGAGCGATCAGCAGGGCCAGCAGCAACGTCGAGGCACGGCCGGAGATGTCCACCGCCCACCTCACTTCGGCGGCCCGTTCGCGGGCTGTGTCGATGAGGGTGAGGATCTGAGCTTCGTCGTTGATCACCTTCGTCGAGAACAGTGTCTCGCCGTCGGCGCCGACCGCGACCGCCCAGTGATGCCCCTTGCCAGCGTCGACGCCGACCCATATCCGCTCGTGAGCCGTGCTCAAGCCCGTCGCTCCGTGTCTCTCGTGACCAGCACTTCGTGGTCCGAAGAACACCCCGCCGACAGGTCCCTAACCAGCGATGACCGCAGTTCTCAATCAGTGGTCGGAGCGTCCCGGAGGACCGGGCGGCCATTCTCCTTGAGCCATCGACAGCAACGCCGCATCAGCCACACCCGGTCCTCCCGGACCGCCAACATTCTTAGGGACCCCGCATGATCCAGGACCCGAGCACGCATTCCGCCCGGAGCTCCGGCGAACTCGACTGGCTGCTGGACGATCTGGTGCTCCGCGTGAGCGAGATACGGCACGCCGTGGTGCTGTCCAACGACGGCCTGGCCGTGGGCGCCTCGACCGATCTCCGCCGCGAGGACGCCGAGCACCTCGCCGCGGTCGCCTCGGGCTTCCACAGCCTTGCCAAGGGAGCCGGACGGCACTTCGGGGCCGGCGGCGTCCGCCAGACCATGGTGGAGATGGACGAGGGCTTCCTGTTCGTGGCCGCGGCGGGCGACGGATCCTGCCTCGCCCTCCTCACCGCCGTGACCGCCGACATCGGCCTCGTGGCGTACGAGATGGCACGCCTGGTCAAACGCGTCGGCGAGCACCTCGGCACCGCGCCCCGCGTCGGCGCCCGGCCACCCGCCGCCGGATGAACCGAGAGGGCGGTCCGCGCAGATGACCGAGGACATGACGGGCACCCCGCCCGATCAGGGCAGCCAGTGGTACGACCATGAGGCCGGCCCGCTCGTCCGCCCCTACGCCATGACGGGCGGCCGCACCCGGCCCGGCCCCACCGGCGTGCGGTTCGACCTGATCGCCCTGGTCTCGCTGGACCCGGCCGCGTCCGGCGTGGACGACGTCCCGCTCGGTCCGGAGCACCGGACCCTCCTCGACCTGTGCCATACGGAGACCCAGTCGGTCGCCGAACTCGCCGCGGGCGCGGACCTGCCCGTGGGCGTCGTCAGGGTCCTCCTCGGCGACCTCCTGGAACTCGGCAGCGTCACCGTCAGCCGCCCCGTGCCGCCGGCACAGCTGCCCGACGAGCGCATCCTGCGCGAGGTGATCGCGGGACTGAGGGCGCTGTAGATACCGGCACACCGCCCACGTACTCACCTCACCCCTTGCCGGCACTCCCGAGAGAAGTGATCAATGGTCTCCGAGCACTCCGACGCCACCGGCGCCGAGACTTCCGCACTGGCGTTGAAGATTCTGGTCGCCGGCGGGTTCGGCGTGGGCAAGACCACCCTGGTGGGCGCCGTCAGCGAGATCCGGCCGCTGCGCACCGAGGAACTGCTCAGCGAAGCCGGCCAGTCGGTGGACGACACCGACGGTGTGGACCACAAGACCACCACGACCGTCGCCATGGACTTCGGACGCATCACCATCCGCTCCGGCCTCTCCCTGTACCTGTTCGGCACGCCGGGCCAGGACCGGTTCTGGTTCCTGTGGGACGAGTTGTCGCAAGGGGCGCTCGGCGCGGTGGTCCTCGCGGACACCCGCCGCCTGGAGGACTGCTTCCCCGCGGTCGACTACTTCGAGCACCGGCGCATCCCGTTCGTGGTGGCCGTCAACTGCTTCGCGGGCGCCCGGCGGCACGGCGCCTCGGACGTCTCGCGCGCCCTCGACCTCGACCGTGGCACGCCCGTGGTGTTGTGCGACGCCCGGGACCGCGACTCGGGAAAGGAGGTGCTGATCCGGCTCGTCGAGTACGCCGGGCGGATGCACACCGCCCGACTTCTCGACTCGGTCGGCTGATTCGGGGTGCCTCTCCGTCAGTTCGCGACGTCCCGCTCCGCCAGGACCCTGTCGATGGCGACACGGACGAGGAGTTCGCCCGGGACGCCGTTGCGGGCGCCGAACTCCTCGGCGCGTTCCTCGCCCATGTACCGGGCGCCGATGCGGGTGGCCCAGTGCCGTATCTCGTCGAGGTCGTCCGACACGCGGGCGCGTCCCCGCACCACCACGAAGGAGTACGGCGGCCGGTCGTCGTCCACACACAGGGCGACCCGGCCGTCACGGATGAGATTGCGCCCCTTGACGCTGTCCTTGCCGGTGTTGAACACCAGCTCGTCACCGTCCAGGACGAACCAGATCGGGGTCACGTGCGGGCTCCCGTCGGCCCGGACCGTGGAGAGCTTTCCGGTGCGGGTGCCGTGGGAAACGAACTCCCGCCATTGCGTGTCGGTCATCTTCTCTGCCATGGCTCCCATCCTCCTTGCCCCGGCCGCGGTCGTGGGGAAGGCTGGCGTGGAGATCCTCCGGCCAGGAGGAGAATCGCACGGGGAGAAAACGGGGAGATCGGAACATGGCGCAGAACCAGGGACTGGACTGGCTGCTGGACGACCTGACCGAGCGCGTCCACGAAGTGCGGCACGCACTGGTCCTGTCCAACGACGGCCTGGTGACAGGCGCGAGTACCGGACTGCGCCGCGAGGACGCGGAGCACCTCGCGGCCGTGTCGTCCGGACTGCACAGCCTGGCCAAGGGCTCGGGACGGCACTTCGGCGCGGGCAGCGTACGCCAGACGATGATCGAGTTCGACGACGCCGTGCTCTTCGTCACCGCGGCCGGCACGAGCAGTTGTCTGTGCGTCCTCAGTGGCGCGGAGGCCGACATCGGCCAGATCGCCTACGAGATGACACTTCTCGTCAACCGGGTCGGCGAGCACCTCGACGTGGACGCGCGCCAGCCCGAACGGAAACCGGAATCAGGCGGCTGACCTGCACGTTCGCCACCCCCGCGGAGTTATCCACAGGCTCGCCACGAGGTGCGCCGAAGCGGCTACCGTTTTTTCACGGCAACCGCACACGGCGTGAGCCGCCGACTCCACGGGGGAGACGACCATGTCAGGCACCATCGCGAAACCCGACCGCCTCACCTGCGGCCCGAGCCGGGCGGCCCGCGAACTCGACCTCAGGCGAGGCGAGTTCGACCTGGCGGTGAATCTCGGACTCATCCGGACCGTTCCCGACGAAGGAGGCGGAGGCCGACGGGTCGCCCGCGCCGAGATCGACCGACTGCGCGCCGAGGACGGCTTTCCGGACGCACTGCGCGAGCGCGTCGCGACCGCGGGAACCAACGACGGCGCCAAGCTCATGGACGTGACGCCCACCAGGTTCACGAGCCTCGCCCGCTTCGGCCTGCTCGTGCCCGTGCGCTTCTACCTGAACCGCTACCGCACCGTCGTATGGCTCTATCTGGCCGAGGAGCTACGGCAGTTCGCGGCCGAGGAGAGCAACGCCCGGCTGCTGACCGGCCGCACGCCCGCGGAGATGCGGGAAGGGCTGAAGGCGGGGCTGGACCGGCGGCCCCGCAACTGGCGGGGACGGCACATCGGGTTCCTGCTGCGGCAGGCGGGAGACGACCCGTGGGCGCACGCGGCGGCCGTGGCCTGCCTCCTCGACCCGGCCGATGTGTCGGACGTGGTGGAGGATCCGTACGAGCGCGCCCACCTGAACCGCTGCCGCCCCCGGCTCCCGGCACACGGCGCGCCCGGATCGCCCGCGGCCGAGCTGGCCCAGGAGCTCATGACGGCGAGCGAGCCGGACGAAGTGGCCTGGTTCCGCGCGGATCTCGCCCACACGATGGAAACGGCCCGAAGGCAACGCCCGGCACCACGCCCGGCCCCGGAACCGGCCCCGGAGCAAGTACCGGCCCCGGAGCAAGTACCGGCCCCGGGGCAGGTGCCGGCCCCGACCTCAGTGCCGGAACCGGTCGCGGCTCCGGCGGAAGACCGGTCCGTGCCCCCGGATCACACGCCTTCCCACGGCCTCCTGGGCTGGCTGCGCCGCAGAGGCCGGCGGCCTACCGGGTGACCCCTGCCGCAGGACCCCTGCCGGGTGAACCCTGCGGGGTGACCCCTGCCGGGCGAAGGGCGCGCGCCCCGCTGTCCGCCCGACAAGCGATGAGTTTCCGGATGCGTTCCGGTCCGACCTGTGAGGAGACTATGTCCGGGAGGCGATCATGTTCGGTACGACGAAGGCGTACAGCGGTTTCTCCGTGAACGACATCGACGCGGCCAGGAAGTTCTACGGCGACACGCTGGGAATCCGCGTCTCGGAAGAGCACGGCATGTTGATCCTGCACATCGCGGGCGGCCGGGACATCCTGGTCTACCCGAAGGAGGACCACACCCCGGCGACCTACACCATCCTCAACTTCCCCGTCGACGACATCAAGGCGGCGGTCGACGAGCTGAGCAGAAGGGGGGTGCGTTTCGAGCGCTACGACCACCTCAAGGCGGATGACAAGGGCATCTTCCGCGGCGGCGGCCCGCTGATCGCGTGGTTCACCGACCCGGCGGGGAACGTGCTGTCCGTCCTCCAGGAATCCTGACCCGTCGGTCATGCCCGAGCTGCCCGATGTCGAGGGCTTCCGGCAGGTGCTCGAGTCCTGTGCGAAGGGGCGGGTCGTGCGGCATGTCGAGGTGCGGGACGCGGGCGTCCTGCACGGGGTCGGGGTGCGGGGCCTGCGCGACGCGCTGGAGGGCCGGCGGTTCGGCACCCCCGAGCGGCACGGCAAGTGGCTGCTCGCCCGCACCGGCGGCCCCACCCTGGTGCTGCACTTCGGCATGACCGGCCGGCTGGTCTGCGGTCGTCCCGGCGATGCCGTCGAGGCCCACGACCGGGTGCTGTTCACCCTGAGCGGTAACCGTCAGCTGCGCTTTCGGGACCAGCGCAAGCTCCAGGGCCTCTGGCTGGCCCACGACGACTCCGACCTCGACCGGCTGCTCGGGCGGCAGGGCCCGGACGCGATGGCGGTGGACCGCCCGGAGTTCGAGGCCGTGCTCTCGTCGCGCCGAGGTCACCTGAAGACCGCGCTCACCGACCAGTCCGCCCTGGCCGGCCTCGGCAATCTGCTCGCCGACGAGATCCTGTGGCGGGCCCGGCTGCGCCCCGACCGCCTGGCGCGTGAGCTCACCCAGGACGACCGCCGTCGCCTGTACAGCGAGATGCGCAGAACCCTGCGGTCCGCCGTCAGCGCCGGTTGCGTGCCGCCGCGGGACTCCTGGCTCACCGGACATCGTGACGACCTTGACCCCCGGTGCCCGCGCTGCGGCAGCGGCCTGCGCCGGTCCCGGATGGCGGGCCGTGGCACGGTGTGGTGCCCGCGGTGCCAGCCGGACGGGTGATCCAGTCGGCCAGGGCCTGTCAGTCGCCGTGGGCCAGGTCGGCCGGGGCCTCCTTGTCCTCAGGGCAGTCCCTGCACGCAGGGCAGTCCCGGCCTCAGGGCACTCCCGCCGTCCGGCGTTCCTCGTCCGGCGCCATGAGCGACTGGGTGAACGGAATCCGCGACAGGGCGAGCACCCCCGCGGCGATCAGCGCGACACCGAACAGCTGGGGCAGCAGCCACCACCCGGTGCGGACCGTCTCTTCGTACAGGGTGATGCCGAGGGCGAGGCTCACCAGCGCGTCACCGAGGGTGAGCGCGGGCTGCGAGGCGACCAGGGGGCCGGCCTGCATCGCGTTCTCCAGCAGGAACAGCGCGCACACGCCGGTCGCTGCGAACGCGTAGGTCTGCCAGGCGGTGAGGAAGGACACGAGTCCCTGCTCGTCGAGGATGTGAGTGGCGGCCTTCATCAGCGCCGCGGTCACCGCGTAGCTGATCGCCGTCGCGGCACCGAGACCCGCCGCCCGGGCCCGGCCCTCCGGGCGGCGCAGGGCGGCGACGGCGAGGCCGGCGACCGCCGCGGCGCACACGGCGAGCGCGGGGATCCAGCGGTCCAGCTCCACATGGGTGCGATTGCCGGTGGGGGACGCGGCGGCGAGCGCGACCGCAAGTCCGGCCACCACCACCGTCACGGCCAGCCAGCCCGTGCGCGGCAGATACCGGTGCATCAGCAGCGACGCGACGACGAGGGTCAGCGGCAGCTCCAGCACGAACAGCGGCTGGACGATCGTCAGCGGCCCGGTCGCCAGCGCCAGCGCCTGGCAGACGGCGGCGCCGATCACCGCGAGGATGCCGGCCAGCCAGACGGGCCGGCGCAGCAGATCGGCGATCAACCCGGCCCTGAGCCCCTGGGAGCGCGGCACGGTGAGCGCCGCCTTGCGCTGCAACACCGTCGCGACGGCGTTGCTGAGGGCCGCGCAGACCGCGAAGACGACGGGGAGCACGGTGTGCAGCGTGGCCACCTCCCGGATCGGCGGGCGCGTGACGCCGGCAGAGTGCCTCCTCCTGCCATGGTCGCCGGAACCGGGCACGGGCGCGATCGGAGCCCGAACCGCGGCCCCGACCGGCATAGGACCAGGTCAGTCCAGCTTGCGGAAGAGCCCCTCCTGCACGACCGACACGACCAGCCGGCCCTCACGGTCGTAGATCCGGCCCCGGGCCAGACCGCGGCCGCCGACCGCGATGGGTGACTCCTGGTCGTACAGCAGCCAGTCGTCGGCCCGGAAGGGACGGTGGAACCACATGGCGTGGTCCAGTGACGCCATGTCGAAGCCCCGCGGGCCCCACAGCGGCTCGACGGGAATGCGGACGGCGTCCAGGAGGGTCATGTCGCTGGCGTAGGTGAGGGCGCAGGTGTGCACGAGCGGGTCGTCGCCGAGCGGCCCGACCGCGCGCATCCACACGGCGCTGCGCGGCTCGGCGTCCGCGACCTCCTCGGCGGTCCAGCGCAGCCGGTCCACGTAGCGGATGTCGAAGGGCTGGCGGCGGGCCATCCGCTCCAACTGCTCGGGCAGGGCGCCCAGATGCTCGCGGATCTCGTCCGTGACCGTGGGCAGGGACTCCGGGTCCGGAACCTTGCGGGCCGGCGGCAACTGGTGCTCGAAGCTGCCCTCCTCCGGCTTGTGGAAGGAGGCGGTGAGATTGAAGATCGTGCGGCCCTGCTGCACGGCCGTGACCCGGCGGGTCGTGAACGACCGCCCGTCGCGCACCCGCTCGACCTGGTAGACGATCGACACGCCCGGGATGCCCGGGCGCAGGAAGTACGCGTGCAGTGAGTGCACGGGACGGTCGCCGTCCGTGGTGCGGCCGGCGGCGACCAGGGCCTGGCCCGCCACCTGGCCGCCGAAGACCCGCTGGAGGGACTCCTGCGGGCTGCGGCCACGGAAGATGTTGACCTCGATCTGCTCAAGGTCGAGCAGGTCGACCAGTCGCTCGGCCGGGTTCGTCGTCATGCGTGGGATTCTCCTGTGCTCGCTGCTGCCCGGCCGTTCACAGCTGGCCGACGTCGGTGACCCGGACGACCGCGCGGCCCTCCGCGTCCGAGGCGGTCAGGTCGACCTCCGCGCTGATGCCCCAGTCGTGGTCGCCGTTCGGGTCGTGGAAGATCTGCCGGACCCGCCACAGGGCGTTCTCCGGCTCCTCCTCGATGATCAGCAGCTTGGGGCCGCGGGCGTCGGGGCCGGTGCCGAGGTCGTCGTACTCGTCCCAGTACTTGTCCATCGCCTCGCCCCACGCGTCGGCGTCCCAGCCGGACTCCGCGTCCATCTCGCCCAACTCCTCGACCTGGTCGAGGGCGGCCAGCTCCACCCGGCGGAACAGGGCGTTGCGGACCAGGACGCGGAAGGCACGGGCGTTGGCCGTGACCGGCTTGACCTCGTCGGCCTTCTCCTGGGCCTCCTCGGCCGTCATCTCCTCCGGGTTGGCGAGCTGCTCCCACTCGTCCAGCAGGCTGGAGTCGACCTGGCGCACCATCTCGCCCAGCCACTCGATCAGATCCTGGAGGTCCTCGGACTTGAGGTCGTCCGGGACGGTGTGGTCGAGGGCCTTGTAGGCGCTGGCGAGGTAGCGCAGCACGATGCCCTCGGTGCGGGCCAGCTCGTAGTGGGACACCAACTCCGTGAAGGTCAGCGCCCGTTCGTACATGTCCCGGATGATCGACTTCGGCGACAGCGGATGGTCACCGACCCAGGGGTGGCTCTTGCGGTACGTGTCGTACGCGTGGAAGAGCAGCTCCTCCAGCGGCTTCGGGTACGTGATGTCCTGGAGCCGCTCCATGCGCTCCTCGTACTCGACGCCGTCCGCCTTCATCGCGGCCACGGCCTCGCCGCGCGCCTTGTTCTGCTGGGCGGCGAGGATCTGCCGCGGGTCGTCCAGGGTGGACTCGACCACGGACACCATGTCGAGCGCGTACGACGGCGATTCGGGGTCCAGCAGCTCGAACGCGGCCAGCGCGAACGTGGACAGCGGCTGGTTGAGCGCGAAGTCCTGCTGGAGGTCGACGGTGAGGCGGACGACGCGGCCGGTCGCGTCCGGTTCGTCGAGCTTCTCGACGATGCCGCCGTCCAGCAGCGAGCGGTAGATCGCGATGGCCCGGCGGATGTGCCGCAACTGCTGCTTGCGCGGCTCGTGGTTGTCCTCCAGCAGGTGGCGCATCGCCTCGAAGGCGTTGCCGGGGCGAGCGATCACCGACAGCAGCATCGTGTGCGTCACCCGGAACCGGGAGGTCAGCGGCTCCGGTTCGGAGGTGATGAGCTTCTCGAAGGTCTGCTCCGACCACGCGACGAAGCCCTCCGGGGCCTTCTTGCGAACGACCTTGCGGCGCTTCTTCGGGTCGTCGCCCGCCTTGGCGAGCGCCTTCTCGTTCTCGACGACGTGCTCGGGCGCCTGCGCGACGACGAAGCCCTCCGTGTCGTAGCCGGCCCGGCCGGCACGGCCCGCGATCTGGTGGAACTCCCGGGCGCGCAGGGTGCGGACGCGGGTGCCGTCGTACTTGGTGAGGGCCGTGAACAGCACCGTGCGGATGGGGACGTTGACGCCCACGCCGAGCGTGTCCGTGCCGCAGATGACCTTCAGCAGGCCGGCCTGCGCGAGCTTCTCCACCAGGCGGCGGTACTTGGGCAGCATGCCGGCGTGATGGACGCCGATGCCGTGCCGGACGTAACGGGAGAGGTTGCGGCCGAATTTGGTGGTGAAGCGGAAGTTGCCGATGAGCTCGGCGATCTGCTCCTTCTCCTCGCGTGAGCACATGTTGATGCTCATCAGCGCCTGCGCCCGCTCCACGGCCTGCGCCTGCGTGAAGTGCACGATGTAGACGGGCGCTTGCCGGGCTGCCAGCAGGTCGGTGAGCGTCTCGGTGAGCGGCGTGTAGCGGTACTCGTACGACAGCGGCACGGGCCGGGTCGCCGAGCGGACCACCGAGGTCGGGCGGCCGGTGCGGCGGGTGAGGTCCTTCTCGAAGAAGGAGACGTCGCCCAGCGTCGCCGACATCAGCACGAACTGCGCCTGCGGCAGCTCCAGGATCGGGATCTGCCAGGCCCAGCCGCGGTCGCCCTCCGCGTAGAAGTGGAACTCGTCCATCACGACTTGCCCCACGTCCGCGTCCTTGCCGTCGCGCAGCGCGATCGACGCGAGCACCTCGGCGGTGCAGCAGATCACGGGGGCGTCGGAGTTGACCGACGCGTCGCCGGTCAGCATGCCGACGTTCTCCGTGCCGAAGATCTTGCACAGTTCGAAGAACTTCTCCGACACCAGCGCCTTGATCGGGGCGGTGTAGAAGGTGACCTCGTCCCGGGCCAGCGCGGCGAAGTGCGCGCCCGCCGCGATCATGCTCTTGCCGGAACCGGTGGGCGTCGACACGATCACGTTCGCGCCGGAGACCACCTCGATCAGCGCCTCCTCCTGGTGGGGATAGAGCGTGAGACCCCGCTCACCGGCCCACGACTCGAAGGCTTCGTACAGGGCGTCGGGGTCGGCGGTCGGCGGCAGCTGATCGATGAGGGTCACGCCCCCCATCTTGCCTGGCCTCCTGCCCGATGCGGGAATCGGCTGCGGGCACGAAGATCGCGAACGCTACGCTGTGTCGCCGACGGGATGTCACGCGCCGGTCAACTGGACAGCGGTACACGAGGAATGGGGCGGGCAACGCCGATGATGGGACCAGCACACTCACTGTCGGGCGCCGCCGCCTGGCTCGGCGTCGGTGCGGCCGCCGCCGCGGCCGGGCACCCGATGCCCTGGCCGGTCCTCCTCGTCGGCGCTCTGATCTGCGCCGGTGCAGCGCTCGCCCCGGACCTCGACCACAAGGCGGCCACCATCTCCCGGTCCTTCGGACCGCTGTCGCGCTGGCTGTGCGAGGTCGTCGACAAGCTGTCGTACGCCGTCTACAAGGCCACCAAGAAGCAGGGTGACCCGCGTCGCTCCGGCGGGCACCGGACGCTCACGCACACCTGGCTGTGGGCGGTCATGATCGGTGCGGGCACCTCGGTCGTGGCGATCACCAGTGACCGCTGGGGGGTGCTGGCGGTCCTCTTCGTGCACATGGTCCTGGCCATCGAGGGTCTGCTGTGGCGGGCGACGCGCGGCTCCAGCAGCGAGGTCCTGGTGTGGCTGCTGGCCGCGGCCACCGCCTGGATCCTCGCGGGTGTGCTGGACAAGCCGGGCAACGGCGCGGACTGGCTGTTCACGGCGCCGGGCCAGGAGTACCTGTGGCTGGGGCTGCCGGTCGTGCTGGGCGCGATCGTGCACGACATCGGGGACGCGCTGACCGTCTCCGGCTGCCCGATCCTGTGGCCCATCCCCGTCGGCCGGAAGCGCTGGTACCCGGTCGGGCCGCCGAAGTTCATGCGGTTCCGGGCGGGCAGCTGGGTCGAGCTCAAGGTGCTGATGCCGGTGTTCATGCTGCTCGGCGGGGTGGGCTGCGCGGCGGCGCTCAACGTCATCTAGGCGCCGTCTTACAGGCGCCGGGCGAGCCGGGGGGCCAGGGCTCAGCGGCCGCCGTACCGGCGCTCGAACGCGGCGACCCGGCCCTCCGAGTCCACCGTGCGGGCCTTGCCCGTGTAGAAGGGGTGGCTCTCCGAGGAGATCTCCACGTCCACGACCGGGTAGGTCTCGCCGTCGTCCCACTCGATGGTCCGGTCGCTGGTCGCGGTGGACCGGGTCAGGAACGCGTAACCGGCGGCCCGGTCGCGGAAGACGACGGGGTGGTAGTCGGGGTGCTTGTCCTGCTGCATGGCTGCTCCTCGTGCGGCTCGGGTCGGTACTGCGATCAGCCGGGCAGGACGTCCTCGTCGACGATGTGCACGGCTGCCTCCTCGGCCGACGCCGCCGCGCCGTCGATGCCCACGTCCATGGCGACCAGCGCGCCCTCCTCGTCCTCGTGCGCGCCCTCGTCGGGAGCCACGAGCCGGCCGGAGCGGGCGGCGCCGACCTCGTTGTCCAGGAGTTCCCCGTCCGTGCCCTGGCAGTCCCCGAGACCGTCACCGTCCGGGGCGACGGGCTCCGGCAGCTCCTCGGCGAGCCGCTGGTCCAGCGTCTCGCCCCGCTGCCGCTCCGCCGCGGTGACGCCGCTGTGCTCCACGGCCCAGGGCCGCTCGGGAGGGGACCAGCCCCGGTCGAGGGGATCGTCGACGCCGTCGTACTCCAGGGTGTCCTCGGAGTCGAGCAGCCCCGTGTCCTCTCTCTGCTCGGATGGTTCCGGCTGGTAGACGTCGTCTCCCCAGCCGTCGGAGCTCTTCACGGGTACCTCCAGGGGGTGGGGCGGGCCCGTTCACACCGGGGCCCGCGCCGGGCCGCCGCCACACGGAGCACTGACGCCGCCCGCCGCCGGACCGCTGCCGCGGTTCCCGGGCGATCCCCCGAGCCGGTGCCTGCTTCCAGCCTTCCACCCCGTCTCGGAACCGCGCAACGCCACGGAACGCCTCCGGCGGTCACCCGACCAGGAGGCCGTGCCGACCCCGGGCCTGCCGACCCCGGGCCTGCCGACCCCGGGCCTGCCGACCTCGGGCTGTGCCGACCTCGGGCCGGGCGGGCCGACCCCGGGCCGCCTCCGGAGGCCCACCTACCG
>NZ_NGFN01000699.1 GCF_002148965.1 Streptomyces swartbergensis | reverse complement strand
CGGGGGCCGGGGGCCGGCCCTTGGCTCGGGCCCGGCGGATGAGCCTCAGCGCCTGGTGGAGAGGTACTTCTCGTAGGGCGCGGCGAGTTCGTCCAGGACGGAGTCGGTGCTCGCGCCGTTCATCAGGTTCTGGGTAGCGGCGACGAGGGCGTCGTAGTAGCCCGGGACCGGCCAGTCCGGATAGAAGGCCAGGCCGTTGGACTTCTGGTACTGGTCGAAGGCGTCGATCAGCTGCTTCGACCGGGCGTTGGTGATCTGGTCGGACTTGACGGCGAGCGGGACGTTGCCGTTCTCACCGATCAGCTTCTGGATCTTGTCCGACATCGTGATGCCGATGAAGTCCTCGGCCAGCTTCTTGTTCTTGGCCTTCGTCGGGATGACCCACTGGTTCCCGCCGGAGCCGAGCGTCATCTTCGCGCCGGGGTAGGGGGCGACGGACCACGTGAAGTCCTTGATGTCGGTCGTGAAGCCGCCGAACCACCAGTTGCCGCTTACCATGATCGGGCGTTTGCCGGAGACGAACTGCTCGCTCATGTCGGCGCCCTTGAGGCCGACGTCCTTCTTGTCGAAGTAGCCCTTGGACAGCCACTCCTCGTACTTCTTGACCGCCCACGTCCACTCGGGGCCGTGGAAGTCGACCTTGCCCTTGTAGAGCTGGTAGTCGTCGACCCAGGTCCTGCTCGCCTTGGCCAGTGCCAGCAGGTACAGCCAGTGGGAGGCGGGGTAATCGTTGCCCGCGTTGGCGAGGGGGGTGACGCCGGCCTTCTTGAACTTGGCCAGGGCCGTCTCGAGGCTCGCGAAGTCGGTCGGCTTGGTGACGTCGTACTTCTTGAACAGGTCGTCGTTGTAGTACGCCAGGACGAACTCGCCGTAGTTCGGCACGCCGTACCACTTGTCGCCGCCCATCTCACCGTCCGCGTCGTAGCGGGCGGTGACGGACGCGCTCTTGCTCATCTTCTTGTCCCAGCCGCGTTCCTCGACGACCGAGGTCAGATCGGTGAGCAGGCCCTGCTTGGCGAGCAGGCCGGTGGTGGCGTTGCCCTTGTTGTACTCCAGGACGTCGGGGGCCGAGTCGGAGTTCAGGATCATCGAGGCGTTCTGCTGGATCTGCTCGAACGTCTTCTGCTCGAAGATCACCTTCACGCCGGGGTGGGTCTTCTTGAACTCGGCTATCGCGGCTGCCCACGCCTTGCCCAGGGCGCCGTCCTTGTCCTCGTAGTGCCACAGCCGGAGCGTCTTGCCGTCCTCGGCGCCGGTGCCGGATCCGCCGCAGGCGGTGGCCAGGGGAGCGGTGACGGCGATGGAGGCAGCGGCCATCAGCAGGCGGCGCCGGGAGACCCCGGCCGGGGAGCTGTTCGTCAT
>NZ_NGFN01000698.1 GCF_002148965.1 Streptomyces swartbergensis | reverse complement strand
CCCCCCACCTCACCATCACCCCCGCCACCTGGACCGCCTTCCTATCCGCACTGGCTCCGCAGGAGTGACCGCGGCGGCGTCGGTCGCCCACAGGGCGAGTTCGCGGTCCCGGGGCCCGTACGCCGTGTAGGCCACGCCGTTCTCGGCGTCCGGTGCGCGGTCTCCGAAGACGCGCACCGGGTGGGCCGCGTCCCAGCGTTCCCAGCCCGGGTCGCCGTCCGTGGCGAAGCGCACCCACGCGGCGTGCATCTCGTCGGCCAGTTCCTGCGGGGCGCCCTCCCCGGCCAGTTTGCGGGACTCGGGGGCATCGCCCGTGTCGAAGACGAAGCCGAGCTCCAGCGCGTGGCAGGAACCGAGGTCGGGGAGGTTCGAGGGCCAGGCGAACTCGTAGACGTACGACGGTTCGGTACGGGCGTCGGCCAGGTGGTGCAGGGGGATGCGCAGGAGGTGGTCGGTGACCAGCTGGCCGACGATTTCCGCCGTACTCGCCTCGGGGTGCAGGGCGCGGTAGCCGCGCGGGACCTCGCTGCCGCAGTGGCAGCGGGCCATGGCTCCCGCGAAGGCGACGGCCCCGAGGCGGTCGACGCGCTCCAGGAGGCCGCCCGGGACCAGCCACAGCCGGTACTCGTCGCGGGTCCAGCCCATCATCAGCTCGACACCGGCGGCGGCGCCGCCCTCGGTGAGGGCCTCCAGGGGATTGCGCGGGACGGTGTCGCCGTCGATGACGATGCCGAAGGCGGGGCCGCCGACCACCGGGCTGCTGAGCTTGCCCACCTCGGCCTGGGTGTGCAGCAGCAGGTCGCGGTCGACGGCGGCGAAGGCCTCGGCGGTGGCGGGGATCTTCAGCCGGGAGGCCATACGGCGCACCATCCGCCGTACCTTGGCCCGCTCGGACGCCTCGGGCGGTCCGCTCTGGAGGACCGCCCGCCGGACCAGCCCCTGCGTCTGCGGGGCGGCGATGAGGGCGCCGATGCTGATCGCCCCGGCGGACTGGCCGAAGAGGGTGATGCGGCCGGGGTCGCCGCCGAAGGCCTCGATGGCCTCGTGCACCCAGGTCAGGGCGGCGATCTGGTCGCGCAGGCCGGGGTTCGGGGGTGTGTCCGGGAACAGGCCGTAGCCCTCCACGCCCAGTCGGTAGTTGACCGAGACGCACACCACGCCGTCACGGGCGAAGGCATGGCCGTCGTAGACGGGGACGGCGGACGAGCCCCTGGTCAGGGCGCCGCCGTGCAGCCAGACGAGAACGGGGAGGCGGGCTCCGGGGTCCGGCTGCGGCGTCCAGATGTTGAGGTTGAGGCAGTCGTCGCCCGGCACGACCGGGTCGGAGAGGTAGTGCGCGAAGGCCTCGGAGTATGGGGGTTTCGGCGGTGTGGGGC
>NZ_NGFN01000697.1 GCF_002148965.1 Streptomyces swartbergensis | reverse complement strand
GACGGTCACCCCGAAGGGCCCGCCCCCGTCGTCGGCCACCGCGGTGGACGCGGAGGTGAGGGCGACAAGAACCACGGCAATGGAGAGGACGCGCTTCATCGGCGCCACTGTGCCCGAGAAAGGTGAGAGGAACGTGTGCCACCGGCCTCAAGCCGCACCGACCGGACCACTTGGGTCAAGCCGCGCCCATGCCCCGGCCATCGGCCCGTCACTGATCGGTAAGCCCGGCACCCGCTTCAGTAAGACGGACGTCAGGATCCCGAAGCCGCCTTGTTGTCACTTACTCAACAAGCGATCGTCCTCGCGGGTCGCCGCTCCCGCCGGGAACCGTACCGGCGGAACCTCCACCCGCAGGCCTCTCTCGCCTCCGCCCCGATCAGCGCTGGCGTCTACGTCCTGGCGGGCACCCCGGCCGGCGGCTCCTACCCGTCGAAGTTCCCCTACGCGAACACCTCCGCCCCGAACGACGTCACCAGCAACGGCAACGGCACCTGCGCCCCCAGCTACTTCTGCACCGCCCGAACGGGCTATGACGGCCCGACCGGCTGGGGCACCCCGAACGGAGTCGGCGCCTTCACCGGCTGACCCCTCCCGCTCGTGACAGACCGTCACTGAAGAACGCCGCCTGGGACCGTGGGGGGCTCGAGGCCGGCAGAGGACGAACGGGCCGCGGCAACCCAGCCACGGCCTGTTCGCCGCGCCAGGTAGCCTTCACCCGGAGAACACCGGGTCGACCACTCACCCGACCGACCGTCAGAAATGGTCCGGAAAGGTGACGCAGGTCATAGAAGGGCACAACGACGGAACCACACGACAGGTTTCGCTCAGGCCTCATTGCCCGGCGTGACCTGCCGTGATACACAGAGTGACTATACGATCCTTTGTACGCCGCCCGTCGCCTCCCTTAGGTTCCGGCGCGGAACGGTGGCAAGGTATTCGTACGAAACCCGCCAATCAATGACGCCAAGTCGACATACGACAGCGTCATCGTCGGCGAGAATGAGGCCTGACCTCTGCACGACCGCAGAGGATGCGGAACTACCCAACAGGGGCGGTGACTTACATGCTCTTTGCGGCCGATAAGGGAGACATCAACACCATCATCGGCGGGATCGCTCCGGACTGGGGCCCCTTCGGCAGCCTGGGCAACGAGGCCAAGGTGATGATCGAGGTCGTGATGGCGGTCGCCATCCTGCTCTGCCTCGGCATCGCCATCTGGGGCGCCGCCAAGCAGCGCATCGGTGCCACCGCCCTGCGGGACACCTTCAGCGCGGAGCAGGGCAAGGGCCTCATCATCGCGGGCCTGACGGGCGTGTTCATCATCGGCTCACTCGGCACGCTCTTCACCATCGTCTACGGCATGGCCGTGTAGGCCGGGCCCCACCCGCCCCGGCCG
>NZ_NGFN01000696.1 GCF_002148965.1 Streptomyces swartbergensis | reverse complement strand
AGCGGGAACACCGCCCGCCGGGCCGCCAGCACCGCCTGGTCCAGCCGGTCCGCGGGATCGTAGCCCTCCTCCCAGCTGGGGAAGGCCACGGGCCAGCGTCCGTCCGTCATCCGCGCCGGGGCCAACTGCCGGGTCCGGGCGAACGCTTCCTGCCGCCAGCCCTCCGGAATCACCGCCCCGGGCTCCACGGCCCGGCCCGCCGCGATCCCGACCAGATGGGTCCACGACCGCGGCACGACGTCCACCACGGCGTAGCCGCCCCCGCCCAGCGCCACCCACCGCCCGTCGGCGTACTCGTGCGCCAGGTCGTGACAGGCCACCTGCACCGCCCGCTGCGCGTCCAGCGACACCGCCAGATGCGCCAGCGGATCCTCGAAGTGCGTGTCGGCCCCGTGCTGCGTCACCAGCACCTGCGGCCGGAAGTCCGCGATCAGCTCCGGCACGACCGCGTGGAACGCCCGCAGCCACCCGGCGTCCCCGGTCCCGGCCGGCAGCGCCACGTTCACCGCCGAGCCCTCCGCCGAGTCCGCCCCGGTCTCCTCCGGCCACCCGGTCTGCGGGAACAGCGTCCGGGGATGCTCGTGCAGCGAGATCGTCAGCACCCGCGGGTCCTCCCAGAACGCCGCCTGCACCCCGTCCCCGTGATGCACATCGACGTCGACGTACGCCACCCGCTCGGCCCCGAGCTCCAGCAGCCGAGCGATCGCCAGCGACGCGTCGTTGTAGATGCAGAACCCGGAGGCGCCGCCGGGCATCGCGTGGTGCAGCCCGCCCGCGAAGTTCACCGCGTGCAGCGCGTCACCGCGCCACACGGCCTCCGCCGCCCCCACCGACTGCCCGGCGATCAGCGCCGACACCTCGTGCATCCCGGCGAAGGCCGGATCGTCCATCGTCCCCAGCCCGTACGACTGGTCCGCCGCCCGCGGATCCGCCGACGCGGCCTTCACCGCCTCGATGTAGTCCTCCCGGTGGACGAGCCGCAGCGTCGACTCCCCGGCCGCCTTCGCGGCGACCACCTCCACTTCACGGTCCAGCCCGAAGGCACCGACCAGTCCCCGGGTCAGGGCGAGCCGGACCGGGTCCATCGGATGCCCGGGACCGAAGTCATAGCCCGTTACTGCCTCGTCCCACATCAGCTGTGCGCGGCCGCTCATGACCGCCACCGTATCGGTCCGGTTGAGGCGCGAACGACCGGGCGTACACCAGCGTCACCAGCACCAACACCATCGGCACAACCATGGCCCCGCGGTAGCTCCACAGGTCCCCGAGCGCCCCGACCAACGGCKAACCGATCAAAAACCCCACATAGTTGAAGACATTCAGCCGCGCCACGGCCGCATCCGAAGCCCCGGGGAACAACCTGCCGGCCGCCGCGAACGTCTGCGGCACCAGCACACACAACCCCAGCC
>NZ_NGFN01000695.1 GCF_002148965.1 Streptomyces swartbergensis | reverse complement strand
CGCCGTAGCCGCGCGGCCACCACAGCCGGACGTCCGGCTGTGGTGGCCGCGCGGCTACGGCGAACAGCCGCTGTACGGCGTCGAGTTGCGGCTGCTGCAGGGCGACGACGCGCTGGACGTGTGGCGGCGGCGGATCGGCTTCCGGACCGTGGAGCTGGATCAACGGCCCGACGCGCACGGCACCGGCTTCACCCTCGTCGTCAACGGCGAGCGGCTCTTCGCGCGGGGCGTCAACTGGATCCCCGACGACGTCTTCCCGTCCCGGATCACCCGCGAGCGCTACCGGGAGCGGCTGGAGCAGGCCGCCGGGGCGGGCGTGGACCTCGTACGGGTCTGGGGCGGCGGGATCTACGAGAGCGAGGACTTCTACGACGCCTGTGACGAACTCGGGCTGCTGGTCTGGCAGGACTTCCCGTTCGCGTGCGCGGCCTACCCGGAGGAACAGCCGCTGCGCGGCGAGGTGGAGGCCGAGGCGAGGGAGAACGTCGTACGGCTGATGCCGCATCCGTCGCTGGTGCTGTGGAACGGCAACAACGAGAACCTGTGGGGCTTCAGGGACTGGGGCTGGGAGCCGCGGCTGGCCGGGGACTCCTGGGGCGAGGGGTACTACCTGGGCGTACTGCCGCGCGTGGTGGCCGAGTTGGATCCGACGCGGCCGTACACGGCGGGGAGTCCCTGGTCCGGGTCATGGGACCGGCATCCCAACGATCCGGCGCACGGCACCCACCACTCCTGGGAGGTGTGGAACCGGGAGGACTACGCCGACTACCGGCTGAGCGTGCCCCGGTTCGTCGCCGAGTTCGGCTGGCAGGCGCCGCCCGCGTACGTCACGCTGCGCCGGGCGCTGCCCGGGGAGGAGCTCGCGCCCGACTCCCCCGGCATGCTGCACCACCAGAAGGCCGACGACGGCAACGGGAAGCTGGAGCGGGGGCTGGCCCGGCACTTCGCCGTGCCGGACGGGGACTTCGACCGCTGGCACTACCTGATGCAGGTCAACCAGGCGCGGGCGGTCGCCTCCGGGATCGAGCACTGGCGCTCGCACTGGCCGGTGTGCGCGGGCACGGTCGTCTGGCAGCTCAACGACTGCTGGCCGGTGACCTCCTGGGCGGCGATCGACGGGGACGGGCGGGAGAAGCCGCTGTACCACGAGCTGAAGCGGCTGTACGCGGACCGGTTGCTGACGCTCCGGGCGCGGGACGGCGGGCTGGTGCTGGCCGCCGTCAACCAGGCGGCCGGGGACTGGACGGCGACGGCGACCCTGCGGCGGATGTCCGTCGAGGGCGAGGTGCTGGGGCAGGCGGCCGTGGAGCTGACGGCCGGGGGGCGGACGGTGGCGCATGTCGACGTCCCGCGCGAGTTGACGCCGGCCGGGCCCAAGGAGTTCCTCGTCGCGGATGCGGGCGGGGACG
>NZ_NGFN01000694.1 GCF_002148965.1 Streptomyces swartbergensis | reverse complement strand
GCTCCCAGTAGACGACTGGGTTGATAGGCCGGATATGGAAGCACGGTAACGTGTGGAGTTGACCGGTACTAATAGGCCGAGGGCTTGTCCTCAGTTGCTCGCGTCCACTGTGTTGGTTCTGAAACCACGAACAGCCCCACGTTGCCACAGCGTGGTGCGGCTGACAGTTTCATAGTGTTTCGGTGGTTATAGCGTAGGGGAAACGCCCGGTTACATTCCGAACCCGGAAGCTAAGCCTTACAGCGCCGATGGTACTGCAGGGGGGACCCTGTGGGAGAGTAGGACGCCGCCGAACAATTATTGGGAAAACCCCCGCATCGTAGATGCGGGGGTTTTCTGCGTTTAAGGGCCCTCTTTCGAGAGGCCCTTACTATCACAGGCGTCCAGCTGCCTTCAGCGCCAAGTAAGCGTCCGCCAGTGCCGGCGCCAGGTCGTCCGGTGTCGCGTCCACGACTGTGACGCCGTGACGGCGGAGTTGTTCTGCCGTGCGGTGGCGTTCGGACTGGGCCTGGGCGGCTGCGGCTGCCTCGTAGACGGCGTCGACGTTGCCGCGTGCCTTGGCCATTTCGGTGATGTGCGGGTCCGCTACTGATGCCAGCAGGACCGTGTGGCGCTGGGTGAGCTGGGAGAGGACCGGGAGGAGGCCCTCTTCGATGGGGGCCGCATCCAGGGTGGTGAGGAGCACGATCAGAGAGCGGCGGGGAGACGTGCGCAGGGCCGTGGCCGTGAGGCCGCGGGCGTTCGTTTCGACGAGCTCGGGCTCGAGCGTGGCCATCGCGTTGACCAGGGACGGAAGGACATCGCCTGCCGTGCGGCCCTGGACGAGGGCGCGGACCTTGCGGTCGTAGGCGAGGAGGTCGACGCGGTCGCCGGCGCGGGACGCGAGGGCTGCGAGGAGGAGGGCCGCGTCCATGGAGGCGTCGAGGCGGGGTGCGTCGCCTACGCGGCCTGCTGAGGTGCGGCCGGTGTCGAGGACCAGGAGGATGTGGCGGTCGCGTTCGGGACGCCAGGTGCGTACGGCGACTGCGGACTGGCGGGCTGTGGCGCGCCAGTCGATGGAGCGGGTGTCGTCGCCGGGGACGTACTCGCGCAGGCTGTCGAATTCGGTGCCCTGGCCGCGGATGAGAACGCTGGTGCGTCCGTCCAGTTCGCGCAGGCGGGCCAGCTTGGAGGGCAGGTGCTTGCGGCTGGTGAACGGCGGCAGGACGCGTACCGTCCAGGGAGCCTTGTGGGTGCCCTGGCGGGAGAAGAGGCCGAGCGGGCCGTACGAGCGGATGGTCACGCGGTCGGCCTGGCGGTCGCCTCGGCGGGTGGGGCGCAGTCTGGTCGTCACGCGCCGGCGTTCGCCCGGGGGGACCGTGAGGCGGTGGCGGGAGGCCGTCGTCTCCGTGCCCGGCTGCCAGGTGCTCGGG
>NZ_NGFN01000693.1 GCF_002148965.1 Streptomyces swartbergensis | reverse complement strand
CCCGTAGACGGTCGCCCACGGTCCGAACTCGGAGGGCATCTCGCGCCACTGGGCGCTGGACCGAAACCGCCAGATCACCCCCTCGAACTGCTCCCGCAGCCGCTCGGGGTACGGACCGTACTCGCCTATCGGCAGGTACGGCTCGATGAACTCCCACTGCTCGTCTGTGAGTTGCCTACGTGTCACACCCAGCGTCCTACCGCATCCCGCCCCCGCACGGGGCCAGAACCCGAGATTGATCACGACCTCACACACGCCCTAGCAGCGCGCCTGCCACCCCGAAATCCCCTCGCCGCCCGTTCGGGTGAAGTGCAGAGAAGCCAGCGCAAGACCCACAAGTACGGCCGCGGCGGTTGCCCGCTGTGTCAGTGGTGTATGGCGCCGGCCATGGAGAAGTGGGGTCCGGGCGTGCGGTACATCAGCACGCGCGCCTGACCCTTCAGCGGTCCGTACGGATGCCCCGGAAGCCGGGACCGAGCCCGCGACGCCTGGGCGGCCTTCGCCCAGGGCCACCCACCACGGGTGCCGACGCCGCGCTTTCCCGCCCTGGCGCCTGGGCGTCCACGGTGATGCCCAGGCGCCGGCGCGCCTGGGCGGTGGCCGTCGCCACCGCGGCGAGGGCCTGTGCGAGTTCCTCCCCGACGCTGCCAAGGGTGTCCGTGAGGGTGCCGATCGCGTCGAGGACGTCCTCGGCGGCCGCCGTGCTCCAGCCATCCGGGCCCGCGAGGTCCGCGAGGTCCGCGAGGTGACATGCACTCTCGACGGCCTGTTCGGCTGCCTTCTCCACTCCGGGCCCGGCCTGTGCCGACAACTCCATGACCACTCAACGACCGTTCCGCTCGTAAGGGACCGGCGAGCAGTGTCACACGGGAAGGTCCCCTCGCTCGCCTGAGGCGCTGCTCGGGTCATGCACTCGAACGGCGGCCGGCCAGCGTGGAAGGCATGGTGGAGAAGAACCAGGGCCTGTCCGGTCAGCGGGGAGTGACACCGGACAGGCCCTGGCGGTCAGAAGGGCATTGCCCCGACGGCGAGTTGCCTACATCTCAAGCCAGACGGCGTGGTCCGGCGCCAGGAGTCCGTCCTGGACCGGTCCGCTGGCGAGGAGGACCGAGGTGTGGTCGGACAGCGGGTAGGGCTCGGTGGAGAGGTTGACGACGCAGGTGAAGCCGGGGTCGCGGTGGAAGGCGAGGACACCGGCGGGGGCGTTGAGCCACGTGAGGGTGCCGTCGCCGAGGGCGGGGTGTTCCCGTCGCTGCTGGAGGGCGGTGCGGTACAGCTCCAGCGTCGAGGTCTCGTCGCCGGCCTGAGCTTCGACGCTGCGCTCGCCCCAGTCGGCGGGCTGTGGCAGCCAGGGCGCGCCGGAGGCGTCGGCGGGGCTGAAGCCGAAGCGCCGGAGGCGTCGGCGGGGCTGAAGCCGAAG
>NZ_NGFN01000692.1 GCF_002148965.1 Streptomyces swartbergensis | reverse complement strand
AGCAGCTGCACACCACCATCACCGAGCCCGAGACGATCTCGCTGATGATCCAGAGCCCCGCAGCGAGCAGCACGACGTTGGCCCCGCGGGCCTGCCCCTGGAGGGCGGCGAGCAGCAGATGGGCGCCCGCGGAGTGGCCCACGAGCACGGCGCCGTCCCAGGTGCCGTCCTTCTGCCCGAGCAGGTGCAGGGCGGCCCGGCAGTCCTCGGCGGCGCCCGGCCAGGCTCCGCCGTCCCAGCTCGGCCGGTACTCCAGGACGGCGACCCGGTGGCCGAGTTCGGCCAGGACGAACGCCAGCGGTTCCAGATCCTGCGCCGTGCGGTCGTGCCGCCAGAAACCACCGTGCACCAGCACCACCGGTGCGGCCTGCGGGGCTTCGGTGACGGGCGCGGCACCGTCCTCCGGTTCAGCCGGCCCGTACAGGTCGATGCGCTGCCACCCGGAGGGTCCGTACCGGAGGTGGCCGAAGGCCGTGCTCACAGGAGCTCGAACGCTTCAAGACGCGACAGCCAGTGGTGCAGGCGCTCGTCGGGCATCCGCACCTCCGCGCGGCGCTCGGCGGATTCCTCGGCGGCACCCAGGCGGTACCAGACGGTCCCGTCGTCGCGGCGGATCATGAAGGCGCGCTGCTTGCGGGCGGGGCTCTGGATCATCAGCGAGATCGTCTCGGGCTCGGTGATGGTGGTGTGCAGCTGCTCGTGGTCGAGGGTGATGCACCGGCCGGCCGGCTCCTCGCGCACGAAGTACGGCCAGAAGCGGGAGACGTCGGCGCTCTCGTCGAGCGGCTGGTCGGTCGCGTACAGCGTGTGCTGGTACGCGCCGTGCAGGATGTAGGCGGTGAAGCTGTAGCGGTGGTTGTGGACCCGCTCGTACTGGTCGGTGTTGGCGAGCCGGAGCCGGATGCGCAGGCCCTTATCCTGGTCGTCCCAGATCACGATCTTGTCGTCGAGCGCGTGGCACTCGAACTTCTCGCGCAGCTCCGGGGTGCGCAGAGCGCGGGCCACGAGGGTGCGCAGCAGCGCCCGGTCGTCGCCGAGCCGGCGGGCGATCGCCTCAGTGATCTCGGCCGCCGCCTCCAGGTCGTCCCAGCGCACCTTGGGAAACGAGGCCATGAGCGCCTCGGCCTTGGTGATGTCCTCGTCGCAGGGCGCGGTCAGCAGGATCGAGGGGGTGAGATCCAGCAGGTCGTCGCCGGGGCGGGTCACCATCACAGCACCTCCATGGCCCGCAGACGGCCGGTGAGTTCGTCGAAGTAGTCCTTGCTGATGCGCTTGCTGCCGCGGCGCTGGGCCTTTTCCTTGTCCTCGCCGAAGCGCCACCAGACGCGGCCCGTCTCGCGCTCGGTGATGATCGAGCGCTCCTTCTCGGCGGGGCCGCGCAGGAAGAGCGAGACGGTGTCCGGGGTGGTGTACGTGGTGTGGA
>NZ_NGFN01000691.1 GCF_002148965.1 Streptomyces swartbergensis | reverse complement strand
GGGTTTCGGTGCTCTGGCGGGRCAGGCCGCCTGCGGGCGGAGGTGCCGAAAGTCGCGGCGGACTCGCGCGGGGGTGAGTCTGCCGTTGGGGCCGGTCTCTCCCACGGCCGGCGGAGGTCAGCGGCGAGCGGGCGGGCGAGCCGGAGCTGGGTGAACGCCGCGAGGATCAGCCAGGTCCAGCGGTCGGCGGCTTCCGGGGTGCGGATCTTCGGACAGGTCCAGCCCAGTGTCTGCTTGAACAGGCGGAAGGTGTGCTCGATGTCGAAGCGCCTCAGGAATGCCTGCCAGAGCAGGTCGATGTCGGCTGGGGTGGCGTCGGTGCCCGACCACCACAGCCAGACCGGCTTCGGTGTCGCGCCGCTGGGCAGGTACTCGACCCGCAGGAGGATCACGGTTCCCTCGATCACCGGCAGCGCACCCAGCTGGGCGGTCCAGGCGGAGCGATGGGTCAGGCGCGGGTGGAGCCGGTCCCAGGCTCGGGCGGCTGCGGTGCCGTAGAGGCGGGTCTTTGTCACGGTCTTCGCGTCAGGGGTGTTCCAGGTGGTGGGGTCGCCGAACACGAACTCGCCACCGTGGCGGGGCGGGCGGCCCCGGGTGCCGGCTTCACGGGGCGGTACTGCTCGGCGCAGGACGCGGTCCGAGCGCATCCGGCCCAGCACCTGCACCGGCAGATCCCTGAGCAGGAAGGCCAGGCGGGGCACGTCGTAACCGGCGTCCACCACGATCAGGATGTCCGGGTCACCGTCCTTCCACTGCCCGGCGCTGACGAGCCGCTCGACCAGTTCACGCATCTGCCTGGCGGTAACCGTGGCGGCGTCGTCACCCGGTGCGAGACGCAATGCGTCCAGCGGAGCGGTCCACGAACTGCGGCCGGTCTCCAGTGCGCAGATTACTGAGTACGGCCAGCCGGGGACGGGGATGTGCTGGTCCTTGCCGCGTCCGTAGGTATGGCACAGGATCCGCTGCGGTGAGGTGTGCGCGTCGGGTCGCAGCCAGCAGGTGATGTCGGCGGCCAGGACCAGCCGCCCGTCCGCCGCCCGCGGCAACGGCACCGCGGCCAGTGCCCGACGCAGCCGGGCCACCTCCACCAGGCCGGCGGCCAGGGCATCGTAGAGCCCGCCATGCCCACGACGSTGTTCGCCCACCATCGACAGCTCCACCAGCGACCGGACCGGGCCGTCCGCACACAACACCGCGTCGGCCAGCTCGAACAGAGCGTCCGCACGTCTGGTCAGGCAGGAGTAGAACTCACCCCGGAAGCGTGACAGTTCCGCGAACGGATCCTGTCGGACAGCGTGATGCAGCAGACTCATCCCCACGGCCTTCGTGCTGAGCGTGTGTGTTCCTTGGTCGGAGCACATGCTCAGCCGAAGGCCGCCTGCAGGTACGGCAGTTACCAGACCGGGTGATCAAGTACGAGAAGCCGTTCGACGTCCGAGGTTAAAGATCAAG
>NZ_NGFN01000690.1 GCF_002148965.1 Streptomyces swartbergensis | reverse complement strand
GAGATCGTCCGCTTGGCCGTCGCCCGGGTGTGCGCCGCCCGGGTGTGCGCGGCCACGGTCCGCTCGTCGTACACCTCGGCGAGGACCTGTTCGGCGTCGTCGCGCGTGAGCCCGTAGCCCAGCAGCTCGGCGCGTACGGCGTCGGTGTCGGGCTGCAGGAAGGCCGCGATCAGGGCCGCCTCCCGCCGGGCCATGGGGTCGAGGGCGGCCCACAGGTAGCGCAGGAAGGCGGCGAAGTACACATGGTGGCGCCCCTCGTCCGCGGCGTGGTCGCGGATCGTCTCCCGCACGGCCGGCACGATCTCGCTGTCGACCGGCAGCTCGGCGAGACTGGCCGATATCAGCGTCTCCGAGACGGTTACGAAGAGCAGTTCGGCCAGGGCCCGGGTCTGCGGCGGCAGCTCCTGCTGGATCTCCTCCAGCCGCCTCAGGAAGTAGGGCTGGTCCGGCAGCACCGGGGCGATACCGGTGGTGTCACGGACCTGGCGCATCAAGTCCACCGAGAAGAGGGCGTGGTAGGCCTCGTCGCAGTAGATCTTGTAGGCGTCGAAGCGCATCTCCTCGGGAAGTCCGACGCCGACGCTGCCCTGCGCGATGCCGAGCGCGGTGCGATTCACCACCAGCGTCTCCAGCTTGGCGGTGAAGTCCAGGTAGCGGTAGAGGTGCTGGACCAGCACCGCGTCGAACAGCTCGGGGCGCAGATGGGCGATGAGCGGGTGGCGCGCGACCGGCACCAGATCGGGGGAGAAGTAGCGGGAGGCGTCGGAGGACGGCGCACTCAGCTCACGCCGGGGCGCCCGGCGGACGGTCGCCCGCTCCGACCAGCGGGCGAAGGGGGAGCTGTATGAGACGTCGGCCTGCTCCCCGTCATTCCGGGCCCCAGGTGCGGGGCCGGATGCGGGCTCGGAACCGGCGAGGAGCTCGGAACCGGCGACGGGTTCCGAACCGGCGACGGACGCGGCGCCGGCCGGGGCGAGTGCCTTGCGGGGGCAGTAGGCCAGGGCGGAGCACCCCACGAAGAGCCCGACAATCCCGCACATCGCATGGTTCCCAATCGTTGGTGAAGGTGGTGGAAGGTCAGGCGCTCGGCAGGTCCAGAACCTTGCACTCGGCGAGCTGGCCGATCAGATCCAGGGCGTCCGTGACCGCCTCGTCGACGTCGATCCCGTACTCCTCGGCGAGCAGGGCCCCGATACCGGCCACGGAGCGCTCCCCGTCCACGCAGGCCAGGATGAAGGCCGCGGAGTCGGACAACTCCATGGCGTTGGGCCCGACGGCGATGAGCGTCTTGTCACGGAACCTGCGGAAGCGTGCCTGTAGGCCGAGCTGGGGAACGACGTCGGCCGCTGAGGTGGTCATGGACATTCAGATCTCCACCCTCATGGAAAGGAGCTTGCACAGGGACATCACGTCCCGGACCCACGTGGCCGGGTCGTCCGGGGCCGGGTCGTCCGG
>NZ_NGFN01000069.1 GCF_002148965.1 Streptomyces swartbergensis | reverse complement strand
ACTCAGGGGCGGCCGTCATCGGGGGGAAGGTCCTTCTGTCGGACGGACGGCTGCGGGAAACAGCCTCGCGCCATCCTCCAGTACCTGCAACCCGTGTGCAGTAAAGCCCGCGACAGGTCTTGTCCATGGAACCGAAAACTCCGCGGGACCGAAAACTCCCCGGGATCGACCACTCCGCGGGACCGGCCACTCCGCGGAGCCGGACGCCCGCGGCGGGGTGTCACACCGCGGCGTTCGGTCCGTCCGGCCGGCTGCGGCGCTGCTCGACCATCTCGCGGCTGAGCGCCTCCGTCTCCGGCTCGGGCAGCCGCTCGAAGCCGTCCTCGGTGATGACGGACACGATGGGGTAGATGCGGCGGGTGAGGTCCGGGCCGCCGGTCGCGGAGTCGTCGTCAGCCGCGTCGTACAGCGCCTGGAGCGCGGCCAGGGCGGCCTCGCGGCGGGACATGCCGGGGCGGAACAGCTTCTTCAGCGCGCCCCGGGCGTACGGCGAGCCGGAGCCCTCGGCGTGGAAGCCGAACTTCTCGTAGCGGCCGCCGGCGACGTCGAAGCCGAAGATGCGGCCCTGCCGGCCCTCGGGAGCCGCGGGGTCGTAGCCGGCGAGCAGCGGGACGACGGCGAGGCCCTGCATGGCCTGGCCCAGGTTGCCGCGGATCATCGTGGCCAGCCGGGTCGCCTTCGC
This sequence comes from Streptomyces swartbergensis, assembly GCF_002148965.1. GTDB lineage: Bacteria > Actinomycetota > Actinomycetes > Streptomycetales > Streptomycetaceae > Streptomyces > Streptomyces swartbergensis. Next base: position 27,561 of record NZ_NGFN01000069.1, on the reverse strand, counting down.
GGCGAGGGTCATGGGGATGCCCTCGAGCTTCTCGAAGTGCGTCAGCTCGACCTGATAGAGCTTCACCAGGTCGAGCGCGAGGCCGACGGAACCGGCGAAGGCCACGGCGGTGTGGTCGTCGGCGGGGTGCACCTTCTCCAGGTCGCGCTGGGCGATCAGGTTGCCCATCGTCGCCCGCCGGTCTCCCGCGATCAGCACGCCGTCGCCGTAGGTGAGGGCCAGCACGGTCGTGCCGTGCGGGACGCCCTCGGCGCGGACGCCGTCCGGCAGGATTCGGCGGGTACTCAGCAGTTCGGGGCGGTGGGCCGCCAGGAACTCGGTGAAGGAGGAGGAGCCCGGTATGAAGAACTCCTCCCCCAGCCCGCCCTCGTGGTCGCTCCCCGCCATGGCGTTCCCCCCTCGTCCGTGACCGTCAACCGACTCCTACCTGAACGGGGCGGTCGGGAAACGCGAGTTGGGGCTGGAGTGCCGTGCGGCGTCAGGGGCCGGACCGCTGTGGTGGCGGTGCGACGCGGACGTCCAGGTCCGAGATCCGATGGACGGGCCAGGCGCGGGCGTAGCGGGGCGGGGTGCCGCCGGCGGGTGCGAGGTGGGCGACCGGGAGCCGCTGCGCGGTGCGCAGGATGGCCGCCGGGGTGGTGTTCTCGTTGTGGCCGGCGGTCGCGCCCGAGGAGCAGCCGGCGTAGTAGCCGATCGGGAGGGCCTCGTGGCCGGTGAGCAGGCAGGGCGGGCGGACACCGAGGCGGTGGAGCGCGCCGGCGGTGCGGTCCCAGTCGCGGCGGCTCTCGGTGTTGCGGGCCACGGTGCGTTCCAGGACGGCGATCTGCACCGCCAGATGCCCGGCCAGGCCGAACGCGACCAGGGTGACGGCGACCGGGCGCCACTTCCCTCCCGGGGTCCTGACCAGGTGCCACAGGGCGTCGGCGACCGGGAGGGCGAGCAGCGCGTAGGCCGGCTGGAGGAAGCGGGGTGCCGCGTAACCGATCATGAACAGGTACGGCAGTGCGGCCGTGGCGGCGCAGGCCAGGGGGATCAGGGTGCGTCCCAGGCGCCGGGCCCGGGCCGCGATCACGAGACCGAGGCCGGCCAGCACCGGCAGGACGAACCACCAGACGGTGACCAGGGGGTGGGGCATCGAGCCGGTGCACGGCCGGCACAGGGCCCGTCCGCCCAGGCTGCGCAGCTGGTCGTCGACGGCGATCTGCCAGCCCAGTCCGCCCTGGATGCGGGAGGCGTCCGACAGCCGCTGCCCGAGGCCACCGTGGCCGACATAGGCCTCGATCACCCACGGGACGGCGCCGGCCGCGAGCCCTGCCACGAGCACGAGGAGGAGCCGCCAGTGGCGGCGGACCAGGGTGAGGACGAGCAGCGGCACGGTCACCCAGACCGCGTCGGTGGGACGCATCCACGCCATGAGGGCGGCGCCCGCCGCGATGCCCCACAGCGCCGCTCGGGCGGAACGGTCCGCCCGGGCCCGCAGGAAGCAGCCCACGCTGATCAGGGCGCCGATCGCGACCCAGTAGTTGGGCATGGCCTGCGGACCGTAGAAGAGGGTCACCCACAGGGAGGCGAAGAGGGCACCGCCGCCGACCAGGACCCGGGTGGGGAACAGGCCCCGCCAGGCACGCAGGGCCAGGAAGAGGGCTAGGCCGGACAGCAGGGCGAGGTAGACGCGCAGCAGCGGGATCGACGACGACCAGGACGCGACGGGCGCCACGAGCAGGGAGACGCCCCGGGAGCGCGGTGCGCTGAAGAAGGCCGCCGGGGTGTGGGAGGTGACCTGGCTGACGTAGACGATCTCGTCCCAGCCGAGGCCGAGGACGGGCCGGACGAGGACGAGCTGCGCGAGGACGAAGGCGGCGGCCACCGCGGCGAGTGGTCTGTCGACGCGTCTCCTGCGGGGGGTGCCCGACGCGGCCGCCTGTTCGCGTCTTCGCATACGAACAACAATGGCGTTCGCGCCGTCGGACATCGTCCACCCCTTACCCCTACGCGCGTAGGGCGGTTGCGGCCTCCACGGCCCGCGGGCCGATGACGGAGGTCCGATAATCGGAGAACACGGCCAAGCTAACCCGCGGGGTGGGGACGTGCGGACCGGAATTCGGCCAAGTGCCTGACGCGATCCGGAGGTCAGCGGGCGTTCGGGGCGCGGTGCGGTGGCCGGCTCGGGGCCGGACGCCGGGGCAGCGGGGGAACGGGACGGGTCACGGGGGCCTCCTCACGCACCGTCACCTCGCTGCCGTGGTGGCGAATCGTCAGGGGCGGGCCCGAGCGCAGGGTGTACGTGGCCTGCCCGGCGGTCAGCTCCACCCGCAGGCACCGGCCGAGGAACCCCACCGAGAAGGCCAGCCGGCTGTACCTCTCGGGCAGGCGCGGCGCGAACAGCAGGCCGCCGTCGACGCACCGCATTCCGCCGAACCCGGCGACCAGCGCCATCCAGGTTCCGGCCAGTGAGGCGATGTGCAGTCCGTCGCGGGTGTTGTGCTCCAGGTCCCCGAGGTCCATCAGGGCGGCCTCGGTCGTGTAGGCGCAGGCCAGGTCCAGATGGCCGGTCCGGGCGGCCATGACGGCCTGGACGCAGGCCGACAGGGAGGAGTCCCGAACGGTCAGCGGCTCGTAGTAGGCGAAGTTGCGGGCGATCTGCTCCTCGTCGAAGTACTCCTCGAAGAAGCTGCCGCAGGTGTACATCGCCAGCACCAGGTCCGCCTGTTTGACGACCTGCTTGCGGTACAGGTCGAAGTACGGGAAGTGGAGCATCAGCGGGTACTGGTCCGGGCCGGTGCGGTCGAAGTCCCAGCGCTGGTAGCGGGTGAAGCCGGCGTTCTGTTCGTGCACGCCGAGCTCCTCGTTGTAGGGGACGTGCACGGCCTCGGCGGCGTCCCGCCAGGCGGCCGTCTCCTCCTCGTCGGCGCCGAGCCGGGCGGCCTCGTCGGGGTGGCGTTTGCAGGCGTCGGCGGCGGCCAGCAGGTTCGCCCGGGCCATGAGGTTGGTGTACGTGTTGTCGTCGGCGATCGCGCTGTACTCGTCCGGTCCGGTGACGCCGTCGATGTGGAAGACGCCCCGGTCGTCGTGGTGGCCGAGGGAGCGCCACAGGCGGGCGGTCTCCACCAGCAGCTCCACGCCCACCTCGCGCTCGAAGGCCTCGTCGCCGGTGGCCGCCACGTACCGCACCACGGCGTCCGCGATGTCGGCGCCCACGTGGAAGGCGGCCGTGCCGGCCGGCCAGTACGCGGAGCCTTCCGAGCCCTCGATGGTGCGCCAGGGGAACGCGGCGCCGCGCAGGCCGAGCTGGGCCGCGCGCTCCCGGGCGGCGGGCAGGGTGTCGCGGCGCCAGCGCAGGGCCTCGGCGGCGGCTTTCGGCGCGGTGTAGGTCAGCACCGGCAGCACGAACGCCTCGGTGTCCCAGAAGGCGTGGCCGTCGTAGCCGGAGCCGGTGAGGCCCTTGGCGGGGATGGCGCGCTGTTCGGCGCGGGCACCGGCCTGGAGGACGTGGAAGAGGGCGAAGCGGACGGCCTGCTGGATCTCCTCGTCGCCGTCGATCTCGACGTCGGCGCGCGCCCAGAAGTCGTCGAGGTAGGCCCGCTGGTCCTTCAGGAGCCCCCACCAGCCGCTGTGCGCGGCCGCCGCCAGCGCCGCCTCGACCTGGTCGCTCATCGCGGGCCGGGAGCGGGCGCCGGACCAGCCGTGCGCGACGAGCTTCTCCACGCGCAGCCGCTCCCCCGGCTCCAGGACGGAGGTGATGGTCAGCCGGGCCACGTCCACGTTGCTCTCGCTGCTGGTCGTGGTCCGTTCCGGGCCGGTGACGAGGTGGTCGGCGGCCACGGCGACCCGCAGGCCGCTGCGCCGGGTGCGGTGGACCAGGCGCAGCCGGCTGCCCGAGGCGAGGTCCTCCTCCGGTTCCAGCGGCGACTTCAGTGCCCGTGCGGCGCGCGGGTCGCCGTCCGGCCCGGGCAGGCTCTCGTTGGCGACCAGTTCCGACTGGACGACCACGCGGGTACGGCTGTCGACGGGCTCCACCTCGTACGCCACGGCGGCGATCGCCCGCTGGGTCAGGGACACCAGCCGCGTGGAGCGCACCCGGACCGTCGAGCCGGCCGGGGAGGTCCACTCGCAGACCCGTTCCAGCACGCCGCGCCGCAGGTCCAGGGTCCGCTCATGGGTGATGAGGCGCCCGTAGCGCAGGTCGAAGGGCTCGTCGTCGACCAGCAGGCGCAGGACCTTGCCGTTGGTGACGTTGATGGACGTCTGGCCGGACTCGGGATAGCCGTAGCCGGCCTCGGCGTACGGCAGCGGGTGCAGTTCGTGGACGCCGTTGAGGTAGGAGCCGGGCAGGCCGTGCGGTTCGCCCTCGTCGAGGTTGCCGCGCCAGCCGACGTGGCCGTTGGACAGGGCGAAGACGGACTCGCTCTGTGCCAGGACGTCGAGGTTGAGTTCCGTCTCGCGCACCGTCCAGGGTTCGACGCTGAACGCCCGCTGCGTGATCACTCCGTGTCCCCCAGTTCGGCGAGGTCCTTCACCACGACGTCGGCGCCGTGCGTGTACAGCGCGTCGGTCTGTCCCACGCGGTCGACGCCGACGACGTACCCGAAGCGGCCCGCGCGGCCCGCGTCCATGCCGGCCAGGGCGTCCTCGAAGACGGCGGCTTCGGCCGGTGCGACGCCGAGGTCCTCGGCGGCGGCGAGGAAGGTGTCGGGGTGCGGTTTGCCGGGCAGTTTGCGCTCGGCGGCGACCACGCCGTCGATCCGCACGTCGAAGAAGTGCTCGGCGCTGATCGAGCGCAGCACGTCCCGGCAGTTGGCGCTGGAGGAGACGATCGCGGTGCTCAAGCCGTGGGCGCGGACCGCCTCCAGATAGCGCAGGGTGCCGTCGTAGGCCTCGACGCCGTCGGTGCGGATCTTCTCCAGCACCAGCTCGTTCTTGCGGTTGCCGAGCCCGTGCACGGTCTGCGCGCCGGGTGGGTCGTCGGGGTCGCCGTCGGGCAGGTCGATGCCGCGGGACGCGAGGAAGGTGCGCACGCCGTCGGCGCGTGGCCGGCCGTCGACGTACTCGTCGTAGTCGGACGCGTCGAACGGCCGGAAGTCCGCGCCGTCGCGTTCGCGCAGGAAGGCGTCGAACATCTCCTTCCAGGCGGCCGCGTGCACGACGGCCGTCTTGGTGACGACGCCGTCGAGGTCGAAGAGGCAGGCGTGGATGTCTTCGGGGAGTCCGAGCTGCGTCATACAGGACCGGTTTCCCGCCCAGTGGTGTTCCAGTGAGTGGCGCACGCCACACGCAGGGGGCGCAAGGGGCGCGGGCCTCTCGGCGTCCGAGCCCGGACGCGGGTGAAAGACTCTCTTCCGTGCCGCTCACCTTCGACGACCTCGTCCACCGCGCCCGCGCCCTGCCCCGGGGAGGCCGACGCGCGATCCTCGGCATCACCGGCAGCCCCGGCGCGGGCAAGTCGACGCTCGCGGAGCACCTGGTACGGGACCTGAACGGACCGGGCGACCCCTGGGTCGCGCATGTCCCCATGGACGGCTTCCACCTGGCCGACGCCGAGCTGGAGCGCCTCGGCCTGCGCGACCGCAAGGGCGCGCCCGACACCTTCGACGCGGCCGGCTACGCGGCCCTGCTGGCGCGTCTGCACGAGGAGACACACGCCGACGACGTCGTCTACGCCCCCGGCTTCGAACGGGTCCTGGAGCAGCCGCTCGCGGGCGCGATCCCGGTCCCGCCGACGGCCCGGCTGGTCATCACCGAGGGCAACTACCTCCTGCTGAACACCGGAGCCTGGGCCCGTGTCCGCCCCCTCCTCGACGAGGTGTGGTTCTGTGAACTCCCCGAGCCGGAGCGGATCCGCCGACTGGTCGCCCGGCACGAGCAGTTCGGCAAGACGCGCGAGGAGGCCCATACCTGGGTGTCCCGCTCGGACCAGCCCAACGCCGAACTGGTCGCGACGACCCGGGGGCGGGCCGACCTGGTCGTGCCGGAGTCGGCCCTGCCGCGCACGCGGGCGTGAACTGTTCGCACGACCAGGCGTGGTCGCGCGCCTGAGGTGCCGCATGGGCTTGGACATCACGGTGCTGGCAGTCGACTGGGACGCGGAGTCCGAGCGGGGCTGGGTGTGGCCCGCCGCGTCGGGCGTGCCGTGGTGGGTCCGGTACGAGTTCCACGGCACCATTGGCTCTTTCAAGCCGCATTTCTGGGCGGGGCAGGCCTGGGAGGACGTGCGGGAGCATGCCGGGCCTGAACAGCGCGCGCACCTGGACGCGTTCCTGCAGGGCCTGTTCTGGGACGCCGGCACCGGCACCGAGGACGACACGGGCTCCGGCCTGTTCGCGCTGGTCTGCCACTGGGCACGGGCCGAGCCCCTGTTGGAGAGTCTGCGCGAGCCGTACGGCGTGCGTGCCGCGTGCCCCGGGAGGTGGATCGCGGACTTCGACGAGTTCTCGGTGCTGTTGCGGGAGTGGGGCGTGGTGGTGACGCAGGCCGGCCGGCGCGGGTGGGGGCTGATCGGTCTGCCGTTGTGCCGCGGACTCACGCGGTTCACCTGTGCCCACAATCCGTTTCCCGGCAGCGCCCGCGTTGAGGCATGATCGGTCGCATGATCAGGTCCGCCACCGTGAACGACGTCCCCGAGATCCGGGCCATGATCCGCGAACTCGCCGAATACGAACGGGCCGCCGAACAGGCCCGGGCCACCGAGGAGCAGCTGCGTGAGGCCCTGTTCGGTGAGCACCCGGCCGCCTGCGCGCTGATCGCCGAGGACGACGGCACGGGTGAGGCCGTGGGCTACGCCCTGTGGTTCCCGCGCTTCTCGACCTGGACGGGCACGCGCGGCATGCACCTGGAAGACCTCTACGTACGGCCGCGGGCGCGCGGCGCGGGGCACGGAAAGGCCCTCCTCGCCTCCCTTGCCGCGACCTGTCGGCGTAACGGCTACGACCGCTTCGAGTGGTGGGTCCTGGCCTGGAACACACCGACGATCGACTTCTACAAGTCGCTCGGAGTGGAACTCCTGGAGGAGTGGAAGGTGTGCCGGCTCAGTGGTGAGCCCCTCAGGGAACTCGCCGCTCAGGCACCGGACGTCGTGAACCCCGCCTCTGGCGCGTAGGAGAGACACTCGTGCCGGCCCCTGTGACCGAGGTGATCGACGCCCACCGTGTGCTGGCTCGCCTCGTCGAGCCGCTCGACGACGAGCAGGTCCGTGCGGCGTCGGCCCTTCCCGGCTGGTCGCGCGGGCACGTCCTGGCCCATCTCGCCGACAACGCCCGGATGTTCGCCCGCCTCGCGGAACACGCCCTGCGCGGAGAGCTCGTGCCCGCTTACGACGGTGGCGTGGCCGAGCGCAACGCGATCATCGAGGCCGGCGCGGGCCGCACAGCCGCCGGTCACCGTGCCGAACTTGCCGCCCGAACCGCCGAGTTGGAGGCGGTCTGGGCGCGTCTCGGCGACGCCGACTGGAGCCGTCCGGTGACGTTCCGCAACGCGGACATCAACGCGACGGTCTATGCCCGCCGGCGTGAGGCCTGGATTCACATGGCCGATCTGGACCTGGGCGTCCGGCCGGAGGACTGGCCCGCGGAACTGGCCTGTCACGCCATCGACTTCCTGCTGTGCCGACTGCCGGCGGGCACGGGCGTGCGCGCCGAGGACCTGCCGCGGGAATGGTCCGTCGGTGACCGGACCGGCACGATGGTCACCGGGCGGGTGCGCGACCTGGCCGCCTGGATGGCCGGCCGGACACCCGCGACGCCGCCGGTGGCGGCCAAGGGGCTGCCCGCGCTCGGGCCGTGGCCGCCGCATCCGCCGCAGCGCCGTAGGTGAACCGCTCTCAGGCGTCCGTTCCGCAGGACAACGTCAGCTCCGGTTCGGCGTTCGCGTCGCCTGCCGCTTCGCCGATCAGCGCCGTGAACGCCTCGGTGCGGACCCTGAGGGCCGCGCCCTCGCGCTCGAACGCCGGTGTGAACTCGTCGTCGCCCGGGCCGTAGCGGACCGCGAAGACGTGCAGGTCCCCGGGTGCGCCGGGGGCCGGTTCGGCCTCCAGGGCGGACGAGGCGACCAGGTGGCGCCAGCCCTCGTCGGGGTTGCCGTAGCCGCGCGGGTCGAGAGCCAGGGCGAACGCCGCCTGTTCCTGGGTCAGTTCGGAGCGGGCGTCGAAGTGGTGGACGTCCTCGGTGTGCGGGTGCGTCAGGCGCAGCGTGCCGGCCGCTGCCGCCCTGGCCCGCGCCGTGCGGCGCACCCGGTCGCCGTCGTTCTCCGCGTAGGGCAGTCCGGCCAACAGGTACGGCGTCCCGCCGAGGCGTTCCACGGCCACCGTCGTCCACAGACGCGTGCCGTCGGTGACGTACAGGGAGCGCACATGGCGCAGGACGTGGTCGCGGCCGACCACCGGCTTGGTGACCAGTTTGGCCTTCAAGGGGCCGGACACCACGTCCTTCACACGGACCTCCCCCATCGGGCGGCACAGCAGGAAGCCGTCGGCCACCGGCCCGAAGCCGTGCTGGCGATTCACCGCGGCCGGGAGGTAGTACGTGCCGGCCGCCTCGACCAGCGACGGGGTCATGCGGTCGTCGAAGGCCACCGACACCGTGCCCGCGCGGAGCTGGTGGCGGGCCGGAGCCTGCGACGGGGTGCGGTGCCAGCGCGTGGTGTCCTGGATCTGCCAGACCAGCATCCACGCGAAGTGGCCGTCGACGCCGCCGTCCGCCTTACGGGCGTGCCGGGCCCAGCGGCTGTCGCCCCGGTAGCGCCCGAGGTCGGAGCCGATGCGGGCGCTGAAGTAGCGCAGGCCCAGCACCGACTCGAAGGCGGAGTGCTGCTCGCTGTAGCGCGGACCGCCGTTGTCGAAGCCGCCGTTCGTCAGGCGGGCGTCGATGTAACGGGCGAGCGCGTCGCCGTCCTCGGCGAAGATCTCCTCGCCGCTGACCCGGTGGGCCTGGGCGAGGAAGGACAGGGAGATCGGGCCGTAGTTGTTGTCGTAGGCGCCGCCGTGCTCGGGCGGTAGGAGCGCGCCGCGGTCGCGGACCCGGTGGGCGCGGATCTCGTCCTCGTACAGCCGCATGGCCCGCCGCCGCACCGACGCGCCGTCCGGGGGCGGCAGGTGCCGGGCCAGCATCAGACCGCCGACCACGCAGCCGATCGCCTGGTTGCCGGCCTCCTGCGGGTTGAAGAACGTCACCTCCGTCAGCCGGCGCCAGTAGCCGCGGGCCACCTCGACGAGCCGGGCGCGCTGTGCGTCGTCGACCAGGCCGTCCGCCGCGTCCAGCACGTTCACCGCCTGGAGCAGGGCCCAGACCGTGCTCGGCCAGTCGCCGATGGGGTGCGCGCCGGCCGCCAGGGTGTAGCGGGCGTACGGCAGTCCGGAGTCGCGGATGCGCAGGTTCGGGTAGCCGGGGTTGTCCTCGGTGTAGACGCGCTCGCTGAGGTGGAAGGCGAGGCTGCGGCGCACCGCCTCCGGCAGGCGGGGGTCCTTGGTGCGCTGCCAGGCCAGGGCGAGCAGGGAGGTGACGCCGAGGGAGGTGTCCCCGATGTCGTCGACGCAGTCGGGGTGTTCGAGGTTGCCCTCCGGCGTCATGCGGGCCAGGGCCTGCTCGGTGACGTCGGCGAGGACGGCGTCGTACGCCTCCGGCGTGTCGGGGAGGTCGTGCAACGGGCCGCGCTGGTGAGGGAGGTGCACGGGTGGATCAGCCCTTCATGCCTGAGGTGGCCATGATATGGATCGTCGGGGTCACACGACGGATGCGGGCCGGCGGGCGCGCAGTGCGACGGTCAGGGTGTGCGGGCCGAGTCCCCCGATGTAGACGCGGTTCCCGGTCGTGGCATCGGTGCCGCCCACCACGGTGTAGTCCTGCCCCGGGTCGTAGCGCAGTACGTCGCTCCGGTCCGGCCCGGCCAGCGGTTCGCCTGCCTCCACACCGGCCTCGATCCGGATCTCGTCGTCACCGGCCCGGTAGGTCATCGGCCCGGTCGTCAGGCACCAGCGACCGTCGCCGATCGGTACGGCGCCCTCCGGCACGCCACCCGGCCGGAAGGTCAGTTCGAGGGCCCAGGGCACCCGTGGTCCGCTGATGTCGATCCGCAGGTCGGCGCCGTCCTCCCTCAGGTCCACCTCGACGCGGGTCGTGTGGGAAACCTCGTCCCCAGGCCGGTCCGGGAAGGCCATCGCGGCCGAGAAGCGTCCCTCGTCCGCCATCCGATAGGCGCCGTCGTCCCGTCGCCGGCCCGGCGGGAGCGGCTGGTAGTAGGCGGCCGAGAGGGTTTCGGTGAGCCGGTAGTGGCTGTCGGCGAGCCCTTGCATGTCGGCGGCGCGGAACGGGCCCAGGTCGAAGAATCCCCGTGAGAGGCGGACCGCGTCGAGGACCGCGTCGCCGGCGAACAGGCGCAGGAAAGTGGGATTGCAGGCGAGGCCCGAGCGGATGCGCCGGTGCTCGGGCACGTCGGAGCCGCCGTACACCACCGTGTGCGCGGTGGCCGAGGCGCGTGCGGCGAGGCCCGCGGTGGTGATGTACCGGTCGCGCGGAAGTGTCTGCGCGGCCGGTGCCGGCAGGACGCGGCACAGGTCCGGGGTGAGGAGGGTCTCGGCGAGCAGGCCGGGGTCGTCGATGCCGCCGGCGGCCGCCTGCCGCGCCGCCCGGCTGAAGTCGCCCCGGCCGGTGCGGATCGCGAGCAGCCGGTAGTGCGGCAGGTAGGGCGCGAGCGGGAACGGGTGGTTCTGGTCCTGCCGTCGCGAGTGGACGGTCTCCACCGTGCCGTCCGGCCTGATGAGGTCCAGGGTGGTGGCGAGATTGCGTTCGACGGCGTCCCGCAGGTCGGCGCGGCCGAGCACGTCGGCCAGCAGCAGCAGCGACGGGTTGGACACGTGGGCCGCGTAGTTGGCGCTGCGTTCCGAGTACAGGCCCTCCGCGTCGATGTCGACGCCCTCGGAGAGCCACTCCTCGATGCGGTCGAACAGCCGGTCATCGGGGAACGACCGGTGCAGGCGGGCCAGCGCCGCGCACAACTCCCAGCGGTGGTTCGGGGTGTGCACCCCACCGGTCAGGAGACTGCCACAGGCGGCACCGGCGATCTCGGCGAGCGCGGCCGTGACGTCACGCAGTTCCGGCCCCGCGCCTGCGGCGAGGACGTGCGCGTCGCACACGTCGTTGACGGTGAACGCGGAGTCCGGCGGTGACTGCACGTTGTCGCCGCCGGCGAAGAGTCCGGTGGTGGTCTGCGCGGCCCGGAGGGCGCGGAGGTGGATCGTCGAGGCGGCGACGGCCTGCCCGCTGCCGTGCAGTGCCGAGTCCGGGGAGCGGTACGCCGCGACCAGAGTCTTCACCCGGCGCGCCAGAGCGCGGTGGGTCACACCGGCGGGTTCTTCGCCGGGGCTGGCCGCCAGCGGGGCGGCCAGCCGGTCGGCGGCGCCGGCCACCGCGTGGAGGAACTCGTGGTCGAGCTGGGTGGGCACGGTCAGTCCTTCAGTCCTTCAGTCCGGCGTTGATGTCGGCGTTCATGACGTAACGCTGGAACACCAGGAAGACGACGATCAGAGGGATCATGGAGATGACCGATCCGCCGAGCACCACCGACCAGTTGATGTTCTGCGCGCCGACGAGGCTCTGGATGCCGATCTGCACGGTGAACTTCTCGGGGTCGTTGAGCATCAGCAGCGGCCAGATGTAGTCGTTCCACCGCCACTGGAACGACAGGATGGCGAGCGTCAGCATGATGGGCCGGGAGATCGGCACCATGATCCGCAGGAAGATCGACAGTTCACGGGCGCCGTCGATGCGGGCGGCCTCGATGAGCTCGTCGGGGACCGTCAGGAAGAACTGGCGGAACATGAAGCATCCGGTCGCGGTGAGCACGGCCGGGACGATGATGCCGGCGAGCGAGTTGTAGAGGCCGAGGTCGCGGACCACGAGGAACTGCGGGGCGAGCATGACCTCGCCCGGCAGCATCGTGGTGGCCAGGATGCCGACGAAGAAGACCTTGAGCCACTTGTTGTCGTACTTGGCCAGCGCGTACCCGGTGCAGCAGCTGACTCCCACCGTGAGGATCGTCGCGATCACACACACGATGGTCGTGTTGATGAAGTACTCGGAGAAGTTGGCGCTGTCCCACGCCGCCTTGTAACCCGACAGGGTGGGGTCGTGCGGAAGCAGCGTCAGCGGAAGGGAGAACAGGTCTCCCGCCGGCTTGAAGGAGCTGAGTACGAACCACAGCACCGGCAGCCCGTAGAGGGCCGCCAGGACCCACAGCAGTGTCGTCGCGGGCACCGCGCGCCGAAGCCCACCACTGGCCGCGCCGCTGGGCCGCTTCTTGCGGACAGCCCGTCCGGGCCCGGCGTCGACCTTGCGTGGCATGTCTGTGGTTGTCATCGGTTCTCCACCCGCCGGTTGACGACCAGCTGGATGATCGCGACGGCCATCAGGATGAGCATGAGCACGAACGACGCGGCGCTCGCGTAGCCGATCTGGCCCGATTTGAAGCCGGTCTGGTAGATGTACTGGACAAGCAGGTTGTTCGACGTTCCGGGTCCGCCGTTGTTGAGGGAGGCGAACAGCGGGTATTCCTTCATCGCGTGGATCGTGTTGAGCAGGATGACGATGAAGGACGTGGGCGCGATGCTCGGCAGTGTGATGCTGATGAACTGGCGCCACGGACCGGCGCCGTCGAGCGAGGCCGCCTCGTAGTACGACACCGGTACGTTCTTGATCGCCGCGATGAACAGCAGCATGGAGAAGCCCGTCCAGGCCCAGGATGCCGCCACTACCACGACGATCAGCGACAGGTCCGCGTTCGACTGCCACGGAACGGCACTTCCGCCGAGCTTCTCGATGAGGTAGTTGACCAGTCCGAAGTTCTCACCGAACAGCCACCGCCACAGGACACCCACGACGATGGGCGACAGAAGCCACGGGATGAAGAAGAAGACGCGGGCGACCGACACGCCCTTGGCGTGCTTGCTCACCAGCACGTTGGCGATGAGCAGCGAGAACACGAAGTTCAGCGGGACGAAGAGCACGGTGTACAGCAGCGTCCGGGTCAGCGCGTCGAAGAAGGTGGAGTCCCCGAACAGGTGCTGGTAGTTGTCCAGTCCGACGAACTGGAACGCCCCCACGCCCGTGTAGTTCGTGAAGGAGTAGACGAGCCCGATCACCGCCGGCCAGAGGAAGAACAGCGCGAAGAGCACGACGTTGGCCGCGATGAGGACGAGCGGCGCAAGGGTGTACTTACTGCGTCTCCTGGGCGGGCTCGCGGACACGTCCGGGGCGCGTTTGGTCATCTTCCTGACTCCGTGCTGGTGGAATGGGTTCCTGTGGGCTCAGGCCATGAGCCCGGCATCGCGTGGGGGCCCGAGACCGGGCGGCGGTGTCTCGACCCCGCCGCCCGGGCCTGTCGGCCTGCGCTCAGCCGCCGACCTGCTGGTTGTAACCGGCCACGATGTTGTCCAGCGCCTTGTCGACCGACTGCTGGCCGTTGATCGCCTTGCCGAGTTCCGTCTTGGTCGGGTCCTCGGTGAGGCTCTTGCCCTTCAGCACCCAGTTCGTCTGCGCGGTGTTGAAGTAGCCGGAGATCGGGGCGTACAGCGGGATCGACTCGTTGTACAGCTTGAACGCCGCCTGCGCCGCCTCGGACTTGAAGGGGTACTTCGGGTTCAGGCCGGTTTCGACGGGCAGGAACCCGGACGCCTCGCACAGCGCCTGGTAGTGGGCCGGCTCGTACAGCCAGGACAGGAACTTCGTCGCGGCGGCGGCCGCGTCGCCGTTGTTGTTGAAGCCCACCGTCATGCCGCCGCTGTTGACGTCGCTGGCCTGCACCGGCTCGGCGGGAGTCGGGACGCTCGCCCAGTCGAACTTCTTGATGCTCTCCGCGAAGGCGGGGACCTGCCACACGCCGGACCAGTAGGCGACCACGTCACCGCTCTGGAACATGGCCGACGGGTCGGCGCCGCTGGTCCACACCGACTTCGGCATGGTCTTGTCGTCGTTCATCTCGACGAAGCGCTTCACGGCCTTCTTGGTCGCGGCGTCCACCGAGAACTTGCCGGAAGAGTCCGCGTGGACGTACTTCCCTCCGAGCTCGTACACCATGGCGCGGAGCCGGGAGGGCGACTGGTCGAACGTGAGGGAGTACTTGGCGCCGGTCTTCTCCCGGACCTTGTCCGCCGCCTTGATGAATTCGGTCCAGGTCCAGGTCTTCTGGGGCGAGGCCGGGAAGGAGACGCCGGCCTTCTCGAACAGCGACTTGTTGATGAACAGGCCGGACGCGGTGACGTCCGAGGGGATGGACAGCACCTTCCCCGACGAGTCCTTGGCGACGAAGTTGCCGTTGATCTTGTTGCTCTTCTTGTTGGCGATGGAGCTGAGGTCGATCAGCTTGTTCGCCCAGATCGGGTCCAGCTTCGGCACTGCCGCCACGTCGGGCAGGGAGTTCGCCTGCGCGGCGTTGCGCAGCTTCGCGTCGTAGCCGTCGTAGGGGATGTTGACGAGCTTGACGGTGACGCCGGTTTCCTTCTTGTACTGCGCCACCATCTTCTTCCAGCCCGCGTCCTGCCCCGGGACCGTGGAGATCCAGAACGTCAGCGACTTGGAGGTCCCGCCCGAGCCGGATTCCGACCCGCAGGCGGAGAGCAGAAGGGCACCTGCCGTGGCCACGGCAGCCAGGGGAAGCACGCGGCGTATGCCGCCGCGGCCGAGTCGGCGGGAGCGCCGCACACCCACACTGATCATCTTCGATCCCTTTTCTCGTAGCGGAAGAAGCACGGCGCCAGCCGAGGCGGCACGGGTGCGTTGTGAAGGAATTTTCGCTTCCCGGGGGCGCGGCCTCGCCCGGCCGCGTCGCCTTCTCGGGTGGGGTCCCCGGCCATGACGGCCGGCGTCGCACAAGCTCGCCCTCGTGCGGCTGCCGTACTTCGCGTACGAGCGGGAGGCTTACCCGGAGTCGGCGTCCCGGCCGACTTAGAAAGCGCTTGTCCGGACATTGGCAGACGATGGCGCAGCCGTCAATGCTTCGCCCGCACAGCTCCGGTCACGGTTTGAATTCCATGAGCCACGGCCAGCCTGCTGGCGCCCGCCACCGTGCCGGTGTCGCCCACGACGCTGCTGACCACCTCGGTGGGCCAGCTCAGCCGGGCCAGCTCGGCCCGCACACCGGGCAGGAGCTGCGGATCCGCGCCGGTGCCGCCGCCCAGCACGATCAGCCCGGGATCCAGTACGGCGGCGACGGCGGCGGCGAGCCGGCCCACGTCGGCGGCGTGCGAGGCGATCACGGCACCGGCCGTGGCATGCCCCTGCCCGGCCAGGGCGAGGAGCCGCTCGGCGGTGCGCGGGCGGGGCCCGTCGCCGTCCTGCCAGGCCTCGGCAGCCCGGCGCAGCAGGGTGCGCGACCCCATGCGCTGTTCCAGGCCCTCATGGCGTGGGGCGCGGTCGTCGTCCCAGGGGTAGGGCAGCCGGGCCACCTCACCGGCCGCGCCGTTCGCGCCGCGCAGCACCCGGCCGCCGATGACCACAGCGAGACCGATGCCGACGCCGATGCGCAGGTAGCCGAAGGTGTCCCGGCCGACGGCGGCGCCCTCGTGGAGTTCCGCGAGGGCGGCGCAGTTGACGTTGTTCTCCAGGTGGACGGGCACGCCCTCGGGCAGCGCGACGGCCATGGCGTCGAAGACGGGGCCGGCCTTGGCGGTCGCGGGGCGTTCCCCGGCGCCCTCCCGGTCCCGTGTGGGGACGTCGCCGACGGCGACGACGACGGCCCGCAGCGGGGCCCCGGCGGGCAGCGCGTCGAGGACCTTGCGGACGGTGTCKGCCGCCTCCGGGCGGGAGCCGGTGCCCTCGGCGAGCAGCGTGCCGTCCAGGGCACAGCCGCGCACCCGGGTCACGGCGGGCCCCAGGTCGACCG
Organism: Streptomyces swartbergensis; assembly: GCF_002148965.1. Taxonomy (GTDB): domain Bacteria; phylum Actinomycetota; class Actinomycetes; order Streptomycetales; family Streptomycetaceae; genus Streptomyces; species Streptomyces swartbergensis. The sequence goes on along the minus strand of NZ_NGFN01000069.1, from coordinate 11,700 downwards.
CGAGGACGGCGCCGGCGGCCGGTCCGAGACGGTAGATCGCGGCGCTGCGGCCGGTGCCGCCGAAGGCCCTGCCGGAGTGGGCGGCGAGCTCGACGGCCTCCAGTTCGGCCACGGCGGAGGAGACGGTCGGCTTGGAAAGGCCCGCGCCGGCCGCCAGCTGGGGGCGGGTGGCCGTGCCCGTCCCGGCCAGTACGTCGAACACCACACGGGCACTCTCACTCAGGTGCATGGTCTCCCCAGGTCGTGCTGCGGCCGTGCGAAGCGGCGGCAAGGGTCGCGCGGCACCGGGATTCCGTGCCTCTTGACGCGCACCCTACTTCGTTAGTTAACTTCCTAACGAACTTCACGGTACTCGCCTGCCGTGGCCCGCAGAAGCCCGTCCCGGGGCTTCCCTACCTCTTCAACTGGCGTGGTCCGACGCACGGTTCGCCTGCCGTCGCCGTGACCGCGCAACGACGAAAGAGGACCCGTGCAGGACTCCACGCCTTACGTGGTCGGTATCGACGTGGGCGGCACCAAGACGCATCTGCGTGCCCTCGCGGGCGGCGAAAGCCTCGTCGACCGTGTCAGCAGCAGTGCGGGCTGGCGGCCGCACGAGCCCGGGGGCGCGGCCGGCCGGCTGGCCGCGCTGGTCCGTGACGCGCTGCCGGCGGACGCACGCCCGTCCGCCGTCGCCGTGGGCGGGCACGCCTGTGAGACGCCTCGCCAGTGCGAAGCCATCCGGGCCGCGCTTCAGGAGCGGCTCGGAGTGCCCGCGCTGGTCGTGGGCGACGCGGAACTGCTGGTCCCCGCCGCCGGGCTGGACAAGGGCGTCGGTCTGGTCGCCGGTACCGGTTCGGTCGCGGTGGGGCGGTTGCCCGACGGCGGTCCGGTCCAGATCGGCGGCTGGGGCGCGGTGCTGGGCGACGAGGGCGGCGCTGCCGGACTCGTCCGCGAGGCCGCGCGGGCCGTCTGGGCGGCGCACGACCGCGGCGAGGAGCCCGACGCGCTCGCGACCGGCCTGGTCGCGGCCTTCGGCGTGGCCGAGGTGCCCGCGCTCGGCGCCGCGCTGGAGGCCGCCACGGACGTCTCCGCCGAATGGGGCCGCCACTCCCCCGTGGTGTTCGCCGCCGCCGAGGCGGGCTCACCGCTCGCCCGGGCCGTGATCGACGACGGCGGCCGGGCGCTGGCCTCGCTCGTCGTACGGCTCGCCGGGCGCGGGGTCGCCGTGGACGACGTGGTGGTGGCGGGCGGCACGGTGCTCGCCCAGCCCGCGCTGTACGAGGCGTTCACCTCCGCGCTCGCCGAGTCCCTGCCCGCGGCCCGGCCCCAGCCGCTGCGCGTGCCGCCGGTCGAGGGCGCGGTGGCACTGGCCCGTTCGCTTCTGTGAGCCGGGCGGGCGCCGTTCACGTTCCGGACACCGGCTCGTGGCCGGACCCTCTCCGAAGGGTCACGACGCGGCCGTAGATCTTCGCTCGTCACTCGGCAGTGCCCCGCAAGTCGTCGAAGGCACCACGGGTCGCACACGATCGCACGACCTTCCCCCCCGGCCGCACGCGGCTGGACGAACCCGTCGCAGAACTCAAGAGAGGCACACGCATGCCGTCACCAGCCGGGCCCATCGCCACCGCGTCCGTCAACCGGCGGGGCTTCCTCAGGACGTCCCTGGGCGCCTCGGCCGGTCTGCTGGCCGCGCCCACCTTCGCCACGTGGCTCGCCGCCGCCGACGCGAAGGCCGCCACGGGCCCCGCCGCGTTCGTCGACGACTACAAGTCGAACGTCCTGACGAACCAGACCCCCGAGACCAACGCCGTCATCCGGATCCTGGGCGGCATGTCCCAGGTGTGGAAGACCGGCGACGCCTGGGACACCGGCCGGGTCCTGGACCGCGAGGTGCTGCGCGCCAACATGCGCTACTGCGCCCGGGTCACGACGTCGCGCACCGAGGCACAGGCCAAGGAGGCCTTCCTCTACGACCGTCAGCACCAGAGCTACGCCATGATCGGCGGCCTGGGTCCGCTCGCCGGCCTGTACAAGTCCGGCGCCAAGGCGGTCACGTCGATCACCTCCGCCCCGGACGGCACGCCCCCCGGGAAGATCAACGACGCCGTCCCCGCCGACGCCCCGGCCGGATCCGCGCTCGGCGCGGGCTCCTACGAGTCGGAGCTCGGCAAGGTCGCCAAGCTGGTGGACACCGTGCGCGGGCCGTTCGCCTCGGGCAACCCGGCCAAGTTCGCCTTCCAGTACCCGCGTCCGTGGCGGATGAACGAGGACAGCGAGGTCGTCGACACCGGGAAGAAGGACGCCCTCGGCTACCCGGTGTACGACTCGGACGTGGTCGTGGCCCCGCAGCTGCTGCGCCAGCGCTCCGAGAACCCGGCGGAGGACGGCGGGTTCCCCAGCGGCCACACCAACGCCTTCCATCTGGCAGCTCTGGCCTACGCGTACGCGGTGCCCGAGCGTTTCCAGGAGCTGGTGACGCGGGCGTTCGAGCTCAGCCACACCCGGATCACGGCGGGCATGCACTCCACCGTCGACGTCATCGGCGGCCGGATCATGGCGACCGCCCTGACCGCGGCGACACTGGCCGACCCGGCGAACGCGGAACTCAAGGCGGCCGCGCGCGCCCAGGCCCTCGCCTACTTCACCCAGCAGACCGGCACGACAGCGGACACGCTGTACGCCTACGCACACTCGGACGCCGATGACGCCTACGCCGACCGCGAGGCCAACTCCCGTGCGGTCGGGCACCGGTTGACGTACGTCCTGCCCCGCCGCGGCCGCAAGGACCCGCTCACCGTGCCGAAGGGCGCGGAGGTCCTGCTGGAGACGCGGCTGCCCTACCTGAGCGCGGCCCAGCGCCGCGAGGTGCTGCGCACGACCGCGCTGCCCTCCGGGTACGTCCTGCTGGACGGCTTCGAGCAGTGGGGCCGGCTGAACCTCTTCGCGGCGGCGGACGGGTACGGCGCCTTCGACACCGACGTCACGGTGACACTGGACGCGGCGGCCGGGGGCTTCCACGCGGCCGACAGCTGGCGCCACGACATCGAGGGCGACGGCGGACTCACCAAGCGCGGCACGGGAACGCTCACGCTGACCGGCCACAACCGGTACCACGGCGGGACCGTCGTCGCGGACGGCACGCTGGTCGCTGCGTCGCCCAACGCCCTTGGGCAGGGCGACGTCCGGGTCACGGGCGGCACGCTGCGCGCGGACAAGGTCCTGCGGGTGCGCGGCTCGTACGTCCAGGAGGGCGAGTCGACGCTGGAGCTGCCGCTGCGCAGGAACCACGGCCCGGCGCTCACGGTGAGCCGGCGCGTGCTGCTGGGCCGGGGCAGCGTGCTGTCGCTGCGGCTCGACGCCGAGCGGCCGCCGGTCGCGGGGGCGACCGTCCCGGTCCTGTCGGCTCCGGCGCTGCGCGGCCGGTTCGACCGTGTCGAGCTGGACTCGACGACGCTGCGGGCCGTGCCCGTGCACACGGCTGACGGCCTGTCGGTGCGACTCGTCAGGCGGTGACACCCCGAGCGGCGGGGGCTGATGCAGAGTGGGTCCATGAGGGACCTCTGGACCGCTCCCGCCGTCCCGCGGCCGCTGTCGTCACCGGCGGGGGCTGCGCGGCGGTCCGGCAGCCGGTGGCCGCTGCCGCTCCTCGTGGCCCTGCTCCTCGCACAGATGGCCTTCGCCATGGTCACCACCGCCGTGCGGCAGACCCCGACGATCGACGAACCGGTGTACGTGGGCGCCGCCGCCGAGTACACGCACGAGCACCGGCTGCGCCACAACCCCGAGCACCCGCCGCTCGGCAAGCTCGTCATCGGCGCCGGGGTGGCCCTCGCGGATCCGCGCGTCGCCCCGTCCTTCACCAAAGACCAGGGCGCGGTGGGGCGGCATCTGCTCTACGAGACGGGCAACGACCCGTGGCGGCTGATGCTCTGGTCCCGCCTCCCGTTGATCGCGCTGACGCTGCTGTTCGGGCTGGTCGTCTTCGCCTTCACCCGTGAACTGGCCGGGGCGGCGGGGGCGTTGGCCGCCCTCGCCCTGTACTGCTTCTCCCCCGACGTCATCGCCCACGGCTCGCTCGCCACGCTCGACGTGCCGGCCGCCGGGTTCGTGCTGACGTCGGTGTGGCTGCTGTGGCGGGCCCGCCGCGGGCCCCGGCTGTACGTGCCGCTCGCCGGGGCGGCGCTGGGGGCGGCCCTGGCCACGAAGATGAGCACGCTCCCTGTCGTACCGGTGCTCATGACACTGGCCGCCGTGTCGGTGTGGCACGCGTCGGCCGGTGGCCGGGGGCGGGGTTCGGGGCAGGTTCTGGTGCGAGCGGTCGCGGGTGCGGGAGTCCTGGCTGTGGCGGCGGTCGCCGTCGTGTGGGTGACGTATCTGATGGTCGATCCGCGGCTGCGCTGGACCCCGGAGCAGCATGTGCCGACCGTGCGGGGGCTGCGGGGGCTGCTGGTCGAGACCCTGCCGTTCCCGGAGGCGTACCGGGACGGGATGCGGGTCCAGTTCGGGCTGGAGAACCGGCCGTGGCAGGGCTTTCTGTTCGGCCGGTTGTACTCGGGCTCGCTCTGGTACTATCTGCCGGCCGCGCTGCTGGTGAAGACACCGCTCGGGATGCTCGCGCTGTGGGTCGCCGGGGCGGTCGTCGTGGTCGCGGTTCGCCGCCTGCGGCCGGCCGCGCCCTATGTGCTGGCCGCGCCCCTGGTGCTGCTGGCGGCGGCCATGCAGGGGGCGCGGGACCTCGGCACTCGCTACGCCGTCTTCCTGCCGCTGTTTCTCGCGGTGGCGGCCGGTTGTGTTCTCGTGGCGCGGCGGCGGTGGGTTTCCGTCGCGGTGGGGGCGCTGGTGGCGTTCGTCGCGGTCAGTTCGCTGCGTGCGTACCCCTACTACTTGCCGTACTCCAACGAGGCGTTCGGCGGGCCGGGCAGGACGCGGGAGTTCTTGCACGACTCCAACGTGGACTGGGGGCAGGATCTGGGGCGGCTCGCGGAGCGGCTGCGCGAGCGGTATCCGGGTGAGCGGGTGTGGCTGGTCTACAAGGGCAGTGGGGTGCCGTCCTTTTACGGCATCCGGGCCCGCGATCCGCGCGGGGTGCCGCCCGGTGACGTGCGGGGGGTGCTGGCGGTGTCGGACTCCGCAGCCGCGAGAGCGACCGGGCGGCTGGCCGAGTTGATCGGCGGCAGCCGCCCGGTCCACGATGTCGGGCACTCGATCACGATCTATCGCCGCTGAACGCTTGAGGGCGCTTCAGTGGGCCGCGCGGAAGAAGCCGTCCGTGCTCACGTGCTGCAGGACGCGACTGGCCACGCGATAGCGCCCGTTGGGCACGTCGGGACACCTCGCGACGTGTACCGCGAGCGGGCCCGCGAACTCGTAGCCCTTGCGTTCCGCGTGGCGGGACAGGCTGTCGGTCAGGGCCTGGCCCACGTTGGTGCCGTTGCGTGTCAGCTGGTCGTACACCTCGTCTGCGAGCTCCACGTCGTAGGCGTTGGGGACCATGACCCGGTCCGCCCGGCATACCACGGCGTTGTCGTCGCACTCGTGTCGCAGGGCGTCGACCACCTCGACCGGCTCCTTGTCGAGGACTCGCGCCCACAGGGCCTCCCATCGGTTTTCCAGTGTCTCCTCCAGCGCACTCAGTGCGCCCATGCGGTCTCACCTGCCGGAAGCGTCGTCGGTTCGGTTGCGGTGGCCAGGGGTGTGCTAATGCTCGTCGTAGTCGTCGGGCCGCACCTCGGCCTCCTCCAGCGCCTCGCGCATCGTGCGGCCGGTCGCGCCCGGCGGCCGGGACTGGTGCTCGTCCCGGTGTTCCAGGACCTCGTCCGTGGTCTGCGTCTTCGGCCGGTTCTCCTCGGGGACGGTCATGACGATGGCTCCTCGTCCGTCGTTTCGGGATCTTCTGCCGCGGCGGGTTCCCGCCCGGCGTCCGGGTATCCACCTGCCGGGCACCTCATGTGCCCGGGGAAGAAGCCCTGGTCACCAGGGGGCGTGAGCTATGTTGGGCGTCCGTGGGAGACGAAGGAGGCGCACCGGTGCCATCGCCGCAGCAGGCACGCGCACAGGCATCCGCGATCACCTCGGGGAAGGCCGCACCCGAAGCGGAGGTCTCCCCTTCCGCCCAGCTCAGGGCGCTCTTCGACCGGCCCCGGCTGTCCCCGGGCCAGCGGCGTATCGCCCAGTACCTGATCGAGAACATCACCGAGGCGGCGTTCCTTTCCATCACGGATCTCGCGGACCGGGTCGGCGTGAGCCAGCCCTCGGTGACGCGGTTCGCCTCGGCGGTGGGCTTCAGCGGCTACCCGGCGCTGCGGGAGAAGCTCCAGGCGATCGCGCTCGGCACGCTCGCGGGCGGCGGCCCGGCCGACGAGAACCGGGGCAACGAGCTACAGGCGGCGGTCGACGCCGAGATCGAGAACCTGGAGAACCTCCGGCGGGACCTCGCCGACCCGAACCTGGTGATCGACATCGGCCGCAAGCTGGCGTCCTCGACCCCGCTGACGGTCCTCGGCCTGCGCATCTCCGTCTCGCTGGCCGAGTACTTCGCCTACGCCGCCCGCCGGATCCACCCGGACGTACGGCTCGTGACGCGGGGCGGGAGCGTCGCCTACGACGCGCTGCTCCAGTCACGCGAGGCGGGCGGCACCTGGGTGCTGGCGTTCTCCATGCCGCGGCACGCGCAGGAGACACTGACGGCCGTCCGGGTCGCGCGGGGCGCCGGGCTCAAGGTCGCCCTGATCACCGACCTGGCGCTCGGGCCGCTCGCGGACGAGGCCGACGTCGTCTTCTCCCTCGGGACCGGATCACGCCTGGTCTTCGACTCCTACGCCGCCCCGGGCGTGATGTGCTCGGCGCTGCTCCAGGCCATGACGGACGCGGATCCGGAACGGACGCAGGCCCGGCTCGAGGAGTACGAACAGGTCGCCGACCAGCATCACTTCTTCCTCCCGGACTGAGGGGCACGCACCGGGCAGGCCTCACTCCACACAGCGGGACCATCCACAACAAAGCGCGCATGAATGTTTTCATGCATCTTGAAAACCGGATGGCATATATAAATACTGCTCACGGATCGCGACCCGGCCGTTCCGGATCCGTTCCGCACCCGAGGGGCCGGCTCCTACCCGCTTCGGCGCCCCGGGTGTCCGTGGCGGCCCCGGTCATCCCCTAGGCCGGGGCCGCCCCGACCCGTCGTCCACCCTCACGACGCCGCACACCCGGAAGCGATGATCATGCCCCTGACGTCCACGCGCATCAGCCCGGACTGGCCCTGCCAGGTCAAGACCCCCGGGAGCTACGACTGGGAGCGCTCGGCGGCCAAGTGGCTGCGCGAGCTGGTGCCCGCGCGCTACGCCGGCTACCCCGTGTTCATCCGCCACCCCGTCCTGCTCGCCCGGCACGCCCAGATCCAGGTCCAGCAGGAGATCAGGGTCGCCCGCACCGCCCTCCAGACCGCCCGCGCCGACCTGCCCGGACTCGGTCTGCACGAGGGCGTCATCGAGCACACGATCAAGCTGTACGCGGCCGAGGTCATGCAGTTGCAGCACATCGCGCGCAGCGTCCGGGCGGTCACCCAGGCTCTGGTGGAGGCCAACCGCCAGCCGTGACCCCTGGGGCATGAGCCGCGGCATGCGTGGCACCCATGAGGGAATGAGCACCACCGAAGTCCGGCGCGAGCCGGTGACCACGGTTCTGACCTGGCAGGTGCGTCCCGGCCGGGAGCGGCAGTTCGAGGAGTGGACGCACGGCATCACCCGCTGCGCCAGACACTTCCCGGGCAACGAGGGCGTCTCATGGCTCACGCCCGAGGACGGCCACCGCTACCACGCGGTGCTGCGCTGGTCCGACCAGCACCGGCTCGCCGCCTGGCTGGAGTCCGAGGAGCGCGCGCACTGGCACCGGCGCATCGAGGACGTCGCCACCGAGGTCAGCAGCGAACGCCAGTCGACGACCGGCATGGAGACCTGGTTCAGCCTGCCCGGCACCACCGTGCAGGCCCCGCCCCGGTGGAAGATGGTCCTCACGACGTTCCTCGGCGCCTATCCGTTCACCCTGCTCGTCCAGTGGCTGGTGACGCCGCACACCACCGGCTGGCCGCTGCCGCTGCGGGCCGCCGTGTTCCCGCTGGTGCTGCTACCGGTGCTGACGTATCTGGTCATGCCGAGGCTCAGCCGGCTGCTGCGGCTGTGGCTGTATCCGCGCGATGGCCACTGACCGCTCCCGAGGCTGATGTGACCGATGTGGCCGGCGGGATGCGCGAGGACTCCGTGCCACCAAGGCCGTCTTCGAACAAGCCCGGGTATGCGATGCTCAACGCGTGACGAGCGAGCCCGTGACGCCGGCAGAGCCTGGTGCCGCACCGGACCTGGTCGAACTGGCCAAGATCGTCGCCCGGCAGCGCGCCGAGCTGGACCGGTTGCGCGACCAGGCGGCCACGTCGGCTGTCGTGGAGCGGGCCAAGGGCGCGGTGATGGCGCTGACCGGGTGTTCCGCGGACGCGGCGGACGAGCGGCTGCTCCAGCGGGCCAAGGCGGCGCGCCACACCCTGCTGGAGGAGTGCTGGATCACGCTCGGATCCCTGGCGCCCACGGCGCCCGCCCCGGGCGAGGCGGCCGAGCCCGTCGGCACCGACTCCTCCGGCTTCGGCTCCGACATGCTGCCGGAGACGGCCGCGCCGGACGATGTCGCCGTCGCCCTGGCCCGCCTCGGACAGGCCCTCGTCCGGGTGATGACACCGCACGACCTCGCCAGGTGTCTGCTGGAGCATCTCGCGCCCGACATGGCGGCGGACGCGGTCATGATCTACGCCCGCAGGCCTGACGGCGGCCTCGAACTGATCGGCCACGCCGGCATCGACGACCAGCCGGCCGCCCAGTGGAGCCAGGTGCCGCCGCTGAGCGGGATCGCGGCGCTGGAAGCGCTGCGGACGGGCGAACCGCGCTGGCTGGAGGACCTCGCCTCGGACGAGCGGCGGGACCTGCTGCTCGGGGACCCGCCCGAGCGGTGGCGGTCGCGCGCCTGGCTGCCTGTGCCCGCTGCGGGCCCGGCCCAGGTCTGCATCGGCGTGCTGCGCGGCCGTGCCGGGTCGTTCACGCCCCGCGACCGGGCCCATCTACGGGGCGTCACCGGGCTGTGTGCCGGCCGGCTGCGCGCCTTCGAGGCACCGCCCGAGCGGGCCGACGACGCCGCGACGGACGCGGTGCAGGCGCTGTTCGACGCGCTGCCGATCGCGGCGATGCTGCTCACCCCGCTGAGGGACGCGTCGGGCGAGACCGAGGACTTCCGGGTGGAGGCCGCGACCACACGGGCGGGTGACCTGCTGGGCCGCCCCGGTGAGGAGCTGGCCGGGCGGCGGCTGCTGGAATTCCGGCCGGCCCTGACGGAGGAGCCGCTGTGGCAGGGCTGCCTGCACGCGCTGACCACCGGGGAGCCGTACGAGAGTGAACCGTTCGCGCACGAGGAGGTCGTGGCGGGCATCGCGGCGCTGTCCACGTACTCGGCGGGGGTGGCGCGGCTGGACGACGCGCTGGTCGTCAGCTGGATCCGGCACGGCTCCTCCGACCGGCAGGAGCAGCGGCTGGCGGATCTCCAGCGGCTGGGCAACCTCGGCTGGGCGAACTGGAACCTGGCGACGCAGGAGGCCTCCTGGTCGACGCAGGTGTTCGCCATCTTCAGCCGGGACCCCGCGCACGGCCCGGTGCGGCTCACCGGGTTGCCGGAGCTCGCGCTGCCCGAGGACGCGCCCGCGCTGACCCGCGCCGTCCGCGCACTCGTCCGGGAGGGGCGGGCGTTCGACCTGCCGTTCCGGGTCAGGACGAGCGGCGGCATCCGGCATCTGCGTCTCGTGGCCGAGGCCGTGGCCGACATGCACGGCACGCCTGTGGAGGTGCACGGTGTCGTCCAGGACATGACGGCGCGGCGGCGGGCGGAGCTGGCCCTGGTCGAGAGCGAGCAGGCGATCCTCACGCAGCACGACGTGCTCCAGGCCGAGCGGACCCTGGCCTCCCGGCTCCAGCAGGCGCTGCTGCCGCAGGCCAACCGGCCGGTGCACCTGGCGGGGCTGCGCGTGGAGGTCGCCTATCTGCCCGCCCAGTCGGGGGTGCACGTCGGCGGTGACTGGTTCAGTGCCGTGGAACTGCCCGACGGGGACGCGCTGCTGGTGGTCGGCGATGTCGCCGGGCACGGTGTCGACGCCGTCGCCACGATGGCCCAGCTCCGCTTCACCGCGAAGGGCATGGTCATCACGGGCTCGTCGCTGACCGGCGCGCTGGCCCGGCTGAACACGCTGCTGCTGCACTCCCGTGATTCCCACGCGACGGCCACGATGGTGCTGGCCCGGTACGCCCCCCGGATGCGCCGTCTGGTCTGGGCCCAGGCCGGGCATCCCCCGCCCCTGCTGCTGCGGGACGGCGAGGTGCGGTATCTGAGCCGCCCCAGAGGCATGCTGCTCGGCGCGACCACGGCGCCGGTCTTCGAGGAGGCGGAGTGCCGTCTCCTCCCGGGTGACCGGCTCATCCTGTTCACCGACGGCCTGGTCGAGCACCCCCCGGAGAGCATCGACCGGGGTATGGAACGTCTCGCCGACGCCGTGGTCGCCCCGCACGCCGACGGGTCGGGGTCACTCGGGCAGCTGCTCGCGCGGATGCTGCCGGACGAGCGGCGGGACGACGTGTGCGTCGTGGACGTCCGGGTTCCGAGGATGCGAGAGATGTAGAGGGTGCGAGAGGCGTAGGGGTGCGAGAGGTGTAGGGGACGGCCCTTTCGCCGTTCATGAGTCGCCGCGGTGCCGCCAGCACCACCACAGGCCCACGACCAGGGCCAGCAGGAACAGAGTGGGCAGCACCAGGCCAGGGATGCGGGAGCCGTTCATGTGCGTGGCCTTCGGTTCGCGGCGGACGGGGCGCCTCGTGCGTCGTCGCCCCGGCCCCTCAGGATGACGCCCGGCGGGCCCGGTGTCCCGCCCCTTTTCCCGGACCTTGCCCGGTGTTCGACCCACCGTGCGCCGGCTCAGTCGACCGGGTGACCGGGGTCGATGGTGAGGGCGCCGGAGAGGCGCAGCAGCGGCCCGTCGTACGCCTCGTGTCCGCCCACCTCGACGGGGTCGAGGACGAAGCCGATGTGGTCGCCGCCGCCGGCGCGCGTCACGATCCGGCCGACGAACCAGGCCGGCGCGTCCTCCAGCACGACGGCCCCGCCGTACGCCTCTCGCAGTCGGAGGCCCTCGAACTTGTCCGTCCGGTCGCCGGTCCGCCCGCCGAACAGCTCGGCGAGGCCGTGCTGTTCGCGCGCGAGCAGGTGAACGGCGAGCACCTCGGCGTCCCGGGCCACCCGGAAGGTGTGGTTCAGCTCGGACAGCCACACCACGAACCGCACGGGCCGTAGCGAGCACTGCGAGGCGAATCCGACCAGGCACCCCGCCCGTTCACCGCCCGCGACGGCCGTGACCACGCACATCTCGGGGTCCATCCGCCCGATGAACGCGTCCATGCCCGCCATGCTCACACCACTCCCTCACCCTCGCGTCCGCTGTCGTCTCGGCATCACCTCACCATGTCGGGGGTGCGGGTGCCATCCCGAGGGGTGATGCCCCGGGACCGATGCCGACTGTGGGGCGACGCCGCCGTCGGTCCGACGGGTGTGTACCCGGGGGTCGGTGCCGCTGGGCGGTCGCCGCCGCCCGGCTTGGGACCAGCCCCCGACTGGGGGTCCGGCGCCCGGGGCGGGCGG
>NZ_NGFN01000689.1 GCF_002148965.1 Streptomyces swartbergensis | reverse complement strand
GGGTGAAGGTGCGGGGGCTCGGGGTGGTCACCAGGTCCAGGTGTTCGTAGGTGATCAGGGCCCGGCGGGCCGTCGCCCGGGCCAGGCCCGTCGCCTGGGCCACCTCCGTGAGGGTCAGCTCCGGCCTGTCCTCTCCGAAGGCCGTGAGGACCGTCAGGCCTCGGGCCAGGGATTCGATGAAGTCACGGCCCAGCCGCTGCTTGGAGGCGCCCGTCCAGAGCGCGAGGTTGGAGGGGGGCGGGCCGGGCTCCGGGGGTGGTGTGCGGTGCAGTTCGCGTTCCATCTCCGTCACCGCCGAGCGCAGCCTCGGCAGCAGTGTCGTGCGCAGGTCGTGTGCTGTGTGCCGGCTCGTGTGGCTGACCACGCTCGCCACGCATGCGATTTTTCGGTGGTCGCCTGTGTGGCCGTCTGTGTGGCCGCTTGGATGAGCGACTGAGTGAACTGGGTGAGGGGAGCGGACCGGGACCGAGACCGCCACCAAGCCCGGTTCGATCAGTTGGTCGTCCAGGGCCCAGCCGTTCGCCGCCGCCTCTTCCGTGCGGGCGACGAAGGCCTCGTCGTCTCGTTCGCCCGGTCCGTACTTGCGCGGCGGTACGGCCGTGAAGGACAGGTCCCTCGGGTCCGATGCCCTGCGGTCCCGCCAGTGTTGCCAGTCGGTGGCGGTCCACTCCGTCGCGAACAGCGGGCCCGGTGCGGTGCGTTCGGCGGGGAGCAGGTCGCCGATGCGGAAGCTCAGGGACATCGCGCGGCGGCGGGTCGCCTGGTGGATGAAGCGGATGCCGTCACGGTCGGCGACCGCGAGGGAGACCGACTCGTCCAGTTCGTCGGCCAGGGCGTCCGCCCGGGCGGAGAGGAGGGCGGGGAGGCGCAGGGCGGAGAGGTAGGCGTTGCCCAGTTCCATCAGGCGCGGGGTCAGGTGCACGTCCCTGCCGTCCAGGCGGACGTATTCCATGCGGGCGAGTGTGGCCGTGATGCGGTCGACCGTGGAGCGGGCGAGGCCGGTGGCCCGTTCCAGGGCGCTGAGGCTCAGCGTGCCGTCCGCCTCGGTCAGTTCCCGCAGGACCCCGATGCCGCGGATCAGCGGCGTGACCGCCTCGGCGGGTGCCCCCGTCTTCCCGACAGCCGGCGACCCCTTCCCGACAGTCGGCGACTCCTTTGCGTCGGCAGGCGCCCCCTTCCCGTCGGCCGGTGGGGCCGCCCCGGTCCCGTCGGCCCGTGGGGTCGCCCCCTCGTGGGCGTCGTTCGTGGGCTTCGCTGGCATCGGCTCTCCGGTACGGCGGTCGCGGCAGGCCTACCGTAAGGCGGCAGGCCCTACCGTAATCCTGAATCGGCCCCGTGCCCTTGCGCTGATCGCCCCGGTGCCGACCGCTACCTCCTCGTCCATCGCCCCTCGCCGACCGGCCGCTGCCTACCCCCGCGTCACCCGCACCCTGTAATCCCCCGCCGGATCCACCC
>NZ_NGFN01000688.1 GCF_002148965.1 Streptomyces swartbergensis | reverse complement strand
ATGTACCTCCACCGGGAGCATCTCGCCGAGTTCGAGGCCTTCGTGCACCAGTACCACCGCATGCGGGGCGAGGGACTGCTGCCGCACGTCGCCGGCATCGCCCTGGAGGGGCCGCTCCTGGCCAGCCACGGCGGCACTCCCGCGGCGACCGTCTGGGCCCCCAGCAGGCACGAGTGGGAGCGCCTCGCGGCCCTCGGACCGTACGGACTCACGTACACCGTCCTCTCGCCCGACGCGTTCTCGCCCGCCTCCCAACTCCACGACGAGCCCACCGCCCGCGACACGGGCTTCGACTGGCTCATCCCGCTCCTGATGGCCCACGGAATCCGCCCCGCGCTCGGCCACTTCACCCGTGCCGACCCGCTGCGCAGCGCGGAGCAGGTCGACGAGATCGTCGAGAGGGCATGGCAGAGCGAGTGGTCCGGCACCGGCGTCCGCGTCGTCACCGACCACCTGTTCAACGACATGCCGTTGTTGATCCGGCACGCCTTCCGCAGCGCCCGGGCGCGCGCCGAGCGGGACGCCGTCATCGCCTCCTACGACCTGCCCGGCTGGACCCTCAACCAGATGGCGCGGATCGCCGGACCGGTCCCGGCGGCGATCATGCGCCAGGCGGCGGCCGGCCGTATCGGCGCCTGCATCAACTTCGACGGGGAGCACGTCGACCTGGCCATCGCGGCCCGCGCCGTCCAGCTGATGGGCGTGGAGAACTCGATGATGATGACCGACCGCTGCGACTCGGCACGGCTCGGCGGCCAGGACCTGCACCACCGCGTGGACAACGCGCTCTGGTACCAGCAGGACGGGATCGTCGCGGCCGGTTCCGTGCCGCTGGCCCGGCAGATGGCCAACGCGCAGTCGCAGGGCCTGTCCCCCGAGGACGTCCGCACCCTCGCCGCCGGTACGGCGCACCGGGTGTTCGGACTGCCCGTCCGGTCGGAAGCCCGTCTCCCCGTCGCGTAATTCGAAGAAGGAGCCTCACATGCTGGACTCACTCGACCGGCTGGTCATCGACTGGTCCGACCTCCCCAAGGCCCGTGCGCAGACCAAGGAGATCCTCACCGCACTCTCCGAGGACAAGGCGGCTCTGACGCAGCTGCTGGAGCGGGCGCGCGAGGAGGAGGACCTCTTCGACAAGTGCGAGCACCACCGGCTGCTCGACAAGCTCGTCATCTACGACGCCCTGGACCGTGGATTCCGCATCCGCGTGCACGTCTCGACCGAGGACCACCGGGACCGGCCGCACGACCACCGGTTCACCTTCACCTCACTGATCATGCGCGGGCAGTACAAGCACGTGCGGCACGAACTCACCGGGCGGCTGTCGGAGGAGGACATCCCGCAGAGCGCCCAGGACGACTTCGACGCCGTACCGACCGATCTGCGCGTGGTGCCGAGGTTCGTCACCCATGAGCAGGCGGGCAACTGTTACACGCTCCACCACAGCGAGATCCACAC
>NZ_NGFN01000687.1 GCF_002148965.1 Streptomyces swartbergensis | reverse complement strand
GGGACGGGAGGGCCGCGTCGCCGGCTTCCCGAGTGGTCGTGCTCGCGGTCGACTCGGACTGCTGCGTCATCGAGGAGGCTCCCATCGCTGAGCTTCTTCGCGGAGATCGTCGAAGGCCGACTTCAGTTGGATCAACGAGCGTTGCACGTGCGGCAGTTCCAACGGCGTGGGTGAGGTGAGGCATTCCGCGCGTTCCGTGTCGGAGCCGGCCAGCAGTGCGCCGGTCGAGAGCCGCACGCGCGGGGTTTCGAGCTCGTCGCCGAAGCGGTGACCGCCCGGTGCGGGCATGCTGAGACGGGCGGAGAGGAAGTCCTCCAGTTCCTGTGTGTCGCCGACGCCGTGCGCGGTCAACGCGGGGCTCAGCGGAGAGAGGTCGACGTAGAGATGACGGCCGGCCTGCGGGGGCCGGGCGAGGGCGCCGGCCGCGACGACGGCGGCGTGCGCCTCGGCGGCCAGGCGCGCGTGCAGGCGCACGGCGGTGGTGACGCGCGCGGTAACCGCTTCCGGTTCCCGCAGCGCGTATGCGGCCGCCGCGGCGATGGGAGCGGCGACCCGGGCGTCGAGCGCGGTGAGGACGTCGAGCACGCGCGCGTGGAGGCCGTCGGCGTCCGCTCCGGCCGGGAAGCGGGCCACCGCGGCCGGCCAGCCGGGCGGGAGCAGGGCACCGGCCAGGTCGGTGACGACGGTGACCCGGTCGGGCAGCATCTCGGCGGGGCTGAGCAGCACGGTGTCGTGCGGGTCGTGCAGGGTGTCGCGCCAGGTCTCGTCGCTGACCAGGTGCAGGCCCTCCTCCTGGGCGGCCTCGACGGTCTCGTGCAGCAGTTCGGGAGGGGCGACGGTGGCCGTGGGGTCGTCGGCGACGGACAGCACGACCAGGCGCGGATCACCGCCCTCGGCTCGGACCCGGCGCACGGTCTCCAGCAGGGCGTACGGGTCGGGCACCCCGCCGCTCTCCGGCGGAGTCGGCACGTGGAAGGCGGGGCGTCCCAGCAGGCGGGCGTACGGGGCCCACCAGGCGGCACAGGGTCTCGGCACGAGGACGTCACCGCCGAGGGCGGCGGTCAGGGCGAGCAGCAGCGCGGGCGCGCCGGGCCCGGCGGCCACCCGGCCGGGGTCGCAGCGCAGTCCGCGCCGGTCCCAGTAGCCGCAGGCGGCCTCGCGCAGGGCCGGTCCGCCGCCGACCGGCTCGTGGTCGCCCCGGGACGCCGCGGCGGCGAGCACGGTGGACAGCTCCGGCAGCACGGGCAGTCCGTCGTCGGGGATGGGCGGCCCGAACCGGACGGGGCCGTGGCCTTCCGGGTCCGTCCGCCGCATCCGTACCTCCGCAGTGCCTGGTGCCGTGTCCTGTCGACCTCGCCCGTACCCTCGGCCACTGAGTACCCACGGTGCCGCCGCCCCATGGGCGCCGGCCGGGTCGTGACGGTCACAGCATGAGCGGGCCGGGGCGGGGAAGCAGGGGGCTTCCGGGGCGG
>NZ_NGFN01000686.1 GCF_002148965.1 Streptomyces swartbergensis | reverse complement strand
GTGAAGATCACAGCGGGCCGTTGAAGGCGCGGCGCACCGCCACGAGCACGCAGAAGGCCCCTCGCTCTCGCGAGGGGCCTTTGCCGTCTGTGCGCCGCCAGGGACTCGAACCCCGGACCCGCTGATTAAGAGTCAGCTGCTCTAACCAACTGAGCTAGCGGCGCCTGCTGACCGGATCAGTTTAGCGGACCTCGAAGGGTGCTCCGGACCGGGCCGCCACGCCTCCGGCAGCGTGATCAGATGGGGACTCTGTGTGAGATGTTCACCCCGCGCCCATGAGCCTCAGAACCCGACCGTGGCCTCCACTCGTTTCTTCAGGGCGTCGGTCAGCAACCGGAACCCCACCTCGCTCTGCCGGATGATCGTGCCGGTGACGGGGACCAGCACGCCGGTGAACGTCTCGGCCTGCAGGACGTGCGTGCCGCCCTCGCGTGGCGTCAGCTCGAAGCTGTGCAGCCCGTCGAAGACACCCGAGACACCCAAGCGCCCGCGCCACCGCAGCAGCCGGGGCGCCTCGCTGACGAGCACGGTCGGCTTGAACACCATCTCGCGGTTGTTGCCCGGCAGCCGGAACCGCAGGCTGAGCCGCTGCCCCGGCTCCGCCCGGCCTGCCGCCTCCACCAGGAACGGGTTCCACTCGTGGAACCGCTCGAAGTCGGTGAGGACGGCCCACACCTCCTCGGGCCCGGCACTGATCTGGACTTCGGACGCGATACGGCGCACGCTGCTGCGCTCCTTCCACGGCTCCGCGGGGAGCCGCTCACGGGCGGGTCGACTTGCCACGCTAATGGCTCGGCGCACCGCTCCACAGGTGGTTTTGGCGTGACGCAGCCAGCCCTTTAACGCCTGTAACCGAATCCGGCCACCTACGGCCGGATGCCACCGTCGACGCCCTCGTGACCGGCTGCCGCCCGGTACTCGGCGAGGCGGCTCAGCGCCTCCGTGGCGCGTCCCTCCCGCAGGGCGACCAGGGCCAGGCCCCGCAGGGCGTTCGCGCACCCCGCTCGTCGACCACGGCCTCCGCGTGCGCGTCACCGGCCTGCCGCACCGCCTTCAGCAGTCCGGCCGGCTCCTCCTGGAGCAAGCGCCGCCCGTCGATCGGCACGGCTGCCTCGCACTCCAGGCCGCGGGGCACTCCGGTGACGACGTCGACCGGGTGAGGGCGATATGGCGATTTCGTACACCCGCACCGTCACCGGCATGCGAAGAGGCCCCCCGCTCGTGCGGAGGGCCTCTCACCGTCTGTGCGCCGCCAGGGACTCGAACCCCGGACCCGCTGATTAAGAGTCAGCTGCTCTAACCAACTGAGCTAGCGGCGCCTACTGACGTCGTAGACGTTAGCACCCTGATCGGAGGGAGGAAAAATCGATATCCGCACAGCCTCCCGAGCCGCCCGCACAGCCGCCCACAGCAACACCTCCGGCCCGGGCAACCACGGCTGCCGACAGTCCGGCGCGACCAGCCACCGAGCCCCGCCCCGAC
>NZ_NGFN01000685.1 GCF_002148965.1 Streptomyces swartbergensis | reverse complement strand
CACCGACGCGAGGATCGCCATGACCGCGCCCCTGCCGCCGGTGGCAGGTCTGACCTCCGCATTCCTGGTCGCAGGTGTCTCCGTGGGCGCGGGCGTCTGCGTGGGCGCGGGCGTCTGTGTGGGCGCGTGCGGCTGCGCGGGAGTGTGTGTGGGCGCGGGCCTCTGCGTACGCGTGGTCGGCGCCGCCCGGCCGCTCCACTCCGACTCCGCCAGCTCCCACAGCGCGAGACACCGGCCCTCCGGTTCGCCCGCGAGGCGGCACAGCTCCTGTACCGCCTGGCGCGGCGGGAGCGTCCTGCCGTTGAGGTAGCGCTCCCAGGACGACTTGCTGAAGGTCGTCTTCGCCGCGAGGGCCGCCAGGCTCAGGCCCGTGCCCGCCTTCAACTCCGTCAGCACGGAGGCGAGGCGGGCGCGTTCCGGCGGCAGCGGGCCCGGCGGGGTCCGCGTCATTCCCGCAGGGCCTTCCAGGTGTGCGGCCCGATGATGCCGTCCACGACCAGGTTGGCCCGCTTCTGAAGGGCCCTGACCGCGCGTTCCGTGTGCGGGCCGAAGATGCCGTCCACGGCGCCCGGGGAGAGGCCCGCCTCGCGCAGCAGGCACTGGGCCTCGGCCACCTCCGGTCCGGCGTGGCCGTTCGCCAGGACGGCCTTCTGGGTGCGGCTGTTGCCCGCGTACCAGCGGCCGTCGATCCGCTCCGCCCGGCAGGTGTACCGGGGTCGTGCCGACTCCTCGGGCGATCCCGGTGCCGTCGTGGCGGAGGCGGTGAGGTCGGCCGCGACCGCTCCGCCCTCGCCGTCCGTGAGCCGTACGGCCAGCAGGACCGTGGCGGCGACGGCCAGCACCAGGGCCACGGAACCGGCGATGAGCGTGATGCGCAGTGCCCGGCCGTGGGGCCGGGGTGAGCCGGTCCCCAACTCGGTCTTCAACTCGGTTCCGGGCTCGGTCCCGGACTCGGTCCCGGGCTCGGCCCCGGGCTCGGTCCCGGGCTCGGCCCCGGACTCGGCCCCGGGCTCGGCCCCGGACTTCGTTCCGGACTTCGTTCCGGGCGGCGGGCTCTGCGGGTCCGGCCCTCTGCCCGTCCCGTCCTCGGCCAGGTCGCTCTGCCGGTCCGGCCCCTTGACCCACGCCTCCGCGGCGACCTCGTGCAGCGCGAGCAGGCGGACCGGGTCGTCACCGCCGAGTCGGGCCATCGCCTCCACGGCCTCCCTGGGCGGGAGCGACCTGCCGGCCAGGTAGCGCTCCCAGGACGATGTGCTGTACCCCGTCTTGGCCGCGAGCTGGCGCAGACTCAGCCCGCTGTGGTCCTTCACCCGCCGTAATCGCACCACCAACTGCCGTACACGCGGGTCCAGTTCTTCGGGCAGCCCTTTCCAACGCGACACGTTTCCCCCACTCGCGTTCGTGGACCGTGGTCAGCGGTCCCCGTCACCGCCGCATTCTGCATCAGCATCCACGCGGTGCCCCATACATCGGTTCCCTTCTCCCCGCCGCCCCCC
>NZ_NGFN01000684.1 GCF_002148965.1 Streptomyces swartbergensis | reverse complement strand
CCACCCGCACACCGTCCGGCCCCGGGGCCCAGGCCGAGAGGGTCACCACGTCGCCGTCCTCCAGGAACGTCCGCTTGCCGTCGGGGAGTTCGAGCGGGTCGCGGCCGTTCCAGGTCAGTTCGAGGAGGGAGCCGCGCTCACGGTCCGCCGGGCCGCTGACCGTGCCCGAGCCGTACAGGTCGCCGGTGCGCAGGGAGGCGCCGTTGACGGTCATGTGGGCCAGTTGCTGGGCGGCCGTCCAGTACATGGTGGAGAAGGGCGGCTCGGAGACGACGTGGCCGTTCACGGCGACGGTGATCCGCAGGTCGTAGCCGCCGGGTTCCTCGCCGCTGTCGTCCAGGTAGGGCAGCAGCTGGTGTGTCCGGGCGGGCGGAGCGACCCGGGCCTCCTCCAGGGCGTCCAGCGGGGTGATCCACGCCGACACCGACGTGGCGAAGGACTTGCCGAGGAACGGGCCGAGCGGGACGTACTCCCAGGCCTGGATGTCGCGCGCCGACCAGTCGTTGAGGAGGCAGAGGCCGAAGACGTGCTCGCGGAAGTCGTCGAGAGACACCGGCTCGCCCATCCGGGACGGCACGCCGACCACGAAGCCGACCTCCGCCTCGATGTCCAGGCGGACGGACGGGCCGAAGACGGGAGCCGGGTCCGCGGGCGCCTTGCGCTGGCCCGAGGGGCGTACGACGTCCGTGCCCGAGACGACGACCGTGCCGGAGCGGCCGTGGTAGCCGATCGGCAGGTGCTTCCAGTTGGGGGTCAGGGAGTCCTCGGCGTCGGGGCGGAAGATCCGGCCGACGTTCCGGGCGTGGTTCTCGGAGGCGTAGAAGTCGACGTAGTCCGCGACCTCGAAGGGGAGGTGCAGGGTCACCGAGGACAGGGGGTGGAACATCGGT
Source organism: Streptomyces swartbergensis (assembly GCF_002148965.1). Taxonomy (GTDB): domain Bacteria; phylum Actinomycetota; class Actinomycetes; order Streptomycetales; family Streptomycetaceae; genus Streptomyces; species Streptomyces swartbergensis. Next base: position 607 of record NZ_NGFN01000684.1, on the reverse strand, counting down.
TCGACGGTCTCGCGGTGGGACGGCACGGACACCCAGGCCGTCAGCGCCCGGCGTACGTCCGACCAGGCCGTGCGCCCCGCGGCCAGCAGCGGGTTGAGGGTCGGCCGCGCGAGCAGGGAGGCGTACGGGGAGCCGAGGGCGTGGGCCGCCGCGCCGGCGTCCAGTACGTGGTCGCCGAGCCGGACGCCCACGGTCCGGTGGGAGGAACCGGGGAGGGAGAACACGCCGTACGGCAGGTTGTGCGGACCGAAGGGGTCACCCTCGGGGACATCGAAGGGGGGCATCGGGTGCTGCCTCGCTTTCGGGTGTGCCGTGTCGTCGCCACGTGTTCGTGGTCGTGCCACACGTTACGGGTGGCACACCGGTCCTGGGCAGTGTCCGAGGAGGCGGACACGGGCGAACGGGGCAGGTGGGCCCGGGTGGGACCGGAGGGTGAGACTCCGGCGCGGCGGACGGGACGCCGCATTCGTGCGTGCCGGAAGTTATCCACAGGACGCGACGCAATCTTGACGGAGCGGTGCGAACGGGGCGACTCTGGGCGGGTGCCGGAAGGCCTCGGGGAGGGGGCGTTCCGACGGCACACCAGGGGGGCGGATGGCCATTGGGG
>NZ_NGFN01000683.1 GCF_002148965.1 Streptomyces swartbergensis | reverse complement strand
ACGCCGGGGCGGAGTTCCGTGCCGGAGACGCGTGGTCGGGTACTGGTCAGATGCGGCATGCCGCCTCCATCCAGATGTCGGCGAGGGACTCCTCCAGGCCGATCCGGGGACGCCAGCCGAGCCGGTCGCGGGCGGTGCGCACATCGGCCTGCTGCCAGCTGCCGCAGCCGTCCGGGTACGGATACGCGACCGGGGGCGCGTGGTCCGGGTCGGGTCGGGGGTGGCCGATGGCCGGGCGCAGGGCACCGGGAGGGCCGTCGAGTTCGTGGAGGGCACCGCCGTATCCGGCCACGCGGGCGAGGACCGCGGCAGCGTCGCGCAGGCGGACGGCGCGGCCGGAGCCGATGTTGATGACGCCCTGCGCGGCGGAGAGCGAGGCGGCGTGGACGGCGCGGGCCACGTCCCGGACGTCGACGAAGTCGCGCTGCGCGCCGAGGCCGCCGAGTTTCAGCTCGCCGTCGCCGGATTGCATGGCGCGGCGCATGGCCTCGGCGAGCCGGCCCAGCGGGGAGCCGGCGGGGGTGCCGGGTCCGGCCGGTGAGAAGACGCGCAGGACAACGGCGTCCAGGCCGGAGCCGAGGACCAGTTCCGTGGCGGCGAGTTTGCTGACGCCGTACGGGCCGCCGGGCCGGGGGACGGCGTCCTCCGCCGTGGACGAGCCGGGCTGGCTGGGGCCGTACTCGGCGCTGCACCCGATCTGCACCAGTCGGGCACCACAGCCGCTGCGGCGCAGGGCCTCGCAGACGGTGGCCACGGCGACGGTGTTGTGGCGGGTGAGCTCGCGGGCACCGCCCCTGGTGGCGCCGGCGCAGTTGACGACGACGCCCGGGTGGACCGCGTCGAGGAAGCGGGTGAGGGCACCGGGGCTGCCGGACGCGAGGTCGAAGCGGACGTCGGCGTCGTCGCCGCGGCCGAGGGCGGTGAGCTGCACGGCCGGGTCGGCGAGCAGGCGGTCGGCGACGAAGCGCCCGATGTAGCCGTTGGCTCCGATCAGCAGGACTCTCATCGCGCGGCTCCCGGGGCGGCCGGGGCTGCTGGGCGGGTGGTCATGCGGGTTCTCCTTGAGGCGAAGGAAGGGATGTGTCGGGTGCTGCCGGTGGCGACGGGGCCGGCGGCAGCGGCGGTCACCGGGAGGGTTCCGGTGGTGCGTGGGCCGAGGCCCTGGTCAGCTTGCGGGCCGCGTGGATCAGGAGGACCAGGGCCGCCGCACCGCAGGCGAGGGTGGGGGCGCTGCCGGCTCCCCAGGTGGTGACGAGGGTTTCGACGGGGGTGGCCAGGAAGCCGCAGCCGGGGATGCGGGAGGTGAAGACCGCGGCGAGGGCGGCTGCCTGGATCGTGGCCGTGGCGGTGAGGACCACTGCCGGGGCGTAGGCGAAACCGTGGGTGGTGAGGAGGCGGGCCAGGAAAAGGAGGGCGCCCAGGGTGAGGGCCTCCGCGTAGGCGGCGGGCTCGTCGAGGACCGCGGCGCAGAGGGTGAGCAGGGCCGCCAGGGCAGCCAGGAAGAGGG
>NZ_NGFN01000682.1 GCF_002148965.1 Streptomyces swartbergensis | reverse complement strand
GGCTGGGGCTTTGGGGACGACCAGCCCGGCGGCGGCCAGGCGGCGGAGCTCGACGAGGGTGTGGAAGGTGCGGCAGGCGAGGGCGGTGGCGATCTGGGCGGCGGTGCGGACGCCGTCGACCTGGGCGAGCGTGCGGCTGCGGCGGGCCGGCAGATCCGCCGGGTCGCTACCGGGGACGCGGTCGAGCGGAGTGAGGTCGATGGCGGGTTCGGGCCATATGCGCTGCAGCAGTTCGCGGCGGCGTCTCGACTCGCGCAGGACGGTGTCCACCGGCACGGCACGGACCGCGCCCAGCCAGTGCGAGACTCCGGGGCGGAAGCGGAGCACCGGTCCGTCGTGGGCGAGGACGAAGTACGCCGCGTCGAAGAGGGCGCCCAGGTGGCACAGTTCGAGCGCGCCGGCGGCGAGGTGGCCGCTGTCCACCAGCTGACGGCCGACGCGGCAACGGCGGCCGGCCCGGTCGATGGCCTCCCACCAGCCGTCCGGGGCGAGCGCGCCGCTGTGCGTGAGCAGATCGCCGATGTCGGGGGTGAGGGCGGATTCGACATGGACGACGTGTCCCGCGGCGAGGTAGACGATCCCCGCCTCGGTGGACACGGCGCCGCTCGCGCCCTGCGCGGCGAGAGTGCCGAGCAGGGCCGAGGCCGGTTCGTCCGTGCGCGCGGTCCGGGTCGGCATGATCATCCGAGCACCAGTCTGTCCGCCATCTCGGCCAGCCGGATGCGGGCCAGGGCGAGGTTGCCCTCGGTGCGGTCGAGCCATAAGTGCAGGAACACGGTGCTGTCGAAGGTCGTGGTGACGAACCTGAGCAGGTGGTACGAGTCGGTGTTCGTGATGATCAGGTCCTGTACGGGTGGTTGCTTGCCGGACGCTCCGCCCGCGTCGCCGCCGGCCGGGGCGAGCGCGCCGCTCTCCGTGGCGAGGCGGGCGAGCTCGGCGGTCTCCGCGGCCGCCGCCTCCAGGTCGCCGCCCGGCGCGTCACCCACCGCGCCCAGGGCGAGACCGCTGATCCAGTCGACCACCGCCGCCCCTCGCGCACCGGGCAGCCGCATGGCCTCCAGCAGACTCTCGTCGATTCCGGGCACGCCGAATCCCCCTCCCCTGCACGGCCGTTCCCGCGAACGTGAGCACGACACTACGGAAAGTACTCGGCCCAGGTGAAGGCTTTGGCATTTTCCAAAGGAATGTGCAGGTAAGCGGGCGAGGGTGCGAACTGGATCGATCCGAAGCGAGCAGGACCCGCCCCGATGCGGATGGTGGGCGGGCCCTGCTCGTGCGGACCATTGTCGGGACCGGGTGCCGGTGGGGCCACGAGTGTGATCCGCCGGTGTGCGCGCGGTGCTCACACCCCGTGCGCGCCGCGTGCCTCCGTGCACCCGGTACTACCCCCTGGCGCCGCCGGGTGCCGCCGGGCGCTGCCCCGTGTGCGACCCCGGGTTATGCCCGTCGGCCTGCGGCGACGATACTGGCAGGCGCACCTGCCCCCGTTCACAGTTGGACCCATGCCGACCTCCCCCTC
>NZ_NGFN01000681.1 GCF_002148965.1 Streptomyces swartbergensis | reverse complement strand
GGCGGTTGGTGCTGGCTACGGCGGAGGGGGTGCAGGAGCCTGTCGGTGCGGGGGACATCGTGCACTTGCGGCCCGCTTGAGAGGCGCTCGGCGTTGTCGCTGGGGTCGGGGCGTTGCGCAACCCGGCGCCGCGGGGTGCCGCTTCTTTGGGACGGGTGCCGCCCCAGCGGCACGACTGCCCGCAGCTCAGCCACCCCCCGGCTGAACCTGACGGAGTGAGCTGGCGCACACCTGCCGTAGAGTTGAGGCCGGTCGATACATGACCGTGACAGATCGGAAGGGCAGCACGCGTGACCGTCGACGACTCGGGTTCCGGCACGGACGCGCAGGGCGCCGACCCCGGCGAGGATCCGCTCGCCCTGCGTCTGGAACAGCTGATCCTGGGGGCCGAGCGGCGCTACACCCCGTTCCAGGCCGCCCGCAGCGCCGGCGTCTCCATGGAACTGGCCTCCCGCTTCTGGCGGGCGATGGGCTTCGCCGACATCGGGCAGGCCAAGGCGCTCACGGAGGCGGACGTACTGGCGCTGCGGCGCCTCGCCGGTCTCGTCGAGGCGGGGCTGCTGAGCGAGGCGATGGCCGTGCAGGTGGCCCGGTCCACCGGGCAGACCACCGCGCGGCTCGCCGAGTGGCAGATCGACTCCTTCCTGGAGGGACTGACCGAGCCGCCCGAGCCGGGCATGACGCGCACCGAGGTGACGTACCCGATCGTCGAGCTGCTCCTGCCCGAGCTGGAGGAGTTCCTGGTCTACGTCTGGCGGCGGCAGCTCGCCGCCTCGGCCGGACGGGTCGTGCAGGCCGCGGACGACGAGGAGATGGTGGACCGGCGGCTCGCGGTCGGCTTCGCCGATCTGGTCGGGTTCACGCGGCTGACGCGCCGGATGGAGGAGGAGGAGCTCGGCGAACTGGTCGAGGCCTTCGAGACCACCGCCGCCGACCTGGTCGCCGCGAACGGCGGCCGACTGATCAAGACCCTCGGCGACGAGGTGTTGTACGCGGCCGACGACGCGGGCACGGCCGCCGAGATCGCCCTGCGCCTGATCGAGACGATGGCGCACGACGAGACGATGCCGGAGCTGCGCGTCGGCATGGCGTTCGGCACGGTGACCACCCGTATGGGTGATGTCTTCGGTACGACCGTGAACCTGGCCTCCCGGCTCACCTCGATAGCTCCGAAGGACGCCGTGCTCGTCGACACCGCCTTCGCCGAGGAGCTGATCCGCACGCAGGACGCCCCGTCCTCGGAGGCGGAGGCGGCCGAGGAGGCCGCGGCGGCGGAGAAGGAGGGCGAGGAGCCGCCGACGTACCGGTTCGCGTTGCAGCCGATGTGGCAGCGGCCGGTGCGTGGGCTGGGCGTCGTGGAGCCGTGGCTGCTCATGCGGCGGAACGGCGGCTGACGGGGCCGACCGGGGGCTTTCCGGCCGAACTCTCAGTCCAGTGAATCCACGCACAGGCCGATGACCGGCACGCACAGGCCCGGGTCCTCCGGTTCCTTCGGCTTCTCGGGCTCGGGCTCGGGAGCCGGGGCGGGTGCGGTC